>NZ_PNDP01000001.1:0-316844 GCF_005886415.1 Pseudoalteromonas sp. S327 | reverse complement strand
ATTAAAGCCCTAAAGCAAATAGCTATATTTAGGCTGCTAGCTTCCACACCACAAACGCAACAGCAAAACCAACCAAGTACACTAAGCCTAACCATGTTAAGCTGCGCAATAGTACGCTGTGTTTAATGGCCGGCTCTGAGCGCACTAAACTAAAGTTAAGCCATGCAAAAACGGGGGTGGTGACAAAAGCAAGTGTCATGGCAAAGGTAAGCATGGGGCCAAGGGCCGATTTAAAAAATAAAATCACTGCCATACCGGCAAATGCCTGCAGTACTAACCAAATATTTAAACTGTATTTAGATTGCTTAAAGCCAAGTAGTTTATGTGACTCGTTAAGTGTACGGGCGTAGCCATCAAGCACGGTGAGTGTAGTGCCAAACATACATAAAAAAGCAATGGCTGATACAAGCGGCCTTGCCCACTCGCCAATAGTCAGTGCATACATATCAATAAGCTGTTTAGCAAAGGCAACACCGCCAAGCTCAATACTGCTGCTTTGCCCGTATTGCACCAGCACACCTAAGCTAAAAAATACCAATGCTAAACAGGCTGTTAGCCAATAGCCTACGTTAAAATCGAATAAGCCTTGGCTTTTAGTAACCGTTTGCTGAGTTTGTTTTTCTTTAAGCCAAAGCGAACTAAGCGCTGATATTTCTATGGGTGCTGGCATCCAGCCCATTAACGCGACCATAAAACTCAGCATAGCCAGCTCGTACGGAGACGGGCCAACATAATCAGCTGGTGCCATTGGGCCGTTACTAAACGCGATAAGCAGCGCAATAACAGTAGCAAGCGTTAATAGCCCCATAATGCCTTTAGCAACGCTGTCGAGCGCTTTAAAGTGCCCAAGTAATAAAATAGCTAAACTCACACCGAGTAATATCCAACACAGTAGCGTGACTTCTATCACTATTGGCAGTGCATAATGCAGCAAGCTTGCAGTCAGTAATAACACCCCTGCGGTATTAACTATGGCGGCCAGTATATTTAAGCCAATAAAACTATAAAAATAGACAGGCCCTTTATTTTTATAGCCTTCTACCAAACTGTTTTTGGTTGCTAAGGTGTATTCCATACCAAAGCGAAAAAATGGGTACTTTAATACGTTAACAACGAGAATTAGCCAAAACAGTTGCCAGCCAAATAGCGCGCCAGCTTGAGTAGATGCAACTAAGTGAGAGCCGCCAATTGCTGCGGTTGCCATTAAGATACCAGGGCCTAGTGCGCCCAATCGAGATTTCCAAGAGGTGTGTGTTTGCTGCATTAATTTCTCAAATTATGTGTGTCATTCGCTCTGGTTATTAATTTTCATAATTAATAACACCGAAGGCTGCATAACTTACCTAAATTAAAGGCAATAAAAAAGAGCCGTAAGGCTCTTTTTTATAGTACTTTGGGACTAAATCTTATTTTAGTTCCATCTCTTGGATGATTTCGTGCGCTATTTCTGGCGTTGTGCTTACAGGCTTTTCATGTAAATTTGCTTTTATTTGCCCTTTTCGATGTTTTAGTGCTGCATCGAGTTTTTTAGCTGCGCTTGCAATCGCCGGGTACATAACTTCGTTTTCCCCTTTTACCGATATACGCGCACCTTCGTAATTTGTGCTAATTTCTGCTTGGATTTTGTGATGCTCTTTAGACAATATAATGTCGAGTGCGATAAGTGATGGAAAGTGGCTCTCGATTTTTGAAAACTTTTCGTTGATATGCTCTCTAATAGAGTTAGTAACGTCTACATGGTGACCAGAAAGATTAATTTTCATAGGGTATCCTTTTATTTGTTACCTCATAAATAGTATTGGGGGCTATTTAGATTAACACAAGGAAAAAGCACTGATTTTTGAAATTAATTTGTTACTTAAACTGATTTAAATTATAAGTTGTGCAAAGTTTATGCAAAGCCCATAAAATATGGGCTTTCAGACGTCTAGCCTTTAGCGTTTAGTCTGTGTACGAACAGCAATAGTCAGCAAAATCACTCACTTTTACTTTAAAGCTCACATTGGCATCAACGTTAAATGATTCGCCCGCGATAAATGTTTTCCACTGCGTTTCGCCCGGTAATAAAATGTCCCATTGGCCGCCTAACAGCTCCATGAGTTCTTTTTTGCTTGTATCAAATACAAATTCGCCTGGTTGCATAAAACCTAGCGTTTTGGTTGTGCCATCGTTAAATACCACGGTACGGCTTGATACTTTACCGTCAAAATACACGTTCGCTTTTTTAATTACGCTTACATTTTCAAACTGAGACATCCTCACTCCTGTTGTATTATTTTATTTAATCGGCCACCACCTTGCCTGATAGGTCATAGCCTTGCAAGAAAAGCGCTGTGAAAATTACTCATCTGAAATTAAAACACAAAAGGCTTTAAGCTAAAAAAGTACTACGTATTACAAGCAGTGTGATGCAGTATCTTAAGGCTACTACGCCGCTTTATAACTCAGTCAGCAAACAAAAAAGCCCGCCCTGTTTTACACAGGGCGGGCTTTTAAATATTAAAGCTAACGGTTAAAACAACTCGTTTGCTTTATTTACAATGTTCTCTACTGTAAAGCCAAAGTACTCAAACAGCTCGCCAGCAGGTGCCGACTCACCAAAGGTAGTCATACCTACTACTGCGCCATTTAGGCCCACGTACTTGTACCAGTAATCAGCAATACCAGCTTCTACTGCTACGCGGCGTGTAACGGCTGACGGTAGTACGCTTTCTTTGTACTGTGCGCTTTGCTCTTCAAATACATCAGTACATGGCATAGATACAACACGTACCTTTTTACCTTGGCTACGTAGCTCTGTGGCAGAGTCTTGTGCTAGCTGCACCTCAGAACCTGTAGCAATAATAATTAGCTCTGGCTCGCCGTCACAGCTAAGGATGTAACCACCCTTTTTAACATCAGCTAATTGCTGAGCGTCACGCGCTTGTTGCTCAAGGCCTTGGCGAGTAAAGATAAGTGATGTAGGACCGTCTTTACGCTCAATAGCTTGTTGCCATGCAATTGCCGACTCAACTTGGTCACACGGGCGCCAGTTATATAAGTTTGGCGTTAAACGCATGCTAGCAATTTGCTCTACCGGTTGGTGAGTTGGACCGTCTTCACCTAGGCCGATTGAATCGTGCGTGTATACAAAAATGCTTGGTTGCTTCATTAGCGCAGCCATACGTACCGCATTTTTTGCGTATTCAACAAACATTAAGAACGTTGCACCGTAAGGAATAAAGCCTTTATGAAGGGCAATACCATTCATAATTGCAGACATACCAAACTCACGTACACCGTAGTAAACGTAGTTACCGCTTGCATCGTCTGCAGTTAGCCCTTTAGAGCCATCCCAAATTGTTAAGTTTGAGCCAGCTAAATCGGCTGAGCCACCCATGAATTCTGGTAATAACGGGCCAAATGCATTTAATGCATTTTGTGACGCTTTACGAGATGCAGGGTTTGCAGGGTTTGCTTGTAGTTGCTCTATGTACGCTTGAGACTTTTCAGCCCAATCGCCTGGAAGTTCGTTATTAATACGGCGCTTATATTCAGCTGCAAGCTCTGGATATGCCTTTGCGTATGCTGCAAATTTTTCGTCCCAGCTAGATTCAAGCTGTTGACCTTTTTCTTTGCTATCCCACTGTGCGTAAATATCATCAGGGATTTCAAATGCACCGCCAGACCAGCCTAAAAATTCGCGAGACGCTGTAATTTCGTCATCACCTAATGGCGCGCCGTGACAATCGTGGCTACCAGATTTGTTAGGTGAACCGTAACCAATCACTGTTTTACAACAAATTAGTGATGGTTTGTCGGTAACACTTTGAGCCTCTGCTATTGCAGCACTAACAGCATCGCTGTCGTGGCCATCAACGTCACTTATTACATGCCAGCCGTACGCTTTAAAGCGTGCTGGTGTATCGTCGCTAAACCAACCTTCAACTTCACCATCGATTGAAATACCGTTGTCATCCCAAAAAGCCACTAACTTGCCAAGGCCTAATGTGCCAGCAAGTGAACATGCTTCATGAGAAATACCTTCCATTAAACAACCGTCACCCATAAATGCATATGTGTAGTGATCAACAATGTCGTGGCCTTCACGGTTAAATTGTGCAGCAAGCGCTTTTTCAGCAATCGCCATACCTACCGCGTTTGTGATCCCCTGACCTAGCGGGCCCGTAGTAGTTTCAATTCCCGGTGCATAACCGTACTCAGGGTGGCCTGGCGTTTTAGAATGCATTTGACGGAAGTTTTTAATTTCATCAAGTGGTAAGTCGTAACCAGTTAGGTGCAATAGAGAATAGATAAGCATTGAACCGTGGCCATTTGAAAGAATAAATCTGTCACGGTCAGCCCACTCTGGATTAGTTGGATTATGCTTTAGATAATCGCGCCATAATACTTCTGCGATATCGGCCATGCCCATAGGGGCTCCAGGGTGGCCAGATTTGGCCTTTTGTACTGCGTCCATTGACAAGACGCGAATAGCATTTGCAAGTTCTTTGCGAGATGGCATGAATTCTCCTACCTTTATGTGTATTTGCGCGGGTACTTATGTGTTCGTTAATACCCTTAAGTAACTTAAGAGCTGTTATAGCAACCATTCTTACTTAATGTGGGTGCACTGTGCAATTAAAAACCCCATAAAAATGGGCTATTATGAATATTTTTTAAGACCGAAAAGTTATTACTCATTTTATTTAGACGTCTAGGCGTAAAAACACTATGCAAGGTGTTTTGTTTTAGATAAAATACGCCCCTTAATTTTTTAGCGCTAATACCGACGTTTGTGAAGCGCAATATTTGTGAGCAGAAATACAATGGCAAAACATTTATTTACTTCTGAATCTGTTTCTGAAGGTCATCCGGATAAAATCGCCGATCAAATCTCTGATGCGGTACTTGATGCTATCCTAGAGCAAGACTCTCATGCCCGTGTTGCGTGCGAAACTTACGTAAAAACCGGTATGGTTATGGTTGGTGGTGAAATTACCACTAGCGCATGGGTTGATATTGAAGAAATTACACGTAAAACAGTACGTGAAATTGGCTACACGCATTCAGACATGGGTTTCGATGCAGACTCGTGTGCAATTTTAAACACAATTGGTAAGCAGTCTCCTGATATTAACCAAGGTGTTGACCGTACTAGCCCAGAAGAACAAGGTGCTGGCGACCAAGGCTTAATGTTTGGTTATGCATGTAACGAAACAGAAGTACTAATGCCTGCGCCAATTACTTACTCACACCGTTTAGTACAGCGCCAAGCGCAAGTACGTAAAAGCGGCGAGCTTAACTGGTTACGCCCAGATGCAAAATCTCAAGTAACTTTTGCATACGAAAACGGCAAGCCTGTAGGTATTGATGCAGTTGTACTTTCTACTCAGCACGCTGAAGAAATTTCGCAAAATGACTTAGTAGAAGCCGTGATGGAAACCATCATTAAGCCAGTACTTCCTGCCGAGCTTATTACTAGCGCGACTAAATTTTTCATTAACCCAACGGGTCGCTTTGTAATTGGCGGACCAATGGGCGACTGTGGTTTAACAGGTCGTAAAATTATCGTAGATACATACGGTGGTATGGCACGTCACGGTGGTGGTGCTTTCTCAGGTAAAGATCCATCAAAAGTTGACCGCTCAGCTGCATACGCTGCACGTTACGTAGCTAAAAACGTAGTGGCTGCAGGCCTTGCTGATAAGTGTGAGCTACAAGTATCTTACGCTATTGGTGTAGCAGAGCCTACCTCTATCAGCGTTGAAACCTTTGGTACAAGCAAGCTTGAAGAAGGTCGTTTAATTGAGCTTATTCGTGAGCACTTTGACCTACGCCCTTACGGCTTAATTCAAATGCTTGATTTAGAGCGCCCAATTTACCAACCAACAGCGGCATACGGTCACTTTGGTCGTGACGAATTCCCATGGGAACGTACAGATAAAGCAGACGCACTTCGCGCAGCTGCTGGCCTTTAAGCCAAAATGCATTAAATAATAAACGGCCCTTTTAAGGGCCGTTTTTATATCTAAAGCAAAGGCTAATTATGCGCTTTATATCAATTGCATTAATTTAGTTGTTTATCATAGCACCCAAAAAATAGTGCAATAACAAAGGAATTTACGGCGTACAGTTATTTTATATAAATAATTTTAACGCAGTCAGTGCGCTATTTAATACGCTAAACTAATCGTATTTTGAATTAAATTGGTATTAGCTAGCCCTCGAATTTCGTACGGTTTTAGGTATATACTCTTTGCATAATAAAAGCTTAAGGGATAAGTAAATGGCCAATAATTTTCGCGTTATGTTTGTAGGACTCGCCGAGGGCACTGAGGCTAAAACGGCCTGCGTAAATTTAGCAAGTAAGCTAAAAACGTCTGAAGATAAGGTAACTCAGTTTTTTAATGGCAAAGCACTCTTTGCACCTAGCAATAAAGACAAAGCCTTAAAGCAAGCCAAATTACTGGCAAGCCTAGGCATTAAAAGTAAGTTACAAGCCACAGGTGAGCTGCCCACTCAAAGCCCTAGCGCAGCTAGTCAGCGTGATGAACGGATTTTTGATGCCCTTGATTACATAACGAGCAGCCTGATCCGCCTAGAAGAAAAACTAGAAGAGCTAGAACAAAGACTTCCAACCAATGAGCTAAAAAGCCCTACAGACGAAAGCGATAAGTGGCAAGAAGATGATCTTATGCTTGACGAGCAGCTCGATGAACCTGTTAAAACGCGTAGCAATACTTTGTTATATTCACTGATTGCCACTGCCGTTTTACTACTTATTGTGCTTGCTGTTTACTTAGCTTATCCTGATTTAGTGTCTATTTAATCAAAGGTGCGTAATTACAATGAGCAATAAACGTACACACATACGCCAATCTATTCGCCAATTACGCAATAATCTATCAAAAAAACAGCAAGAAAAAGCCGCGGCACAGTTAAAGTTGAATTTTACTCAACAGCTAAATAGCGATAAAACAGCCTCAAAAAAACATATAGCCATTTACTTTAGTAACGATGGAGAATTAGATACATCATTGTTAATTAATGAGTTATGGCAACAAGACCACACCCTTTACTTACCCGTTATACACCCATTTAATGGGGCTACTTTGCTGTTTCAACGCTATGAAAAAAACTCACCCATGAGGGCAAATCGCTATGGTATCTTGGAGCCTAAGCTGAACTGCTCTCAAATATGCCCATTAACTGATTTAGATTACTTACTGATGCCACTTGTAGCATTTGATAATCAAGGTAACAGATTAGGAATGGGGGGTGGATTTTACGATAAAACACTGGCGCAATTACACGCTTACAATTGGCAAAAACCGCAACTTATAGGCTTAGCACATAGCTGCCAAAAAGTAGATGCACTGCCAATTGAATCGTGGGATGTTCCACTTAAAACCATTATTACTCCCGATAAAATTTATCACTGGTAATAAACACCCACTACACATTTGAAATATGAGCATAACAATGACGCAAGACGAATTAAAAAAAGCAGCTGCGTGGGCTGCACTCGAGTTTGTAAAAGAAAACACCATTGTTGGTGTGGGGACAGGCTCTACCGTAAATCATTTTATTGATGCCCTAGGCACAGTAAAAGACACCATAAAGGGTGCGGTATCTAGCTCTGAGGCTTCAACAGCGCGTTTACACGCGTTAGGTATTGAAGTGTTTGAGCTAAACGATGTAGATGCTCTTGATGTATACGTAGACGGCGCAGATGAAATTAATGCCCAAAACGAAATGATCAAAGGCGGCGGCGCAGCACTTACCCGCGAAAAAATAGTCGCAGCCGTTGCAAAACAATTTGTTTGTATTGTTGATGACACAAAATTAGTAGATACATTGGGCGATTTTCCGCTTCCGGTAGAAGTTATACCCATGGCACGCAGCTACGTAGCGCGTGAATTATTAAAACTTGGTGGCGACCCTGTGTACCGCCAAGGCGTAGTAACCGATAACGGTAACGTTATTTTAGATGTACACAATTTAAGTATTAGTAATGCCAAACAACTTGAAACACAAATTAATTCAATTGTTGGCGTAGTTACCAACGGCCTATTTGCGATGCGCGGCGCTGATAAAGTGATTATCGGCACTAAAAATGGGCCACAAATTAAATAGGATGAGGTTATGAGTAAGGTATCGTTAGCAAAAGACAAAATTAAAATTCTCTTGCTTGAAGGTGTTCACCAAAGCGCAGTAGAAACGCTTAAACGTAATGGTTACAGCAACATCGACTACGTAAAAACATCGCTACCTGAGGACGAACTTAAAGAGCGTATTAAAGATGTGCACTTTGTAGGGCTTCGTTCTCGTACTCATATTAACCAAGCAGTTTTAGACTCAGCTGAAAAGCTAGTAGCCATTGGTTGTTTTTGTATTGGTACTAACCAAGTTGACTTAAACTCAGCTCGCGAGCGCGGTATTGCAGTATTTAATGCACCGTTTTCAAACACTCGTTCAGTGGCTGAACTTGTACTTGGCGAAATACTATTACTATTACGTGGTATTCCAGAGCGTAATGCAGCAGCGCACCGTGGCGGCTGGTTAAAAACAGCAACTGGCTCGTTTGAAGCGCGCGGTAAAACGCTCGGGATTATTGGTTACGGCCACATTGGTACCCAGCTTGGTATTATGGCTGAAAACATAGGTATGAACGTAGAGTATTACGACATTGAAGATAAGCTCTCTTTAGGTAATGCAACACAAATTCATAACCTAACACAGCTTTTACAGCGCGCTGATATTATTAGTTTACACGTACCAGAAACACCGCAAACTAAAAACCTAATTGGCACAGCAGAACTTGCCGTAATGAAACAAGGCTCAATACTAATTAACGCTTCACGCGGTACTGTAGTGGATATTGATGCACTTGCCGAAGCACTTAGCGAGAAAAAGCTAAGCGGCGCAGCTATTGATGTATTCCCTGTTGAGCCAAAATCTAACGAAGAAGAATTTGTATCGCCACTGCGTGAATTCGACAACGTTATTTTAACGCCGCACATTGGTGGTTCAACCCAAGAAGCGCAAGAAAACATTGGTATTGAAGTTGCCGGTAAATTAGCTAAATACTCAGATAATGGTTCAACTATTACAGCGGTTAACTTCCCTGAGGTTTCGCTACCAGAGCTTGCTAACCGTAGCCGCTTATTGCACGTACACCACAACCGCCCTGGCGTACTTACGCAAATTAACCAAGCGTTTGCCCAGCACGGTATTAACATTGCCGCTCAGTACTTACAAACTGATGAATCAATTGGTTATGTAGTTATTGACGTAGATACCGATCAGTCAGAAGTTGCACTTAAAGAGCTAAGCGCAGTTGAAGGCACTATCCGAGCCCGTATATTGCACTAGGCTAAACCTATTAACTAAAAGTCTTGCTTCACTTACTTTCAGGCGTTTTTTATTTTCAGCAAATATGCCTAATGCTTTTGATTTACAAGTATATTTAATATAAATTAAACTTTGACATGTATTTTTGGGTTTAGCTTTATGGAAAGAGAATATATAGATTGTGGAGGGGAATTAAGCTTTACAAACCCGAATCTCAGAGATGAAACTATAAAGCTATTATTAAAAATAGAGCATTTAGGTGATAAAAAGCGTTTCTTACTAGACTTTACAAATTGTGAAAAGATATGCGCATTAACTGCATTATACCTTTTTGCAATTGTTACTGGTAGACAACACTATAGCTCAAAAAAGATATGTACAATTAAGCTACCGAAATATAAGCTACTTAGAAGAGAAATGGAGCATCTGGGGTTTACTGAAGCATTATGTATTGCTAAAAAAGGTAAGTTAGTAGACTTATGGAGCCAGTCGAGTTTTGTTTGTGGAAATTTAAGTAACACGACACTCCTTAAAGATGCAATGAAGCGAGAATTGGGTCTGAGCAAACTACCAGACAAACTAGCCACTGCAATTAAAGAAACTTGCTTAAATGTTTACCATCACGCTTATGGTAAACCAACGCGTTTATTAGATGTTCAATGGTGGTCATACTTTTATAAAGATAATGATGAGTTTGGTGAGTATGTTGATATTGGTATTTGCGATAGAGGTTTAGGTATACCTTCAACCATTAAACCTTTATACCAGATAGGAAAGCCTGATGACTCTTACCTTATTAGACAAGCAATGAAAGCTTCTATTACTTCTACTAGACAAACAGATAGGGGGAAGGGTTCAACAGACATCATAAAACCAATTAAGTTCATGAAAAACTGTAATGATAAATTGCTAGTCTTAAGTGGAAATACAGGTATTTATTACAGGATGTCTAACGCGGAATTGGTTGACTCCAAACTCCAAGAATTTAAAAACCCAATAAAGGGGACTCTAGTTCAATGGCGACTATATTTGAACTAAATAAGGACTTTACATGACTATATCAGTGAAAGTAAGCGATTATACACTCGAACCACTCGGCAGGTACCATGAAGATGGTCCTGGTAATGGGGAAGATTTTAGAAAAGATTATTTAGTTCCCCACTTAAGAAATGGTGCTCGAATCGATGTTTATTTGGATGGAATTAATGATGAGTATGGCTCTTCTTTTATAGTCGAAGCTTTCGCTAACCTAATTAGGTGTGAAAAATTTGAGCCGCTATTTGTGTTTCAGCATTTAAATTTAATTAGTGAACATAATGACTGGAAAGAAGAAATAAAATTTTATATGCATGAAGCTGAAAGAGAATATAACTCTAAACGAGACACCAATGTTTGACTTACTATCTAAAATATTACCAATCATTATTGGCTGGTACATCATTTTAGACAGCAGTCGGCATATTACATCAAGAAATGAAGCTAAAAGTGCTATTGAAGACATATTAAAAAAGATTGAAGACTGCTTGACTGAGTCACTGAAGGATTGGCAAGCACATTGTAAAGAAGTGCATGAAAAGCAAGAGAACGCTGTTATTTTAAATATTCAAATGATGAAATTTACTAGAATTAAAAACCTTAATTCTCAGCTAGCAAGATATGCTATAACTGAATTAAAAACAAGCCAAATAATTGATATTAAAAAAGTTCTAACAACTTCTCCTCCTTGGAAAGAGTTTGATAACGCTACTGACAAACAAAACTTTTTACTAAAAAAACTAGAGTTATCAAAGTCTGTCCAGTCCAAAATAACAAAGCTATTATATGACGAATTTTATAATAAATACCCACCAGTAATAAAACCTTTTATTTCGACTAAGTTCAAAGAATTAATAATTTGGCCATCACTCATCCTTATTCTTTTGCTTATATATCTGGAAGCATTAAATATTATCTTCTTATAACTTTAAAAGCTTCTAGTACAACTAGACTGACACTTACTTTAAATATCACCTAAAAGTAGCGGTAAATAAGTTCACATAAAATCAATTTACCGCCTACAACTCATTCAAAGTTACATCTATGATTCTCTCGGGAAGCTTTTATTCTACAACTCCTAAATTACTGACATGCTGACCCTTGCCTTGGGACAATATTTGATGTTTTTTTTTGGGTATAAAAACTAGGCCAGTAGTTTTCGCTATTGCTAATGTTGCAACGACACCCTACCAACAGTCCATTAAACACGTGGGTAAATTACGTAGTCAGTTTTAACTAGTTTTCGGAGCTATATTTTTACGCTCTGATAATGGTAAATGATTACCTTCTATATAACACCGTTTACCCTCTTTAATACAGCGCCCTATTAATTCAATTAGTTCAAGATACGATTTAACTCAAAAGGCAGGCCTTTCGGCATTATCTGACGCACCATACCAGCAAAATGTAATAACTCTTTAGGTTGCTTACCAGTTGCAGTGCTTTTAATACCTTTTTACACGTTGGTGTAGATTGATTTCTCTATGGTGTTAGTTATTTGGGCGAAAATTTAGATGGATCGTTTGAAGCTCTTGGTAAAACGCTTGGTATTATTGGCTATGACCACATTGGTGGTGCTAAAGCTTCATTAATGAAGCAAGGCTCTATTTTGATCAATGCTTCACGCGGGACTGTGGTAGATATTGATGCACTAGCCGAAGCACTTAGCGAGAAAAAACTCAGCGGCGCTGCTATTGATGTATTTCCTGTTGAGCCAAAGTCTAACGAAGAAGAATTTGTATCGCCACAGCGTGAATTCGACAACGTTATTTTAACGCCGCACATTGGTGGTTCAACCCAAGAAGCGCAAGAAAACATTGGTATTGAAGTAGCCGGTAAATTAGCTAAATACTCAGATAATGGTTCAACTATTACAGCGGTTAACTTCCCTGAGGTTTCGCTACCAGAGCTTGCTAACCGTAGCCGCTTATTGCACGTACACCACAACCGCCCTGGCGTACTTACGCAAATTAACCAAGCATTTGCCCAGCACGGTATTAACATTGCCGCTCAGTACTTACAAACTGATGAATCAATTGGTTATGTAGTTATTGACGTAGATACCGATCAGTCAGAAGTTGCACTTAAAGAGCTAAGTGCAGTAGAAGGTACAATTAGAGCGCGTATTCTTCACTAAGCTATCAGCTAAAATAATAAAAGCCGTACTTGATTAATCAAGTACGGCTTTTTTGTATTAAACTGGCTGGTGAGAGCTGTTCGCTATTACTCGCCTTTAACTTCTAAATTAACAAATTTAACTAGCTCTTCAGGCTGGCCAGCTAACATCATTATTTGCTGGTTTACTTCCATCATGGTTTTACCTTCAGGCAATTTTGCCGATATGCTTAATGAGTTTAAACCTTTGGCAAAATCAGTCAGCGCCTGTGCAATTTCTTCAGTTACGGGAGCTTGCTGTAACTGTTGCTGTAGCGTCATTTGCATTTGCTCAAGCGTCATTCCTTGTTTTTCAAGCTCGCTCACAAATAGCTCTTTTAATTTGCCTTGGTTATTAAGTACTAAATTAATATTTCGTGGCTCAAGCTTACTCATAGCTTGCATAACTAAGGTTTGCTGTTGTAACTCTTGCTCGTACGTAAGCGGCGTGTCACCTGCTTCTTGCTGTGCTTTGCTTATCGCAAGGGATGCGTCCATTAATGCTTTAGAATTGGCAAGGCCTACATCCATATTAAAACTAGCAATATCTTTTGCATCAAGCTTTAAAACTACGTCGCTGTCGCCAGATTGTTCATCGTAATCGAGCGATGAGCTTAAGTCGTAACTTGCAGAGGCAAGCATTTCGTTTGTATCAGCAGGTAGTTTTGCTACAAAGTCTTTATCGAACTGAAAGCTTTTTACTGTAAACGATGTATGTGGCGATATTTTATCGGTTTCGTAACCGGTTACTTCAATACTTTGAATATGCGCTACGTTATCACCTTCAGGGCTAATTACTTCCATGTTAGTAATTTCAACACTTTGAGAAATAACACTTGCCGATAAACCCGCGTATTTAAATGTCGCACCGGTTTGATCGCTCACTAAAGCAAGCTGCTTGTCTACTTCGGTACGTACTTCTTGAGTTGCTACATAGTTTGCGTAGCTAACACCGCCTACGCCGGCTGCAACGATGGCTATGGCTATTACGAGTTTTTTCATGCTATTTCCTTATTTTGTTCTGTATATAAATTGTGTTTGCTCAAGAGTAACATTGCACAGCAGCCGCTGTAAGCGTTAATTAATTAAACTCAGTAACTCGTGCACGGTTTTTACTGGCGTAATTTTAGCCCCTAGTCCTTCCATCGATTTATGGTAATTACGAAACGGGATAAATATTTCAGTAAACCCATGCTGAGCCGCTTCTTTAACCCGTGGTACACCGCTGTCGATTGGGCGCACATCGCCGTTTAAACTAAGCTCTCCCATAATGCAGGTTGTACGCGGTACAACAAACTCGTTTAAGCTGCTTAAAAGTGCGGTTACTAACGCTAAATCAATACAGGTTTCGGTTTCATCGATTCGTAAGCCGCCCACAATATTAAAAAACGTATCGTGAAATATTTTAGTTTTGGTGTGTTTGCGTAAAATACCAGTGAGCATTTTTATTCGGTTCATGTTTAAACCCACGCACACACGCTGCGGAAATTCGGCTTCGGTTTCGGTGGTTAAACATTGAATTTCGAGCAATAAGTTACGGTTACCTTTTCGGATACAGGTAATAGTAGAGCCTGGTGATTCAGTACTTGATCCCGATAAAAAAATCTCGCTGGGGTTATCAACACTTAGCATGCCGCGTTCGCACATTTTAAAAATGCCTACGGTATCAATATCACCAAAACGGTTTTTGTTAGCTCTAAGCGTACGTACCTGTCCATCATTCGTGTCAATGTGCAATAAGGCATCCACTATATGCACTAATGTTTGCGGCCCTGCAATTTCGTTGTTTTTATTTACATGGGCAATAATAAACATAGTGACATCGTTTTGCTTACAATACTGAGTAAGCGCTTGTGCGGCACTTTTTACTTGCGAAGGCGAACCAGGGCTGCCATTTGCAGTGTCGGTTACAACCGCCTGAATAGAGTCGATAACAGCAAACTTAATTTTATTTTTATCAAGTTCTTCAATAATGGTTTCTACGCTAGTTTCAGAAAGTAAATAAAGCTCATCGGCGTTATAGTTAAGCTTTAAGCGGTTTACACGGTTTTTAAACTGCGACAACGACTCCTCAGCAGTACAGTAAAGTGATGGCATACGCTGCGACATTCTGGCTACTAAATCAGATAACAGCGTTGTTTTACCTGCCCCTGGGTCGCCCGATATAATATTAACCGAGCCCGTGGTTACGCCGCCGCTTAGTACACGGTCAAGCTCGCCTATTTCTGTTAGCTGCTTTTCGGCCTCGGTGGTGGCTACATCATCAATTTTTTTAGAGCCACCACCAATGCCACCTGCATAACCACCAACCGTTGCTCGCGCAGCGGCTTTTTTACTTTGCCCTGCAGAGGGTTTAAATTCTGCCAACGTGTTCCACGCACCACAGCGACACTGACCTTGCCAACGTTGGTAGTTCATACCACACTCTGTACAAACAAATTCTACTTTTGCCGCCTTAGCCATTTATAACCTTACCTACTATTCTTTAATTTAAAATGCATACATTTAGTTGTTTATTTTATCATGGGGAGAACGACATAGCAGCGCTACATTGCTAAAGCCAATCAAGGATCTATATTAGAAACAAACACATGTAATTTTCTCTTTTACTTTAAGTTAGGGCATACTTATTGCTTTTAAATACTTTAAAGTAACTTGCCAACAAATTGGCATTTAACACATAATAACAAGAGTTAAACTGTACTTACACGAAAAATCGTACCTATATTAATAACATAGCACGATGTTACGTTTATTGAATTTTTCAAATAAATGGACTTTACAGTATACCTACTTTTCAATTAGACGGTGACGATTTATAAATGGCTGAAGACATACTGCTCAAACACGAAGACCTCGTAAATGAGCTAAAAACCTATTTAGGTAACGCAAAGTTCGACCTAATTTTCAAATCTAAAACGGCAGGTTTAACAAAGCCTGAGCAGTTTTTAATGAAAATGGAAATGTCGCGCCTATCTCAGCCAGTTGCCCGTTTTGTTGACCTGCGAGGCTTAGTAACAGGCCAAGTTCGCCCGTATGAGCACAATGGTAAACAACACTTTATGGATGACACCGCCATAGAAGTATTTGAGGCAGCCTTAAAACAACACGGCGGCTATACTTTAGCGGTATACGAAGCGGTAATGAATACCGAAAACAACCATCGCGTACTACAAAAACAAGCACAAGAGCAAAGTGATACACAAGTTGAAAACGACACTCTGACTACCAGCGTAATAAAATTTGCCTCTTATGAAAGCCGCTCTGAGGAGCGAATGAACTACTCGATTAAAGTTAAAATTGAGTACAACGATAAGAAAAACATTGCCGCTAGTACCTCAGATATCTCTTTGAGTGGGTGTAAAATTAAACTTCCTACCCGCCAAATTATAAAAAAAGGGCAGCTAATTGCCATGCGGCTAGTAGGGCTTGAGCAAGATTTTGAGCTAGGCCTTAAAAATGGCATTCAATATGAAGTAGTTGCAGTTGAAAACATATCTCGTGAATATAACCACATTCGTTTAAAGCGTACTTTTATAGAAAAAAATGAAGCATTCGATAATTTTTTAGATAGCTTTATAAACGGTAATAAACGCCGCTATAAAGTGAACTTAGATAACACCCTAGATGCTGTTGTTTCAAAGGGTTATGAGCAATATTATATTCCGCGCGTTACCTCTTTATACGTGTTTTTAAGTAAAAAAGGCGAACAAATTGTTCCTAGTTTAAGCCTAACCACTGAAAATAATATTTTTATTCAGCGCTATTTTACTGATGAACGAAAAGTGCCCTGCTTATATAGCATTTTAAATAATCAACGTATTAGCCAAATGCTTACCCAAGTAAACGCAGTAAAAGAAGATTACTTATATACGTTTACTCATGTTTCTGCAGGAAAAATTTATTACTACTCAGCCACGCGTACAGAGCTTAATAACAACCCTAAATTAAGAAACCTGTTTTTAGGGTTTGGTAGCCAAAAAGACAGCTGGCAATGCTTTAAGTTACAAGTTATGCCAAGCCACCCTGATGATTCGTTTATTCCATTATCGTTGCCTAATTCGGCGGGTAAAAACATAGAAAAGCTTAATAAGCCACCTTCTCCAAGAGTGGCAGGCCTTATAAAAGATGTAAAATATATTGCGGTTTTAACCGCCATTGGCAACAGTGAAGAACAAGCGCATTATAAGAAGCATCCCTACGATAGGGCGTTAGTTAACCAGCTTAAACATTTTGGCCACGCTAAGCATAATAAGCCTCCTTATTTAGATATTGTGCCACTAGAGTATGTAAACCTACGCTCTCACAAACGATACTTATATAAAACACCTGCCGAGCTTTCGTTTGAGGATAAGCAGTATCAGGCTCATACTCGGGATTTTTCGGTTATGGGTTTGCAATTAGAGTCAGCCTCGCCGGTTAGCTTTAAAAAAGGCGATATTGTTTTACTGTCTTTCCCCGATTTACAAAAAATAACTAAAAAGCATAATTTAAGTGAGCTTAAATACGAAGTGATGGCAATTAGTAAGTCGTTAACGACCATTAATTTAAAAGCCAACAGAGTTGCTGACTTACCACATGCAGGGGTTAACTTTTTTACCCAATTAATTCAAAGTAATAAAGATAAATTAAAAGTGTCTGAAGAAGCCCCTAAAATAGAAGGCCTTTCTACCGCACTGAGAAATATGGTGACCAAAAGTGTGTGCCAATTCCCGCTTTATTTACATAAAGAAGCAAACCACTTTATTCCAGGAGCCATAGGTTTTGGTTTATATGCCAGCCCAATTCACGTGATTTTACAAAATTTTGGCTTATTAAATAATAAAACTGACCTAAGCCATATTTTAACGCAGCAACAAATTATTGATGTGATCACTCCAAGCATTAAAGATCGTAGCCGACAAGACCCGCCTTTGCCGTTTACACTCGCAATTAATTTTGACCCTAAACAAGATAACATTGAAAAGGCTGTGACGAGCCAATGCGTACTAGGCGAAAACTATTCAAGCTTTAGTGAGCAAATTAGCGCAGGCGTTAAATCTGAGCTGGTATTTGTTATGCGCTTGTACTTATCGCGAACGGGTCGCCCAGATACAGACTACCTATCAAACGAACTTAAATATGTAAGCCAATATGCAATGCACAAAGCAAAAGACATAGAAGAAGCGCTGTGGGCAGTATCTGGGGTGGGTGATATTGTAGATATAACCGACGAAGCGCTTAGCCATTTAGAGTTAGATCAAAAGCAGGTCGCTCAAATGGGCCGCAGAAAGCTGTTATGGTTAAACCGCTTGCGCTAAGCGGCTTAATACCAATCGACTTAAAGGTTTATAGCGTGCTAAATAAAGCGTTAGCGCCGTTATAAACTTCTCAAATAGAACAACTACATGTCGAAATTTATGCCTTGTTATCACGCTATTTATCTGTCGCTATAAATGTCTAAATAACTTAACCCGATTGGTATAACTTATCTTGGTGGATATTCTCAGGTTACTTCTTTAAGGGAATAGCCAACATATACAACAATTGCAGTAACGAGCCCTGACATATAGCCGCTTGAGCTTGCTCCACCACTTTTGGTTTACCATGTACGGCAACACCTAACCCTGCTTTTTCCATCATTAGCAAATCGTTTGCACCATCGCCAATGGCTACCGTTTGTGTATTATCTAAGCCCAGCTTTTGCTGCAGTGTTTCTAAAACAACCGCTTTTTGCTGCGCATCAACAATGGCACCAGAGACTTTTCCTGTGAGTTTATCGTTTGCAAATTCAAGTACATTAGCATGTACTTCATCTAAATTAATCAGCTGCTGCACACGCTCGGCAAAGGGTACAAACCCGCCTGAAGCTATAGCAAGATACCAATTATGCTGCTTTAATATTTGGCATAGCGCTTTAATACCTGGCATTAATGGTAAAGTGTTTTTTAAGTCTTCAATTAAGCTTTGCTCTATGCCGGCTAACTTTGCTACACGCTGATTTAAACTTTCGCTAAAATCTAGTTTGCCCGCCATTGCAAGCGCGGTCACCGAAGCCACATCGTCATATACATCTGCTAAACGTGCAATTTCATCAATACACTCTATGGTGATGGCGGTAGAGTCCATATCCATAACCAGCAGCCCTGGCTCATATAGGTTGGGTGGCGTTGTAACTTGCACTAGCTGAAAATCAAGCGTGTTTGCAAACTCTCTTAGCGCAAGCGGGTTAATTTTTTGCTCCGCCTCTGGGCTATAAAAACACAGAGCTGGGGCTAACCCTAAGTCGGGCTGATATTGACATACAGCGGTTACTTTAAGCGCGTGCGTTTTTAGAAAGTCGATAATACTCGTTACATGCTTTAGTCCAAAATCGCCCGCAAACGCAATACTAAATAACCCAACGGTTTTATCTGGTATTGTTTGAGCAGGAGTAAAACTCCCTTCTTTGTAATCAAACCATGTGTTTAGCGTTAAAGAATGTAATGCTTGCTCAGCAGCTGGCTGTGCCATGTTCATTTGCGACATGGGTTCTCCGTGTTTGTTATTTATTTTTCTAATTTGGCGTATCAATTAGGGTATTCATAACGCTAAATTCGCCATCGGGGTAGATTTAAGGTTATAGTTAGCGTAGTTGTAACATCAAATCAAAATGCTGTCAGTAGCATATACGGTGACTATGAAAAATAACCATATAAAAAGCCCTTTGTCTGCATCACAAAGAAAGCGAATCGTTCGCTTGTTATTGGCTGCGGGCTGTTTTGTATTACTGAGTTTTGTAGGTGTTAACAGTAGCTTTGAAAGCCACCAACTACTTTATAATAGTGCCGATAATACTGCCAAAAGCTTAACCTCATTTATGGCACTTAATGCTAAAGAGCCATTGCTTGCTAAAAATAAGCCACAGCTTAGAGCTTTGTGTAATGATATAAGCAAAGACGAGTTTGTACTTTCAGCCACAATTTACGATCAGCAAGGCGTACTTATAGCCAGCAGCGATCACTGGCAATCGCACCATATATTTGGCCAATTGCCAGAGTCTACCCCAGGGATTAGTAAACTAAAAACCCCGTTTGTTGAGCCCGTTGTAAGCGACATAGATAAGCCTTTAGGCTTTGTATCTATTACTTATTTAACCCGCGCGGCAATATCTGACAGCCACAATCACTTTCATGATTTAGGCAGGCAAGTTTTATTAATGCTAGTAATAGCCTGTATTTTTACATGGCAGCTAGGGCGAGGCCTAAAACGTTGGCAGGTAAATCGCTATATGCAAAAAACCTCAGAGCAAGAATCGTAAAGCTGCTGAGCAAGTTCGGCTTTATTACTATTTGGCTTTAAGCTGCATAAAACTTCAAATACAGCAGGAATATGCGCAGGGGTGTTAATTTCTCCCTGATGGCCACTTAATGGCATTGAGGGTGCGTCCGTCTCAAGCACTAAATGCTGCGGTTCTATTTGAGCAATTACATCACGGGTTTTTGCTGCTCGTTCATAAGTAATAACGCCACCTACACCTAATTTAAAGCCCTGTTTAATATAATACTGTGCTTGTTGCATGGAGCCTGAGTATGCATGTATCACGCCGCCATATTTTGGCTTGCAGCGCTTAAACGCATGCGCAATTAAATCATGGCTTTGCCTGTGATGCACAATAAGCGGCAGCTTGAGCTCGTTAGCAAGGGTAATGTGTTGCTCAAATAGGCTGGTTTGTTTTTCAAGGTCATCAATACTTCTATCAAGCCCGCACTCCCCTATTGCCACCAGCTGTTTTTTATTGGTTTTTGCAAAATCGAATAACTGCGCTAAGTGAGCATCTTTATGCTCATCTAAAAAGTAAGGGTGAAGCCCTGCGGCAATATGTACTTGTGGGTATTTAGATTTAAATTCAATTAGTTGCTGAGATTGCGCCAAGCTAATACCTGGCACAACAAAGCGCTCAACGCCTTTAGCCATACACTCTTTTATGAGTGCTTCGCGGTTTGCGTCAAACTCAGTAAAATCGAGGTGGCAGTGGGAATCTATAAACTTCACAGCGTAAACCGGTTAAGGGTTTAAACGTGTTATTTGCCAGCTATTATCGGTTTGGCGCTGATATATAAAGCGGTCATGTAAACGGTGTGCGCCACCTTGCCAAAACTCAATTTTAGAAGGGACTACGCAGTAACCGCCCCAAAAATCAGGCAATGGAATTTCACCATTAGCAAATTTACTCTTCATGTTTGCAAAGGTTTCCATAAGCACTTTGCGCGATGAGACCGGCCTGCTTTGCGCTGAGGCCCATGCTGCTAATTGGCTTTCTTTAGGACGCGATAAAAAATATTTAGCGACTGCAGCCGTCGGTAATGGTTTTGCCTCGCCGTATACAATCACTTGGCGCTCCATATGGTGCCACGGAAAGTGCAGCGATATTTTGTTATTGCCTTTTAGCTCTTGCGCTTTACGTGAGCCGCTATTAGTAAAAAATACAAACCCGTTATCATCTAAATGTTTTAACAATACAATACGCTGTGAAGGTTGCCCGGTTTCATCAACCGTTGCCACAACCATGGCCGTTGGGTCTGGGATATTACTGCCCACAGCATGCTCAAGCCACGTTTCAAATTGTTTGAATGGATCATCTTGCAAGTTATCTTCGCTTAGCGCGTCTTGCAGGTATTCACGGCGGATGTCTTCGAGTTTCATAAACAAATCCTTCTCTGTTTATTAAAGCGTATGTGGGTAAGTTAAGGTCAGGCTGTTAATCGTTATAAGAGCAAAAATAAAAATGTTTTGTTTAATGTTAGTTTAGTGTTGGGTTTCGTTTCACTCAACCCAACCTACGGTGCTATCAGCTATCAGCTATCAGCTATCAGCTATCAGCTATCAGCTACAAAATTGATTAACTTACAAAAGTTCGTCAAGTAAAGCCTAAAATCATCTGCAAGTGTAGGAGTGCTAGCAAGGCGGTAAAACTATTTATGCCAAGGAGCATACGGTTTGTATGTGACTTAGGCTAAATAATTTTACCAACGCAGCTAAAGCGAACTACACAACTCAGATATCTGCAAGTGCAGGAGTGCTGACAAGGCGAAGTGCTTTTTTATGCCAAAGAGCATACAGTTAGTATGTGACTTAGGCTAAAAAAGCACGACAACGCAGTCAAAGCGAACTACACGCAGCAGAAGGTTCACCTATGTAGTTTAGCCTAAGACAAGGCATTCACCCCTACTTATCCCTGTGAGCATACGGTTTGTATGTGATTAGGGTAAGTTGGGGTGGATAACGCAGTATTAGGTTAAAATACGACGGTGATTACATTTGCTCCATGACTTCAATGCCTAACAAATCCAATCCTGTTTTTAGTGTATCTGCCACTAAATTACATAACACTAAACGGCTGTCACGTACGCTTGGCTCTACGCCTTCTTTTAGTACTGGGCAGGCTTCGTAGAATGTCATGTATAGGCTAGCTAGCTCGTATAAGTAGCTACATAGTACGTGCGGAGTAGCCTCAGAGATCATTAAATCAAGGACTTCTTCAAGCTGTAGTAGCTTGAGCGCGAGGGCTTTTTCTTGCGGCTCGGCTATGGCTACATCTGCATTTAGCGTAGCGGCATCGACACCTGATTTACGGAAAATACTGCGTACACGGGTATAAGCATATTGTAAGTAAGGTGCTGTTGCGCCTTCAAAGCTTAACATGGTGTCCCAGTTGAAAATGTAATCGCTGGTACGATGCTTAGAAAGATCAGCGTATTTAACAGCGCCAATACCTACTTTACGCGCAATTTCGCTGCGATCATGATCTGATAAATCAGATTCACGCTCACCAAGTTTTGTTGCTGCACGACTAATCGACTCTTCAAGTAAATCAGCAAGTTTTACTGTACCACCTGTACGGGTTTTAAATGGTTTACCATCGGCGCCCATCATGGTGCCAAACGGGCAAAACTCGTAGCTTGTTTCATCGCGTAAAAGGCCTGCTTTACGTGCGGTAAGCTCCACCTGATTAAAGTGAAGGCTTTGGCGCGCATCAACAAATATTAAAATACGCTCAGCACCTAAGGTATTTGAGCGGTAGTTACACGCGGCTAAATCGGTGGTTGCATATAAAAAGCCGCCGCCAGATTTTTGCACTATAAACGCCGATGGCTCACCATCTTTATTGGCAAGTTCATCTAAAAACACCACTTGTGCGCCTTGCGATTCTACCGCTATGTTTTTATCTTTTAATAGGCTAATAATATCGTTAAGCCCACTGTTGTAAGCACTTTCAGCCATAATATCGCCTTGGGTAAGCGTTACGTTTAGACGTTTGTAAACTTCTTCAGAGTGCTTAACAGAGGTCGCTATAAATAGCTTCCATAGCTTTTCACAGTGCGCGTCGCCACCTTGTAGTTTAACTACATAGTCACGGGCTTTATCGGCAAAGCCTTCTTCATCGTCAAAACGTTTTTTTGCATCGCGGTAAAACGTTTCTAAATCAGCAAGCGCTACCGACTCTAAGTCTACGCCTTGGCTAATTTGATCTTCTAAATGCGCAATTAACATACCAAACTGTGTGCCCCAATCGCCCATGTGGTTTTGACGAATGACTTTGTCGCCTCTAAATTCAAGCGCACGTACAATGGCATCGCCAATAATGGTTGAACGCAAATGGCCTACGTGCATTTCTTTTGCAAGGTTAGGTGATGAGTAATCTACCACGACAGTTTGCGGATTTGCGTGCTCGTTTACAGCCAGTTTTGCATCGTTGTTTGCTGCTTTTACACTATTGGCTAAAAACTCAGGCTTTAAATGAATATTAATAAAACCCGGGCCGGCAATTTCTGTTTTTTCAGCGATGTCGGTTACATCTAGGTTATCAATAATTTTTTGCGCAAGCTCACGTGGGTTGCTTTTCATTTTTTTAGCGGCGCCCATTGCACCATTAATTTGGTAATCACCAAACTGTGGGCGTGTGCTTTGTGTAACAGCTGGGTTTGTGTCTTCTGGTAGGCCTGCTGCGGTCATGGCGGCAATGGCTTTTTCTACTAAAATAGTACGAATGTTCATTATATTATTTACCTTTGTAAGCCCGCCATAGCAGGCTTTCAGTTAACTTTAGTCAGTCGATTCTAGTTTTCGCGCGTATGGTTAAAGGTGACCTCTGGGTAACGCTCTACCGATAAATTAAGGTTTACACGGCTCGGTGCTATGTAAGTTAAGTTATCGCCACCATCGAGTGCTAAGTTGCTTTCGCACTTACGTTTAAACTCTTCAAACTTTTTAACATCGTCGCTGCTTACCCAACGTGCAGTATTTACATTTACGCCTTCGTAAATTGCATCTACGTTGTACTCAGCTTTTAAGCGCGCTACAACCACGTCAAACTGTAGTACACCTACCGCGCCTACAATTAAATCGTTGTTAGTAAGCGGTCTAAATACCTGTACAGCACCTTCTTCAGAAAGTTGTACTAAGCCTTTTAATAATTGCTTTTGTTTGAGCGGATCGCGCAAACGAATACGACGAAATAGCTCAGGCGCAAAGTTAGGAATACCGCTAAATTTAAGCTTTTCGCCTTGCGTAAAAGTATCACCAATTTGAATGGTACCGTGGTTATGCAAACCAATAATATCGCCCGCATACGCATCTGCTGCACGCTCACGATCGCCCGCCATAAAGGTTACCGCATCAGAAATACTAATTTGCTTACCAAGGCGTACGTGGTTCATTTTCATGCCTTGGCTGTATTTGCCCGACACAATACGCATAAAGGCAATGCGGTCACGGTGTTTAGGGTCCATGTTTGCCTGAATTTTAAACACAAAACCGGTAAAGTTTTCTTCTGTTGCGATTACTTGGCGGTCATCTGTTTCGCGCGGTAATGGCGTTGGTGCCCATTGCGTTAAACCATCAAGTACATGGTCTACACCAAAGTTACCAAGGGCTGTACCAAAGTACACCGGTGAAAGCTCACCTGCTAAAAACAATTCAAGATCAAACTCATTTGAGGCACCAATTACCAGCTCTAGCTCTTCACGTAATTGCTCAGCGAGTTCTTCACCAATGGCGGTATCAAGCTCAGGGTTATCTAGGCCTTTTACAGTACGAACTTCTTGAATAGTATGACCTTGGCCTGTTTTATATAAAACCGCTTCGTCGTTATGAATGTGATAAACACCTTTAAACTCTTTACCACAACCAATTGGCCAAGTAATAGGCGCACAGGCAATATTTAGCTCTGTTTCTACTTCATCAAGTAGTTCCATTGGGTCACGAATATCACGGTCACACTTATTCATAAAGGTAACAATAGGCGTGGTACGTAGGCGCGTAACTTCCATCAGCTTACGGGTACGTTCTTCTACACCTTTTGCGGCATCAATAACCATTAAACACGAATCTACCGCGGTCAATGTACGGTAAGTGTCTTCTGAGAAGTCTTCGTGTCCAGGGGTATCAAGTAAATTAACCAGCGCATTGTTATACGGAAACTGCATTACAGAGGTAGTAACCGATATACCACGCTCTTTTTCCATTTCCATCCAGTCAGACTTTGCATGCTGATTAGAGCCACGGCCTTTTACAGTACCGGCTTTTTGAATCGCTTGTCCGAACAAAAGTACTTTTTCGGTGATGGTGGTTTTACCAGCATCCGGGTGCGATATGATTGCAAAAGTCCTTCGCTTGCTAATTTCGTTGATAATATTCTGGTCTGCCATTAATAAGTTCTTTTAGTTTGATGCCAAGTTACATGCATAACATTGAGTGTATGCAAGGCAACCCGTTAAGTTGATCGTTATTAACTGGGCTTTGAGCAATTTAGTGTGAATAAATTGACAACAATTAACGCCATATAGCTAATTTTTTAATAGTGGCAATTGTAACAGGAGTCGGTATAAAAGTGTGCTATCTAACTCAAAAATATCTTGGCTTTATATGCAAAAGGAAGGAGTAACTAATTTTAAGGGCCAGCAACATGGTTACTGGCCCTGTAATTAACGCAATGTGCTACTGCGTTATTGAAATACTTGGCACCACCGACATACCTACTCGTAACTGCTTAAGCGCCGGCTGGTTTGCATCTAAGCTAATTTTAACCGGTAAACGCTGCACAATTTTGGTGAAGTTTCCCGTGGCATTATGAGCACCAATGGCTGAGTAGCTCACGCCACTGGCAGGGCTTAGGCTATCAACGTGGCCGCGTAAAATTTGCCCTGGTAGTGCATCTACTTTTATTTCAACTTCTTGGCCTACTTTTACATTAGCTAGCTGAGTTTCACGGTAGTTTGCACTAACAAACACTTTATCAAGCGGTACAACAACCAATAGCGGGCTGCCTGGGTTTACATACGCCCCTACACGCACCGATTTTTGGCCAACTATGCCATCAATAGGCGCAGTAATTTGGGTATACGATAACTTAAGCTCGGCATCTACTACACGAGCTTTAGCTTGTACAAGTACGGCTTTGGCTTTTTCGATATCGGCACGTAAAATTTCAATCTGCTGCTTTGCTGCTGCAAGGCCTGCTTGGTTTTTATGCAAGTTTGCTTTTTGAATAGCCAGCTTTGCTTGTGCTTCTTCTCGTGCTTGCACAGTGCCTGAGCCATCGGTTGCTAAGTTGGTATAACGCTTTAAATTTAACTGCGCTAATTTAAGTGATGCAGTATCGGCCTCTACCGCAGCTTGCGCTTGTTGTACCAGCGAATCTTGATAAGTTAGCTTAGCTTGCAAGCTAGCTACACTTGCTTTAGCACTATTAGCTTGGGCTTTAGCAGAATCTAGGGCCACTACAAAATCGCGATTATCTATGGTGGCAATTAAATCGCCTTTTTGTACTCGCTGGTTATCTTTAATGAGTACTTGATCTACCGTGCCAGATACCTGAGGCGCCACAAAGGTAAAGTCGGCTTGCACGTAGGCATCGTCAGTTGTTTGAGTTGCACTTTGCGACTCCGGTTTATTAAGATAAATAATACTGCCTGCAACAACGGCAAGTATAGTTGCTACAACGGTTAATTTAACTACTTTTGGTAAGGCCATAATATATTACTCAACAATTAAAATTTAAGATTTATTAAGATTCGGGGCTGGTACAAAGCTCATACATAGCGCCAGCGGAATTAATACAAGTGCTAACACACCTAGCACCAAGTAGGCATCACCTACCGACATCACTAACGATTGCAGGGCAATAACGCCACCTAATTGCTCATTAGGTATGGTGTTTGCCAATGAGTTACCGACCATAGAGGCGCGGTCTAATAGCATTTCGTTATGAAAATGACTGCGCACCGTTAATAGCTGCCCCACAACAGCCCCGCCAATAAGCGAGCCAAACACACGTAATGTGTTTATGGTTCCCGAAAAAAACGGCCCTTCGCTTGGGTCTAGTACACTGGTCATTAAAAATAAAATAGAGACCACTGCCATGGGCTGGCCAAATGCTTGCAACAGCTGCGCTGTGATAAATTGATCGCGATGCCATAAAGGCGTAATTTGTGCGCCGCTAAAACAGGCCAGCGCAATTAAAAATAATCCAATTGACATCACAATGCGGGCGTCTACCCATTTTTTGTATAAAAGCAGTGCCACTACCGAGCCAAGTACAAGTTGTGGTAGCGCAATTAATAACCCTACTGGCGCTAGCTGTAATGCTCTATAGCTATGCAAATTGGCTAAATGAGTTGAGGGCAACATTGAGCCCGACATCAACACCACTAACAACATGGTAAGTAGTACAGAGCCAATACCTAAATTGCGACGGCCTAATAACTGCGGTCTCATAAATGGCGCTTTGTGATGCCACTCGGTTAATACGTAGCAGCCAAATAAAATTAGCCCACCAAAAAAACACACACTAATAAGCGATGAATTAAACCAATCTAAACGCACACCTTGGTCAAGCGCGATGGCAATTAACGTCAAAGACGATACGCCGCATACTAGGCCTAACCAGTTTCCTTCTTTAAAGCGCGCATATTTAACGCCCTCTTTTGGGAGCCCCCACGCAGTTAGTGAGCCTGCAATAATACAAAGCGGAATAACTTGCCAGTAAATCCAGCGCCAGTCCGATAACACATCAGCCCACTGCCCGCTTAGCCAAATAGCTAAATTTGGAGCGAATGTAGCGGTCATGGCGTAAAGCGCTAAACCGTGTAAACGTATGTTAGGGGGTAAAAATTTAAGTGCAGCCATCATTAATATAGGAATGAGCGCGCCACTACTTACCCCTTGCACAAAACGCAGTGCAATTAATAAGTTTAAATCATTAATAAAAGGCAAAATAGCCGCAATAACACCACATATAGTCACCATAGAAATATGAAAGCGTCTAACCGATAACGTAATAGCGAACCAAGAAGCAAAAGGCATAGCGATTAGCTCCCCAACGGTATAGGCGCTTGAAAGCCAAGAGGCATCATCTAAACTTGCCCCCATTACGCCCCTCACATCTGCTAATCCAAGTGCCCCTACTCGGTTATTTAAACCCGCCATCATAGCGGCAATAAAAATGCCTAATAACCCAGCCAGTGCTTGTTTTGATGGCCCTGCGGGCTTAGCAACAGGTGCTGCATTTTGTACAGGCACATTAATCGTGACTGCATTCATTACTCGCCCTCCGCCTTGGCTGACATGGGCGCAAGCGCACTTTCAGGTAACGCGTCTGGGTTCCAGCCACCGCCGAGAGATTTATACAAATTTACAACCGCAATCGAGGCATTGGTTGCACTGTTATTTAACTTAGTTTGGCTTGCTAATAAATTACGTTGCGCCGTTAAAACGCTAAGGTAGTCGGCTGCACCTTGCTGGTAGGCTCTTTCAACGGTTTGTAAAGCCTGCTTATTAAAGTCGTGGGCAATTTCAACTTTGTGATGGTGATTTTGCTGCGCAGCCCAGCCATCTACTGCGTTATCAACTTCGTGCCACGCTTTTAGTACAGTTTGACGATACGTTAATGCCGCGTTTTTCTCGCGCTCTTTAGTCAGCTTAAGCTGTGACTTTAAGCGCCCACCCTGAAAAATAGGCAAATAAACATTTGGTCCCACTGAAAAAACACGTGAATCCCAGGTTGATAAATCACTTTGCGCATACCCCTCAACCCCTAATGAGCCCGTTAAAGTAATGCGTGGGTAAAAATTCGCTTCGGCCGCGCCAATAGCGGCAACGGCGCTGTGTAAGTTTGCTTGCGCTTGTAAAATATCTGGGCGGCGTTTCACAAACTCTGATGGAATAGCCGAAGGGATTTCGCTTGGCATAACGGGCGCAGCAATACGCTCGGCTAACAAAGTATTTAAGGCACGTGGTTTTTCACCTACTAGCAACGCAAGCGCGTTCATTAACACATTACGGCGCTGCGTTTGCTCTGGTAGCGCAGCATTAATTGTTGCCAGCTCTGCTTTTGCACTAATTGTTTCAAAACGTGTACTTACACCGTTTTTTTCGCGGCTTTGTGCAAGCTTTAACACACGCTCTGCAATGGTTTTGTTTTCGTGTGTTATGTTGAGCTGCGTTTGCGCACTGCGCAGTAACAAATATGTTTTAGCCACCTCGCCAGCTAAGCTAACACGCACGGCTTCACGCGCATACAAAGAGGCCTGCAGCATAGCGACGGCCCCTTCTTCAACACGTTTATTACGGCCCCATAAATCAAGTTCCCAGCTGGCATCAAAACCAAGCTGCCAAAAGTTATCAGGGTCTGAGGGCGCACCGAGTGCAACAAACTTACCATTTTCGCTCAGCCCTTCGCGCTTGTAGTCAAACCCAGCAGATACACTGGGTAAGCGGTCTGCCGATGCAATACCCAATGCCGCGCGGCTTTGGGCAATTCGGCTTGATGCTAGCTGTAAGTCAAGATTACCTAACTGTGCTTTGCGCTCTAGCTCCGTTAAAATAGGATCGTTTAAAATTGTCCACCAATTCCACGCCAATTCAGCATTACCGCGTTGTAGCTGAGTAAATTCGGGAGTTGGCTTTATAGCATCGTTGTTTATATTTGTATTAGGCTCTTCAAAGTTAGGACCCACTACACAACCCGACAAAGCCGCAGCTAATGTAAGCGCAATAGCTGAATGCCGCGAATAATTAAAAAGTCTTTTATTAAGACACTGATTAGCCATTTTTAAATCCTAAATTAATAACACAATTATTTATGTACTGTACCGCTCGGTTCGAGTGATAAGCAAAAAAAAGCTAAGCACGCTAATTGCTGCCTAGTCACACCTTAAATACATTTAAACAGGGTAATACCGATAGTTAACAGCTGCTAAAAACACCCTTAACTTAAAGCTCAAATTGAACTGTACCGCTCGGTTTGATATGCTAGGCGTAATTTAACATTATGTCAAGGTGATATGTAATGACAAAAACGCTTACTAATGCCCAAAACACTCTGCCTCCAAGTGAATTAGAGCTTGGTGCAAAAGCACGAACGGTATTACACGCTGCACGTAAAATATTTTTAATTCATGGTTTTAATGGTGCAACCACCGACATGATCCAACGTGAGGCAGGCGTATCAAAATCGACGGTTTACGCTCACTTTGCAAATAAAGAAATTTTATTTTTAGCGGTCATTAAAAGCGAATGCGAAATATTTACAGCATCAATCGATAATATAACGTTTAAGCCAGGCAACTTAACAGAAAACTTACGCCGCCTTGGGCATGCTTATTTACAAATCGCTCTATCAGAGTCGGCCATGGCTTTATACCGAATTGTTGTTGCTGAAGCCCCCCGCTTACCCGCCCTAGGTCATATGTTTTATAACTCTGGCCCGCGGGTGGTAAAAGACAAGGTCTCTAATTATTTAAAAGCGGCAGTGGAATCTAAAGAGCTGGATTTTGAAGAATTAAACATTGAAGAAGCCACTAACCTATTTGTTGCCTTAATGCGCAGTGAGCTACATTTAATGTACTTAACTCACCCCGATCAGCCTGTGCTTAAAAAAGATATAGACCGCTGGGTAGAAGTAGCAATAAACTTTTTAGTGCGCTCTTACGGTACGGCTCACACTCAAAAGAACTAATTTTTAAATGTGTAATACTTTAAATAAATAGCATTTTAAAGCCACGCATTAATTTTAAGCGTGGCTAAATTACCCTCAATGCCAATGCCCTAAAAACGCATATTTTAATGCATTGTGCTAAACACTAATAAATATAAAAATAGCGCTACGGGTTAGCCCCTTGCGCTCAATTTATGACAGGCATTGATACTGCACTGTTAGCTATATAATTAAAAAACCAAGCAGCGCAGCCGCTAACTTATTTAAAATAAAGCTAAATATAGCGCCTTAAAAGATAATCTCGCTTTCGGTGCTCACTAGTCGTATTTAAACCAATTATATACACACTTTTTTTACGCTAAATTAACCCAAATCAGCTTACGCTTCTTGTGTAATAAAGTCGTAACGCATATCATTGCTAGATTGCACGGAGGATAAGTAGTTTGGTCATGAAAACCAGTAAGTTAAGTATTCGATTATTATGGTATATAACCCCGCTTGTTATATTACCCTTGTTGTTTTTAGGTGGTTTTACATTAACTAACGTAACCAACTCAACACAAAAGCAGGCTGATCTTATAATGAGTCGCTTTGTTGAGCAGCAACAGCAAAAGGTTTTCAACTACATAGACTCGTTTCATTCAACAGCAAAACTACTGTCTACCTCGCCTGTTTTAAACGATTTTTTATCAAACGACATTCATGCTGATGGCAGCTATACCCGCCGCTTAGGGGCGCTAATGGATGTTTTTGCCAGTTATAGCGAAGCCTACCCAGATATAATTAGTATTAACTTAGTCTCGGCCAGTGGTAAAAGTGACGCGTATTATTCTAATAATTTAACAACCGCACCGCAGTCATACCCATTTTTTAAGCAAGTACTGCAAAGTAATTTGCGCCAACAACAATTTATGGTGCAAAACAACGACGGCACCACCAACTTATTTTTTGTGCAGCGCGTACAAAGTGTTGATTACTATTTAAAACGCCCACAACAACTTGGCTTTATAGTATTACAAGTTGAACCCTCTATATTAAACACCAGTATTTTAGAGGCGCCTTATAACAACACCCTAAATTTACTGCTAACCAACGACGGGCAAATTTTATTTAGCTCAGACTACAGCTTACGCGGGCAATATATTACCGAGCACGAGCTTGAGCAGGTTCACGATTTAGCCGATGTAGGCACCCTTTCGACGATTGAGCTTTCGAGCATAGATAAAATAGAAAGAATGATATTTGCCGTACAAATGAGTGGCGGTTATTACTTTGTATCAACCATTCCAAAAGGCGTGCTTTATCAATCGGGTAAGGCAATTAGCTTAATCACAGGCTTAATTGTGATAATTTCGGTGATCACCCTGCCTATCCTTATTTTTGTGGTTGTGCGCAATTTACTGCTAAACCCAATTGAGCTTTTAGGGGCTGCCAGCCACCGTGTAGGTGATGGTGATTTATCGGTAAATTTACCTGCTCATACAAATGATGAAGTCGGCGTGTTGTTTAACGATTTTAATCACATGATTAACCAAATTAGACACTACCAAGAGCAGCTAGAAGAATATAAGCACCACCTAGAAGACAAAGTAGAAAGCCGTACTAAAGCGCTCGAAGCGATGAACAGCCAGCTTGAACTTGCCATAGCTCAAGCAGAGCAAGCTAACCAGCTTAAAAGCCGTTTTTTAGCAAATATGAGTCACGAGATTCGCACCCCACTTACGGCCATTATGGGCTTTACCGAGCAGCTATTAATTAACGATAAAGTGGTTAACGACAAACAGCATTTAAATACCATTTTACGAAACTCTAAACACTTATTAGAGCTAATAAACAACATACTCGATTTATCTAAAATAGAAGCAGAAAAGCTCGCTGTAGAGCAAGCACCCCTTAATGTAGTGCAGCTGGTTCACGATATAGAATCAATTATTGAACCGCTAGCACACGAAAAACAACTCGGGTTTAGCATTCATTACGAGCTGCCATTACCGCGCACTATTTATAGTGATATGACGCGTTTAAAACAAATTTTAATAAACATAGCCAGCAATGCCGTAAAATTTACCGAGCAAGGCAAGGTGTCAATTTGTGTGCATTATTTGCAAAGTAAGCAGCAGCTTGAATTTGTGGTTAAAGACACCGGTATTGGTATGTCTGAGCACCAAATAGAGCGTATATTTAAACCTTTTGAACAAGCCGATGCCACCACCACGCGCCGCTTTGGAGGCACAGGATTAGGTTTATGTATTTCTAAAAACTTAGCGCAGTTATTGGGTGGCGATGTTACTTTAAAAAGCGAAATTGGCATAGGCAGTCGCTTTGCTATTACCGTTGATTGCCATATTAACGAGCCTAAACAGTCACTTGAGCTTTTAACTGAGCAAGCACAGCTTATTCCAGAAAAAGACCCTTTCTTGTCGTTTGCCACTTCTAGTTTTGATGCCAACATATTAGTTGCCGAAGATAACCCCGATAACCAGCTACTTATAAAACTGCTTTTACAAACCTGGGGCCTAGAGCCAGATATGGCTAACAATGGTGCACAAGCAGTAGAAATGGCGTTAGTAAACGACTACCAGCTAATTATTATGGATATGCAAATGCCTGTAATGGGCGGCCTTGAGGCAACTAAAATGCTACGTCATGCAGCCTACGATGGGCCCATTATCGCGCTTACTGCCAATGTAATGAACCATGATATAGACACATACATTGAGGCAGGTTGCGATAAAGCGCTGGCAAAACCCATTGATAAAGACGCGCTTGAAAACGTGCTAGTCAGTTACTTAAATCTTGAAAAAGATAATCAGAACAAGTGGGATAGTTTACTAAAAAGTGAAAAGTTTCAACAAATTAACGATAACTATGTGGCTAACCTGCCAAGTTACTTGCAAAAGGTAAACAGCTTAAAAGCCAGTAACGATGCAGAGGCGCTTCGAAGCGTAGCTCATAGCTTAAAAGGCAGTGCTGGTTGCTTTAATTTTGACGATATTTACCACAGTGCAGCGCTACTAGAAGAAAACCTGCTTAGTAATGACCAAGCGCAGCGCCCCACATTAATTGTAAATTTAATTAATGCTATTGAGCAAACCATAGCTAAAAGTAAAGAAACAGCCTAAAAATACGTGTTTTACTTTAAACGTTTATTTAGCGCTTAATTTAACCCTTTAACTAAACCCTAAGTTAAGCGCCATACCCATTAGTATGGCGTCTTCATAGCCATTTTTAGAGGGCTCATCGCTTGGGTAATAGTTTTTACGTACCGACATTTGCGTAAAGCCAGCATGTTCGTAAAGCGTTATTGCACGCGCGTTTGATTCGCGTACTTCTAAAAAAAGGTTTTCAGCATTTTGCTGCTCGCCATATTCAATAAACTGGCTAAGTAACTGCCTTGCAATGCCTTTACCTTGCTCACTGGGCGTTACACATATATCCATAAGGGTAAAGTCAGGTCCTGCCTTTTCACCTATATAAAAACCTACCAGAGTGTTTTCATCAAACGCCGCTAAATTAAAGTAACGGCCCCCCATGCAAGAGCTCATTGTTTTAAGAGACCAAGGATGAGAGTGGCAGGCAGTTTCAATAGCCATTAATTGTGCTATTGCGCTTTCGTTTACAGGTTTAAAGTTTATCAAGGTGTGTGCTCATTAAAGCCCATAAAGCGCGCTTATCAGAAGCACTGAGCTGTGAGGTTGGTAGTGTAAGCTTATCGCCGGTTAACTGTATGTCAGCCCCTTTTAAAACATGATTAATTGTTAAAGAAGGTGCACTTAAATGTATATCACTTAATAACTGCTTGCTCAGCACTAAAGGCTCAGCTGGAGTGCTTTGTGAAACGGCTAAAGTAGAGTCAGTATTTTTAGGACGATAATGCTGATTTAGTTCAAGGTTTTCTATACCAAAAATAGCTGCGTAACGTGGATGCATAACAACTCAGTAGATTAAACACTAGAACAATATATGAAGTAATAAAAACGATGTAAAGAAGAAATGGCAGGGGCGGAGAGATTCGAACTCCCAACCGTCGGTTTTGGAGACCGCTGTTCTACCAATTGGAACTACGCCCCTGCAATGTCGACGAATTATAGAGACCTTTTAGAAAAGGTAAAGTAAAAAATTAACTTTTTAGTTTAACTGCTTTTTAATTATACAAAACGCTGAATTAGCAAGCTAAATAGCGCTGTAAAGCCACTTTAGCTTTAGCAGCACTCACCTTTAAAAAAATAAATGCTGCTCAGCTTAGCGTAATTAAAACTGCAGTATGTGCTTTAAAACCGTGCGTGCTTAATAACCGCCGTACTGTTTTACCTACGCTTAGCCCAAACGCTATGCTGTAAATTCCTTCTTAAGTGTTAAATGCTTTAGCTAGCATGGTGTATTTACACTTGCTGCTAGTTATTTTTATAGCGATTTAGCTTGGTGGAGTTGCTGTATACATAAACAAATCAATAACATTGGCAGCATTTATGATACAGTTTAGCGTCTAGGGGATCCGCGTTATACCAATCGTGTTAAGTTATTAGTCGCTTATAGCGACAGATAAATAGAGCGGTTACAAGGCATTAATTTTTACATGTAGTTGCTCTACCTGAGAAATTTATAACGCTGTTAGCGCTTTATTTAGCTCGCTAGAAAGACTAAGTATTTAAGTCGATTGGTATTACCACCTAATTGCATATTTCATCATGTATCTTACTTACGCGGGTCATTCACAATGCAAATATGGAGGAGCTTTACTATTAGCAGTTGCTGGTAGTTCACGCCGTGTTATATGAAGTTTAAATCAAAAAAATACAGTATCGATTCAACCGATTACCAAGTAGGACAAGATAACGTTAGCAAATGGGGCATGGATATTCATACTAATGTATTTTCTGTTTCTATTGGCCTATCTCTACTTTTTATAATTACTCTACTTGCCCTCTCGCCTAACGAAGCTAAAGAGGCGATTAACTCAATAAAAAATGCCGCACTAACTAATTTTGACTACGTATTTATGTGGGGAGCCAATATATTACTGCTTTTTGCAGTGGGTATTGCCGCTTCACCGCTGGGTAAAATTCGCCTTGGCGGCGATAAAGCAACTACAGACTATTCAACCTTATCGTGGGTATCTATGCTGTTTGCTGCAGGCATGGGTATTGGCCTTATTTTTTGGGGCGTGGCAGAGCCCACCGCCTTTTACACCGACTGGTTTGGCACGCCTCTCAATGCAGAAGCCTTTACCGAACAAGGCCGAGAAATGGCTTTAGGGGCTACTGTTTTCCATTGGGGTCTACACGCGTGGGCAATTTACGGTATGACCGCTTTATGCCTAGCCTATTTTGTTTACAACAAAGGCTTACCGCTTTCTATGCGCTCAATATTTTATCCGCTTTTAGGAGATAGAGTATGGGGCAAGTTAGGTGATGTTATCGATGTAATGGCGGTATTAGTAACCCTTTTTGGTCTTGCTACGTCGTTAGGCTTAGGCGGGGCACAAGCTGCCAGTGGTATTAGCCACGTACTCGGCTTTAAAAGCTCTTTATTATTACAACAAGGCATTATTTTATTAATTATGAGCTTGGCTATCCTCTCTATTGTGCGCGGTATGGATGGTGGCGTTAAACTCCTAAGTAACATAAATATGGGCATAGCCTTTGTGTTTTTAGCGCTGGTATTTATTTTAAACTTTACCACGGTACTTGATTCTGCCTACACGGCCGTAATAGGTTATGTTAAAAATATCATTCCTCTAAGCTCAAGCACCGGCCGAGAAGATACGCAGTGGCTACATGGCTGGACTGTGTTTTATTGGGCGTGGTGGGTTGCATACGCACCTTGCTTTGGTATGTTTGTAGCGCGTATTTCAAAAGGGCGCACCATACGCGAGTTTTTAGTGTATGTATTACTCATTCCTACCCTTGTAACTACTGCTTGGATGTCGGTTTTTGGTGGTGTTGCGATTGATCAAATTATAAATGAAGTTGGGGTACTTGGCGCAAACCAAGGCATTACAGATGTAACGCTTAGCTTGTTTTATATGCTAGATGCTTATGCATTTGGTACACTGCTTTCACTTTTAGCTGTAGCGTTAATAATTATCTTTTTTGTCACCACCCTCGACTCCGGCTCTATTGTAATAGATAGCCTTACATCAGGCGGAAAACTAGAAGTACCTATAAAGCAAAAGCTAGTATGGGCCATTATTGCCAGTATTATTGCTATGTTAATGCTGTGGATTGGTGGCACCGATTCAATTCAAGCATTGCAATACATTACTATTATTGCCGCCCTGCCCTTTACTATTATTTTAATTTTAGGCTGTATTAGTCTAGTTAAAGGGCTACTTACAGAAACAGAGCAACCTACGCCCGTTCCTGCAAAATAAACCCACTTAGCCCACTTCACTTAATGAGTTTAGTGGGCAAGAGCTAACGGTTTTTAGGCATAAAAAAAGTCCGTGTAAGCGGACTTTTTATTATTTAGATAACAAAACTATGTTTGCTATCTAAAAGGCATTAACCATTAGTAAAAACGGGTGTTATTCCCACTCAATAGTGGCCGGTGGTTTACCAGAAATATCGTAAACAACACGTGAAATACCGTCAATTTCGTTAATGATACGGTTAGAAACCACACCTAAAAACTCATACGGTAAATGTGACCAACGCGCCGTCATAAAGTCGATAGTTTCAACACAACGCAGTGATACAACCCAATCATATTTACGTGCATCGCCCATAACCCCTACCGACTTAACAGGTAAGAATACAGTAAACGCTTGGCTTACTTTATGATAAAGCTCAGCTTTGTGTAGCTCTTCAATAAAGATAGCATCAGCACGGCGTAGTAAATCACAGTACTCTTTTTTAATTTCGCCAAGTACACGTACACCTAAACCAGGCCCTGGGAATGGGTGGCGGTAAAGCATGTCGTACGGTAAACCAAGCTCTAAGCCAATTTTACGTACTTCATCTTTAAATAATTCACGTAATGGCTCAACTAAGCCCATTTTCATGTCATCTGGTAAGCCGCCCACGTTGTGGTGAGATTTAATTACGTGTGCTTTACCTGTCGCTGAAGCGGCTGATTCTATTACGTCTGGGTAAATAGTCCCTTGACCTAGCCACTTCGCATTTTTAAGCTTTTTAGCTTGCTCATCAAATACATTAATAAACGTATGGCCAATGGCTTTACGTTTTTCTTCTGGATCTGATTTGCCCGCAAGGTCAGCTAAAAATTGCTCCTCAGCGTCTACTTTAACAATGTTTAAGCCAAATTTATTGCCAAACATGTCCATAACTTGCTGACCTTCGTTTAAGCGAAGTAAGCCATTATCAACAAATACACATGTTAGGTTTTCGCCAATTGCACGGTGAATCAGCATTGCTACAACAGATGAATCAACACCTCCTGATAAGCCTAAAATAACTTCATCATCGCCAACGGTTTCTTTAATGCGCTCAATAGCATCATCAATAATTTTGGCAGGTGTCCATAGCTTTTCACATCCACAAATATCAATTGCAAAACGCTCTAATAAACGTTGCCCTTGATGAGTGTGCGTTACTTCTGGGTGAAATTGTACGCCGTAAAAACGTTTTTCTTCGTTAGACATAGCAGCATGCGGACACGTTGGTGTTTTAGCTGTGGTGCTAAAGCTTGCCGGCACTTCCATTACTTTGTCGCCGTGGCTCATCCACACGTCTAAAACGCCGTTGCCGCCATCGGTAATATGATCTTCAATTGCATCGAATAATGCACAGTTACCCACTTTTTCTACTTGTGCATAACCAAACTCTTTTTTATCTGAGCTGTGTACACTGCCGCCAAGTTGAGCTGCCATGGTTTGCATGCCGTAACAAATACCCAGCACTGGCACGCCAGCGTTAAACACGTATTCAGGTGCACGCGGGCTGTTCTCTAGTGTGGTTGACTCAGGGCCACCAGATAAAATAATACCTTGTGGATTAAATTCGCGAATTTGCTCTTCGGTCACATCCCATGCCCACAGCTCACAGTAAACGCCAATTTCGCGGATACGACGCGCGATTAATTGAGTGTATTGCGAACCAAAATCTAAAATTAGAATTCGTGAATCGTGAATATCTTTGCTCATGAAGGATCTCGTAAAGTAGATGCTAGATTCCACTAATTTGCTTAGTGGCTATAAAAGAGGGCTGGTAATTCCAGCCCCGTAATTTAAACGTGTTGTTTAACCTAAGCGGTAGTTAGGCGCTTCTTTGGTAATTTGCACATCGTGAACGTGCGACTCACCCATACCTGCAGATGTAACACGTACAAACTGCGGTTTTGTATTTAGCTCTTCAATGGTGGCACAACCCGTTAATCCCATTGCGCTACGAAGGCCACCCACTTGCTGATGAATAATCGTTGCAATTGGACCTTTATAAGCGACGCGACCTTCAATACCTTCAGGTACTAATTTGTCAGCTTGGTTAGATTTTTGGAAGTAACGATCCGACGAACCTTCTTTTTGATCCATCGCACCTAATGAGCCCATACCACGGTAAGATTTGTAGTAACGGCCTTGGTAAAGTTCAACTTCGCCTGGCGCTTCTTCAGTACCAGCAAGCATTGAGCCCACCATTACACACGATGCACCCGCAACCAATGCTTTAACAATATCGCCAGAAAAACGAATACCGCCATCAGCAATTACTGGAATGTCACGCCCTTGTAAGCCATCTACCGCATCAGAAATAGCCGTAATTTGTGGCACACCACAACCTGTAACAATACGCGTAGTACAAATTGAACCTGGGCCAATACCTACTTTAACCGCATCCACTCCTGCATCAGCAAGGGCAATTGCGCCTTCGGCTGTAGCCACGTTACCGGCAATAATTTGTAAATCTGGGTAAGTTTCACGAGTTTGAGAAACACGGTCAATAACACCTTGTGAGTGGCCGTGTGAAGTATCGATAAGTAAAACATCAACACCCGCCTCTACTAATGCAGCAATTCGCTCATCAGTACCTGCGCCAACACCAACTGCAGCACCTACACGTAAACGACCTAGCTCGTCTTTACATGCATGTGGTTTGTCTTGCGCTTTTTGGTAATCTTTTACGGTGATCATGCCTTTTAGTTTAAACGCATCATCAACCACTAAGATTTTTTCAATGCGGTGTTCGTGCATTAAACCTAAAATTTCTTCGCGCGATGCGCCTTCTTGAACCGTTACCAGTTTGTCTTTTTTAGTCATAACGCTAGAAACAGGCTGTTCAAGCTTCGTTTCAAAACGCATGTCACGACCAGTAACAATACCTAGTAGGTTATTTTCGCTATCAGTAACCGGGAAACCCGAGAACCCTTTTTCTTGCGAAAGAAGCGTCGCATCTGCAATGGTTAAATCGGCAGACACAGTAACAGGGAATGACACAATACCTGCTTCGTAGGTTTTAACTTTACGTACGTTTCTCGCTTGTTCTTCAATGGTCATGTTTTTATGGATAAAACCAAGACCACCTTCCTGCGCGAGGGCAATAGCTAAACGAGCTTCTGTAACAGTATCCATAGATGCTGAAATAAGCGGCAAGTTAAGTTTGATACCACGCGTTAAGCGAGTTGAAATATTTGCCGTGTGTGGCAAAACAGTAGAATGACCAGGTACTAAAAGTACGTCATCAAAGGTAAGAGCTTCTTTAGCGATTCTAAGCATTTTGGCAACTTCTCACATGTGGATCTAAGATAAGGAATTGCGGCCAAATTTTAACAGCGTTGTGGGCATTCGTAAATAATATTTCGCAAATATTTATGATAAACTTGCCTCATAATAGTTTTAGGTTGTTTTTTATGTTTTCGAAGCCTTCGCAAACGGTTTACACCGTATCGCGCCTTAACAGAGAGATTCGTACAGTTCTTGAGCAGGGCTTTGCATCGCTAATTTTAACAGGCGAAATTTCTAACTTTATTACCCCTGCTTCTGGGCACTGGTACTTTTCGTTAAAAGATGAAAAAGCACAAATTAAAGCGGCTATGTGGCGCGGTAATAACCGCTCTCAAAGTTACCGCCCCGAAAATGGCGCACAAGTAACAGTAAGAGCCCGTGTTTCACTTTACGAACCACGCGGTGATTATCAGCTTATTGTTGAGCATATGGAACCTGCCGGTGAAGGCCAGCTTAAGCAAGAGTTTGATGCATTAAAAATGCGCCTAGCCGCAGAGGGCTTGTTTAGTTCGGCCTATAAAAAACCACTGCCGCAAAATATAAACCGTGTAGGTGTAATAACCTCAGCAACGGGCGCTGCTATAAAAGATATTTTAACCGTACTTAAACGCCGCGCACCGCAATTAGAAGTCATTATTTACCCAGCCATGGTGCAAGGCAAAGAAGCCCATGTGCACTTAATTAACCAAATACAGTTAGCCAATGCACGCAATGAGGTCGACGTACTTATTGTAGGGCGAGGCGGTGGCTCGTTAGAAGATTTATGGTGCTTTAACCATGAGCAGCTTGCGCGTGCTATTTATCAAAGTGAATTACCCATAGTCAGTGCGGTAGGCCACGAAATAGACACAACCATCAGTGACTACGTAGCCGATGTACGCGCAGCAACGCCTTCAGCAGCCGCCGAGCTTGTCAGCCCTAACACGCAAGAGCTACATAGTAAGGTTATTGAGCTCATTAACCGGTTAAATAATGCCTTTAAACACGATATGGCCGATAAGCGCGCACTAGCAACACAGTTACAGCATCGGCTTAACTTGTGTCATCCGCGCAATCAACTTAATCAAAAAGCGCAGCGATTAGATGAGTTAACTATTGCCTTACAACAGGGCATGCGCAATCGCCTTTACCAACAAGAGCGCACGCTTAATAATTTAACCCCGCGTTTAATGCGTCAATCGCCTGATAAAAAGCTATCACAGGCCAGCCATCAGCTTATGCAGATACAAACTCGGCTTGAGCAAGCAATGCAGCACAAGTTGCAACACGCGCAAAATAGCTTAGCGCTGCAAGCGAGTAGGCTTGACTCGGTAAGCCCACTTAATGTTTTAGCGCGCGGTTACAGCATAACCAAAACCCCGCAAGGCAAAGTGGTTAAATCGGTAGATCACATTAAAACGGGTGACGTGCTAATTACAGAGCTGGCTGATGGCGCTATAAAATCAACGGTGTTGTAAAGCTCTTTCAGTTAAAGCTCTGTGGCCATTAGTAAGGTTAGTTCGGTGTCGCTTGACGTTGAGGTTGTTCTTTTAAATTGCAACCAAAACTCTTGCTTCATTAACTTATCGTTTAGCTCTCGCCATTGGGTATGATCAAACGAGTCGTTATCAGTAGGTGCAGCAAGTTCAAATTTACATACGGTGGTTTTACACGCTGCACTAACAATCTCTGGGATAGAGCTTAGATCAGAGGTAAGTAAAAAATCTTGTAAAGCTATTTCTGTTTGATAAGCCCACTCTTCATTACGTATTTGCTCATCAAATTGCGCTTGCAAAACGGCTTGCGCATCAGAGGGGTCACGCAGCTGCTGCGCCGCGTTTTTCATCAAGGCTTTTTGCGCTGCTAATTGCTGTTTAAGCTGCGATACTTGCTCTTCTAAAGGAAGCTCATCTAGCGGTTGTGGATCTGGTTTAGGGGGATTATCTTTTTGCTCTATACGAGCGCTTTGCTCAGGAACAACTGGTACAACACGCTTTGCTGTTGCTTCACTGCTTTTAACTGGCTGAACAAAAGGTGCCTGCTGCTTTGTATCAGCATGTTGTAACTTTGCGGGGTTTGCGTCACTTGAAGATAAATTAAAGTAGCTCCACGTTAAACCTACACCCGCAATAAATCCTATCCCTAGTGTTAATAAGCTATTTTTGTTCATTTTAATTCCTTTTAAAATTATTTTTATTTATACAGGCTGCTATTACAGCATGGCGCTGGTGTGTGATTCGTTTTCAGGCTCTGGTGTGGTTAAAAAGTTTTGGTTCATACTTTGCGCCGGACACGGACAATCCGGTCTGCCAATAATTTTAGCTGGTACGCCTACAGCGGTGGTATGTGGCGGTACCGCAGTTAAAACGACTGAACCTGCGCCAATACGTGCGCCCTCGCCTACTTCAATATTACCCAGCACTTTAGCGCCTGCACCAATAAGCACACCGGCTCTAATTTTAGGATGACGGTCGCCCTGCTCGTTACCCGTACCACCAAGCGTTACCGATTGCAGTATTGATACGTTATCTTCAATTACCGCCGTTTCACCAATAACAATACCGGTGGCGTGGTCAAACATTATCCCTTTACCAACCTGACACGCAGGGTGAATATCAACCCCAAATACTTCTGAGGTTCGGCTTTGAATAAAACGAGCAAGCTCTTTACGGTTTTGCTGCCACAAGCAGTTAGCTAAACGATGCGCTTGAATAGCATGAAACCCTTTTAAGTTTAAAATAACCGTAAGGTAGGTTTCGGCTGCCGGGTCTCTGTCTTTAACGGCTTTAATATCTTCGGCCACATAAGTAAGCATACGGTCGCACTTTACAAACGCTTGGTCGAATAACTCACGTATTGTAAAAGCCGATACAACAGCATCCGCCAACTTATTAGCAACAATAAAGCTTAACGCCGAACCTAAACACTCATGATTTAAAATGCATGAATACACATGACTTGCTAAAAGGGGTTCGCGAGTTACAACTTCATTCGCTTCACTACGAAGCTGTTGCCAAATTTCATGACGCATAATACTACACTGCCTTAAATTGATATAAAAAGAGCCTTTTCCTAAGTTTAACGGATTTAAAGCCTAAGGTGTTAACGCCTTAGTTATTTGTTCTGGTTATTAGGTATAACTAAGAGTAAAAAAATTATATGAGTGCTAAATCACTCACACACAAAGCATCTTTTCCTTTATCTTTTGCTTTATAAAGTAAATCGTCTGCTTCTTTGATTAAATACGCACAGGTAAAGTCACTACTGGGTGTAATAGTAGTGAGGCCTACACTCACTGTAAGGGTTTGGCTTGGTAATGAATGTTTATTTTCAATGTTTAACTGTTTTAATTTTTCTAAAATATCGTTCAATACTAACAAGGCCTGATCTGAGTTTGTATTTCCATACACTAAAACAAATTCTTCACCACCAAAACGGGCACATAAATCACCTGGGCGTTTAGTAAATTCATTAAGTACTTTTGCCACCCTTTTTAAGCATGTATCGCCTTGTTGGTGGCCGTAAGTATCATTGAGTAATTTAAAATCATCTATATCAATAATAGCCAACGAAAGCGGCATACCTAAACGCTGACAACGATTCCATTCTTGCTCTAAAAAGGTATCAAAAAAGCCTCGGTTAGCAATATCAGTTAAGCCATCAATAGCGGCAAGTTTTTGTACTTGCTCTTCAGCCAGTTTACGCTCGGTAATATTTTGATGGCTAATAGCGTAATACGCTTTATCTGTATGGCTAAACGACACTACTCGCATCATAAACCAACGTTTTTCATCTTCACTATGGCATGGATATTCTAAATAGAAGTCGTCATTAGCCCCCGAAATAACTGATTTAATGCCGTTAAATGCCTTTAAACCAAAGCTATCTCCTTTTTTAGCAGCTTTTTCACACTCTGCTAAGTAATTTTGCTGCTCCCACATATCACAGCAAGCACAGTCGTTTTGCTCACCAAAGTTTTGCCAGCTTCGGTTTATATAAACTATGTCGCCGTTAGAATTAATAACCACTACTTGGTCGGGCGTGGTATCTAGTACCAACTTAAAAAACGCTTTATCGTCAATCACGAGCTTTCCATTTTAGCTTTGTTGTTAATTAGTATAATCAATAACAATTCTTTAACACAATATTGTTACTTTACTTCACGCTAGTTGCATAATTTATTAATGTGAAGTAATACTCCGTATGACATCTAAATAGTCTATAAAAAATATAAAAATTTTAATTTTACATTAAAAATCAGATACTAAAGCAGCATGACAGGGTTGCTGTCATATGCCAAACTAGCTACTGGCATACTACTGACGGCGTAAAAAATAAAAACAAACGCTAAATTAGCATCATCACTCAACAAGGATAACGATGATGAAAAACGATATATTGAATACAAAAAAGCTTGGTTATAAATTTTACTTTCAAGATGGTGACAATCAAATAGCCTGTTTTGGAAGCTACTTCACTGGTAAAGAAGAAGTATTTGTAAACGATGACCTATTCAGTAAAAAACGAAATATCTACTGTGCAAGCACACACTCTTTTGCTTTTGAGGGCTCACAGTACCAAGTAAAATTTGACATGCTTAATATACTTACAGGACGTCTGGAGTGCACTCTTTATAAAAATAGCAGTGTGATAGCCAAACAAGTTCAAAGTAGTCTTTCAGACGATCCTAAAAAGGCAGCATTTTTTCTTGCTGGCTGTACATTAGGTGGGGCGGTGTTTGGCTATACAACGGCAACTATTGTTGAGCTATTTGTAGGGAAGCTTTAACGTGCAATTAAATCCTACAACAGTTAAATCGCTTAGAAGTAAGTTAGATTGGACGCAGCAACAGCTCGCAGATGCCTGCGATGTAAGTTTGCGGACCATTCAACGGGTAGAAAAAGAAGGCGCCGCTTCTAAAGAAACCACTATGGCGCTTTGCGCGGTACTTGAAGTACGCCAAGGCGAGCTAATTAAACTTGATGAGCCTATAAATAATGACGTTAAAAGTACGCCAACTAAAAGCTTTTTAGCGGGAGTGGTTATTAGCTCCTTAATAAGCTTTGCTCTAGGCGCAGGCTCAGTGCTTTTAGCGACTAACTAATATTACGTTTTAATAGCACTAATTAAATAAAAATGCCCCAAGCTATAAGCACTGGGGCATTTTTTATATGTTAGAAAAAGAGATTAATTACTGAAACACTTTTTCAACAGCCATTACTTCAATGTTGTTAGCTGGAATAGCTAATTTATAATCGGCAATGACTTTATCCTCAGCAACAAGCGCTGCTGGTTTTTCTGTGTTGTAAACCATTGGCGATGTTTGCTCTGACACTAAACGTTTTTTCATGTCTTCGCCGTCACCGGTAATAAACACGTACTGTACGTTATCTGTTTGCAGATTATCTTTAATCACGCGATTAACATCAGCAAGCGTTAGCTTTTCAAGTTTACTTGTCACGTATTTTACAAACGACTCTGTGTTATAAAATTCACTATCAAGTGCATAACCTAATTGGCGGTTTTGACTTGCGACAAGCTGCGGTACGTAGTTAATTAAAAAGTTACGTGTTGCTTCAAAGTCTTTTTCGGTTAAGCCATTTTTAATAAGCTTATCCAGCTCAAACAAAGCGGTACGTGTTGCAAAGTGTGCATCGTTATTAGAGCGCAGCGGGCGTAACCAAATTTGGAATATTTGCTCAGAGCGTCCTAAGTTTGCATCAGGCTTAGTTTGAAACATGCCACGTGGGAAGTACTCAATGTAGGCGTAATCGCCGTAGTTCATACCACGTGTTTGACGAATTCGCTCATACAAGTATGAGTTAGAACTACGGTGCTCACCAAAGTACGAACGCACCAGCCAAAGGGCTGTCCAATCTTCACTACTACGAATAGTATCAATTGGGAAACCAAACGATACCGCAGTAGATTGCGCCGACTTTTCTACAATCGTGGCATGGTGACCTTTAAGCTCTGGCGCATCAGGAATACTTAAACGGCTTTGCTCGCCTTTAGGTAAGGTTGCTAAGTCGCTCATGATTTCGGTTTTAAGCGCTTTTGGCACAGCGCCAATTAAACCCAGTGTTAGTTTAGATTGGGTAAGCTCTGTGTTGTAAAATGCTTTTACATCATCAAGCGTTAGTGCTTCTAAATCCGAAATATCACCGTAATTGTAGCTTTCGTATGGGTGGCCTTTGTAAAGTGTGCTGTAAAGCACTTCTTTACCTAGCTCTTCATCGTTAGAGGCTTTTAAGCCCGATTTAATACCGTCGATCATTTCTTTTTTAAGGCGCTTAAAGTCATCATCTCTAAAACCTGGGTTAAGTAATTGATCGCTTACAAGCGCATACCATGTAGCAGCGTTATCTTTATGAATACGCCCTTGGAATGACAGCATTTCTTTATCTATTTGATAACCAAAGCTGCCAGCAAGCGGATAAAGCGCTTTTTGTATGTCTTTGTAACTCGTACTTTGCGAGCCACCTTGAGCAAGCATAGCGGCTGTGAGCGCAGCAACCCCTTTTTTACCTTGCGGGTCTGCAGCAGCCCCTGTATTGAATAAAAAGTTTACATCAATCAGCGGCGAGCTATTCGTTTTATCAAGCACTTTAAATACGGGTGCCTCTGGCGCTTTATCACGCTTAGCGACTAATGCGTTTAAGCTTGTTTCTTGCTCAAACCCTGGCGCTTTATCAAGTGCAGACATAGTTACGGTAGTACGCGCGTCATCTACAAAATACTTATTCGCCACAGCTTTAATATCTTGTGCTGTGATGTTGTCGGCCGATTTATAAAGCTGGTTAATAACCTCTGGGTCGCGCTCAAAATGCATATAACTTGCAAGGGTTGATGCAATCGCTTGCGATGAGTCTAAGCCGTTAATAAAGCTGTATTTAAGGTTAGACTTTAAATCACTTAGTTTTTGCTCATCAACAAGTTCGGTACGTGCTTTTGCATAAGTGCGGTTAATAGCATCGCGTGCTTTTGCTAAATCATCTTCGTTTTCTACTTTTACAAACACATGCAGTAAGCCAGGATCTTTTGTCTCTGGATTGTAGGTAAACATTTGACTCGCTATTTGTTTATCAACAACTAGCTCTTGGTATAAATCGGAGTTATTAGAAAAATAAAGCTGTGAAATTAAATCAAGTGCGGCTCTGTCTTTTTTAGCAGGCTCCCATGCTGCGCCTTTGTAAGATACAAGCAACCAATGACCAGGCAAACCTTCGTTTTTCTCATGTACATATTTAGGTGCTTGCTGCTTTGGCTCAGCTTTAATATCGGCAACGTAATCGCCTTTTTCCCAACCACCCCAATGCTTTTTAACCATAGCCATTGTTTCTTCTGGCTCTACATCGCCCACAATTACAAGCGATACATATTCAGGCTTATAAAACTTATCAAAAAATTCTTTACCGTACGCCATTTGATCTGGCATGGCTTCTATATCTTCAAAAAAGCCCATGGTGGTATGTTTATAAGTGTGCGTATCAAACGCTTCTTCGCGTACTGCGCTCAATAACTTACGAATTGGGCTGGCGTTATTTTTTAAATATTCCCCTTTAACCGTTAGCGCTTCGGTTCTAAATTGCTCTTCGGTGTAGGTTAAGTTTTGAAAAATATCGGCTTCAATTTCAAGTACTTTATCAAGATGCTGCTTTGAAAAGTTTAAATGGTAGTTTGTGTAATCGTTAGTGGTATAAGCACGGTTGTCGACCCCTGCATTTTTAAATATGGCAGTGTATTCCTCTTGCGGAAATTTTTTAGAGCCTTTAAACATCATGTGCTCAAAAAAGTGAGCAAAACCGGTTTTACCTGCTTTTACTTCATTACGCGAGCCAACCGATACCGGAATTTGCAGCGAGACTACATCGGGGTAATCAGTTTTAACAACCATTACACGTAAGCCGTTATCAAGCTCTTCGATTAAGTACTCTTGCGAAAATACACGTTCGTCAGCTTTTGTTGTTTGCTGTTGTTGTGCCGCTTGGGTGTTTTCGCTTTGCTGTGTTGCGCAGCCTGTTAGTGCCAGCGATACCGCTAAGCTTGTTGCTAGTAATTTAAATTTCATTGTTGTCCCTTTTTAAATTGAGCAAATTTGTTATTAGGTTTAATACTAACTCGCTTAGATTATGCCCCAAAGCCACTAAATATAAGAGCCCATCGGCTATTTATAATGTAAACAACTGTGTCAATTCCCTATTTTAAAAACATTTAAGTATGAAAAAAGCTCAAGTTGATTGAAAAACTTTCACTAAATAAATCTATCTAGACGTCTAAATGGCTGCTATATTAAATTACATACATTGGACTAAGCTGGAATGAGGATTATGGCTTTATCACTACAAGAAAAAATAGAAGACACCAATCAAGGTGTTTATCTTATTGGTACTACCCCGCCTAAAATTGGTACTGATAAAGCGCAACTAAAAATTATTGCAGAAAAACTACTTGCTCGCCTACACGAAATTGAATACGACGGCGTGATAATTTACGACATTCAAGACGAAAGCAGCCGTACAGATAAAGCTCGCCCATTTCCGTTTAAGCAAACTGTAGACCCACGTGAATACAGCCACTTACTACGTAATTTATCTGCTCCAGATGTCATTACTTACAAAAGCGTGGCACAACGTGGTGTAGAGGAGTTTAAAGGCTGGTTGGATGAAACTAAAAACGACTACGATTTAAAAAATGTCGTTTTAGTGGGTAGCCCCTCATCGGTAGGTGATATAAAACTAAGCTTGCCCGATGCCTATAAAACGCTTGCAGAGCAAAGTGATGACTTCTTTTTAGGGGGCGTTACCATTGCTGAGCGACATTCAAGTAAGCGAAATGAGCATGAGCGCCTTATAGAAAAAACAGCACAAGGTTGTCAGTTTTTTATATCGCAAGCTGTTTACGACGCGCAAGCAACTATAGAGCTAATCACAAGTTACGCGCGCACCTGTAAAGCACAAGGTATTACACCAAAACGAATTATTTTAACGTTTACGCCGTGCGGTGGCGATAAAACCTTAGAGTTTATGCAATGGTTGGGTATCTCAGTGCCAGAGGCCACTAAATGGCGCATGCTTGATGCAGACAATACCTTAAGTGAATCTGTACGTATTTGCCGAGAAAATCTCGACCTAATACTCAAAAGCTGTGCACACCTAGATGTACCACTGGGCTTAAATATTGAAAGCTTAACAAACCGTAAAGAAGAAATTGACGCATCAATAAACTTATACCGTTTATTAAAAGCCATTATGGAATTAAACCTAGCCGAAAAACAAATCGCTTAGAGCCTAATTCACACCGTTTATAGCAAGCCTAATGGCTTGCTTTTTTGTTGCTATGTTTAAGTGTATTACTTTTATTATTATGCTTTTTTAGCCAATTTGTACGCTTGTTTATTTTTATACATTTGGTGATCGGCCAAATTTAATAACGTATCAAAAGGTTGCTTTTGTTTATTAGTAAAACTTTCGCCTATGCTGAGTGTCAGCGCGCATACGTTGTTTTCTAATAGTGCGTTTGTATACTCAATTTTTATTTTATCAATAATATGGCTAAGCTTACTTCTATCACTAATTTGCATCACTGCTACAAATTCATCGCCGCCTAAACGCCCTACTATATCAGCCTCTCTTAAATGTGTTTTTAAGGTATTTGCTAAGAGGATTAACGCTTGATCGCCTATTTCATGGCCATAAGTGTCGTTTAGTTTTTTAAAGTCGTTTATATCAATAAACAAGCAACACACATCAAAACCTAAACGCAGCGCTAAATTAAGTTTGTGCTGGGCAAGTAAGCTAAGTGCACGGCGATTATAAATATTGGTAAGCGGGTCGAGCATGGCTATTTCGCGCATTTGCTCAAAGCTATAAATAAGGGCTAAATCGTCTTCAATTAAATCACGAAGCTGCTCTATTAGCTCAAAATATTCATCGGTATAACTGGTTTTTTTTGAATCTTTTAAACACAAGGTGCCAAATACTTCACCTTCAGGCCAGTGAATTGGCAAGCCAAGGTAGGATTCAACGCCATCTTCAATAACCTCGGGCATAGTATTCCACTGCGTATCGCTGCGGGTATCGCTAACATACAAAGTGTTGTTGTTTTCGGCTACATATTTACAAAATAAGGGAGTTTCGGGAGGGAGTATAGGGTTGGTTTCAAAGTGTGAGCCACCTTCATTAGCTCTAATAACTACACGATAACCTTTACTAGTAGCCTGAACTATATAACCAGAGGGGGCCGAAAAAAGCCCCGTAATAAGATCAATGGTTTTTTGCCATTTATGTAATGATATTTGGCCATCGACACCAGAAAACGCCCACTGATCTGTTTCAAACATAACTATACCTCAGCTATTTAGTGGCCTTAGTATAGCCAAATAAATATGTTTAAGGCTACTTTCTGCGGCGTTTACTTGGTGCTCTTTGCCCGGTAATGCGCTTTTTATCGCGATCTTTACGCGCTTTGTTGGTGTTTTTACGGTTATCTTTAGGGGGCTTGTTTAAATCAGGCTCGTAACCTTCTAGCCATTGTGGTGCTAAGCGGGTATCCAGTAGTACTTCAATTTCTTCCAGTAACCACTGCTCGTCAATACTTACCAGTGACATAGCAAGGCCTTGCTCGCCAGCGCGCCCCGTACGGCCAATTCGGTGTACGTAATCTTCAGCTATGTAAGGTAGCTCAAAGTTTATTACATATTTAAGCGCCGGAATATCTAAACCGCGGGCAGCTACATCGGTGGCAACTAAAACCCGCGTTGTGCCTTCTTTAAAGTTTTGTAATGCACGGTCGCGTGCTCCTTGTGATTTATCGCCATGGATAGACTCAGTTTTTAAGCCGTCTTTACACATTTCTTTGGCAAGTTTATCGGCCATTTGTTTGGTACGTGTAAATATAAGTACTTGGCGCCAGTTTTTCATGCCAATCATGTGCGATACAAGCTCACGCTTTCGCTCTTCATCAACTGCGTAAATAACTTGCTCTACTTCAACGGCGGCTGAGTTGCGTTTATCAACTTCAATCAGCTCGGGGTTTTTAAGTAGTTTTTTACTCAGCTCAAACACGCTGTCATCGAATGTGGCTGAGAACAATAAGGTTTGGCGATCGCCCGGAATGTGGCGCAAAATACGTTTTATTTCATCAATAAAGCCCATATCCAGCATACGGTCGGCTTCATCAAATACTAACGAATCAACACTTGAAAGCACCACACTGCCTTTAACGATATGATCAAGTAAACGCCCAGGCGTTGCGACTATCACTTGCGCCGTTTTAAGCGCTTTAATTTGCGGGCCAATACTTGCACCGCCATACGCTAAAGCGCCTTGAATATTTGTGCCTTGGGCGTATTTTTCAAAGCTTGCAAACACTTGCTGAGCAAGCTCACGCGTGGGCGTTAAAATAACCACTCGGGCTATGCCTGGCTCATCTTTTTTTGGTGTATTTAAAAGCTTATGTAGTAGTGGTAATACAAAGGCGGCTGTTTTACCTGTGCCTGTTTGCGCGCTGCCCATTACATCGCTGCCCGCTAATATGTGCGGAATAGTTTTAACCTGAATTGCGGTAGGCGTGGTGTAATTATTTTGCTCAATTGCGGTTAGTAATAACGAATCGAGTTTAAGAGATGAGAACAATGTGGCAGACATAGGCTTAGCTTTAAAATAACAAAGAGCGCTATTGTACGCATATTACGGTACTGCGTAAATTAACCAGCTCAGAAAAGTATTGAGCTTAGTTGTATTTCCTACACCAATAAAAAAGGCGCTAAATAACAATGTATTTAGCGCCTTTTTTATACCAATCCGCTTAATTAAGTGATCTATTTTGAGGACAGATAAACGTGTTGATAGCTAGGCAAAAAATTCGCTATTTAGTTGTTCTAAATGAGAATTTTTTAACGCAGATAGCAACACTTTTAGCCCCTAAAAATGATTAAGTATTATTGCGGATTGGTATTATAATTTAATAACGTTTTAAACTGGTTTTAAGGTGGCTTTTCGCTCATTATAAAACGCGATTAAGTCATCAACCGTTGCTTGGCAGTATTCACGAATACCCGACACCACCATGTGCTTTTCACCAAAACCCACTTTTTCGCCGTTTTCTAGTAAATTAAAGCGCAAGGTAATTTTGCCGCGCTTACCCGTGTACTCAAAACTTGGCTCAGCAAACTCAAGCGATGGCGTTTGAATATTAATGTTATCAAGGTTAATGATCATCGACTCGTAAATAACCATAGGGCGCGCTGGGTTAATCATTACATCTTGCTTACCCATTAGCGGAATAATTACGTGCGGAAATGCTGCACCAGAAAACTCAACATAGTTTTTTATTAAGCTATTTGTAAGTGTTGGGCATTTGCTGGTTTTACCTTCGCGTTTTACCTTTAAAATTACTTTGTCGCCGTTGGTTACATCAAACTCATCATCCCCTTCTGGGAAGTTAAGTTTGGTGTTTTCATCAACCATACCGGCAAAGGTAAATTCCATTCGCTCACTTATACCGTAGCGGTCTAACACTAAAGAAAAAAGTAAGTCTCCTGGCGCGCAAAACTTTTTGGCATCTTTGTCATGAAGTGGGTTGTAATCATCGGCAACGCACTTTGCGAAACGACACCCTTGCTCACGAGAGATAGAAACATAATCAGCATGCTGCTGAAAGTAAGGACTTAACATAGATTGTTCACTGCTTAAACTGCTTATAACCTGCCCATACTACCAGAAAAAATTTAAAGAGAGGTCGAATCACTTACAAATTCATACAATTAACTTAAGAGTAAATGTTGCACACACCTGTTTTAGTTAGTAATTTAGGTACCAAACTAAATAAGGGACTAATTATTATGTTACGTGTTTTTGCAGTAATAAGCGTACTCACTACTTTGGCTGGATGTTCTAGCGTAACTTTTCATACCGATATAGATAACGATGTTTTATCTGAGGAAATTGGTACGTACGTTAAAAAACGAGATTTACAGCAGTTTTATAGCGACCAAGAAGCACACGAAAGTGGCGCCACACTTTTAGGCCGAATTGAAGGCGAAAGCTGCAATGGCGACGGTAGAGGCGACAATAATATAAGCTACAATCGCTTAAAATCAAATGCTATAGATTTACTTAAAGCAGATGCAATGCGCAGAGGCGGTAACGCCTTTACTATAAATTCTTGTAGCGAAATCTCTGTATCGTATTGTGACCTGTCTGTTTTATGCAGCGGACAGGCCTACGACTATTAATTAAATTATATATTAAGCGCAAAGCTTAATAGTACGCGCTTTCCCGACTCAATTTTAGAAACGCTATGCTCGTATTTGTCGGGTCTAAATAAATACACCCGGTTAAACCAATTAATAATGCATTTTGAGCATTTAAAAACCCCACCAGCTTTAGGTTTTACTAGTACAAAATTAAGTTTGTAGTAGCGCCCTTGCTGTACTGGATCTATATGGTTCATCACACTGTGATGTGTAGGGTAAGTAACTAGGTTTATTGAAAAGGCATTACTGCTAAATAAAGCTTTGTTTTTTACAGGTGCAATCATGCTGCCTCCTTTTAATTTACATGCAGCATTGTAGCATTTGCTAAAGCGCCACGGCTTGCGCTAAACAATATCAAAACGCGATGACATATAGCCAAACGGCCTGAAACAAAAAAGCCGAGCTTAATTAATAAGCTCGGCTTTTTATAAAGTATGACTAAAGATTATGCACTTGGGTATGTGCGGTACGCACGCTCAATATTTTTAGCCTGCTTTTTAGAAATGCCTAAATGAGCAAGCGCTACACGTAAACGCGCACGTGATAAGTCTGAGCCCAAAATTTCCATTGCATCAAGCACAGAGGTAGATGATGTTTTACCCGTGATTGCTACAAATATTGGCTCTAAAAAGTCTTTAATTTTAAGCTCGTGGAATGTAGCAACTTCTTTTGCAATTGCAAAAATAGCTGGCTTATCAAAACTACGTAAACCTTCAAGCTGCCATACAAAAAACTGTAGCGCTTGGCGTATTACGTTTTCGTCAGCTTTGCCCGCCGTTAACAGGGCTGGGTCGTAAGTTGGAATGCCGCCTACAAAATGCCCTGCTAAATCAACCATGTCCGAAAGCGTATTAATGCGCGTTTTAGCTTCTGGTAATACTTTAGCTAGCATTTCGCCATTAAACTTCCAATCAACAAAGCGCTGTACAAGCTCTTCGTCTGTTAGGTTTTCGCGGATCCACATGCCGTTTAACCAGCTTAGCTTATCAACATCAAATACAGGGCCACCAAGTGATACACGCTTCATGTCGAAGTGTTCAATCATCTCGTTAAGAGTGAATTTTTCACGCTCATCTGGCATTGACCAACCCATACGGCCTAAGTAGTTAAGCACGGCCTCTGGTAGGTAACCCATTTCTTTATAGTAATTAATAGAAGTTGGGTTTTTACGCTTAGAAAGCTTTGATTTATCAGGGTTACGCAGTAGTGGTAAATGCCCTAGTACGGGTGCTTCCCAACCTAAATCTTCGTAAAGTTTTAATAGTTTAGGTGCTGAGTTAATCCACTCTTCGCCACGGAAAATATGGCTTATTTGCATGTGGTGGTCATCCACTACGTTTGCTAAAAAGTACGTAGGGAATCCATCGGCTTTTAATAGCACTTGCATGTCTACGTTTTCCCACGGGATCTCAATTTCGTCGCGTAGGTAGTCGTTAAATTTAAAAGTGCCTTCGCTTGGTATTTTCATACGTATAACGTAAGGCTTGCCTGCGGCTAGGTTTGCTTTAATTTCATCTTCGGTGAGGTTTAAGCCACGGCCGTCGTATTTAGGGCGCAGACCTTCTGCCATTTGCTCTTCACGCATTTGGTCAAGCTCTTCGCTGGTTGCAAAACAGTAAAATGCTTTACCTTGCTCAACTAATTGGTGTGCGTATTTTTTGTATAAATCGCTGCGCTCTGATTGACGGTAAGGGCCAAATTCGCCACCTACGTCAGGGCCATGATCCCACTCAAGACCTAACCAACGTAAGCTATCCATAATCGCTTGTTCTGACTCTGGCGTGCTACGAACTTGGTCTGTATCTTCAATACGAAGCACAAACTCGCCGCCTTGTTGTTTAGCAAAACAGTAGTTAAATAAAGCAATATAAGCGGTGCCAAGATGCGGGTCACCTGTTGGAGATGGGGCAACACGAGTACGGATTGTCATGATAATGTCTCTTTTAATAAGTGAGATAAAAATTAAGGGGGTCGTTTAAGCCGCTACTTTGTTTAAGTAAGCAATAATATCGTTAGATTCGTATAGCCACTCTACTTGGCCATTTTTTTCTATACGAAGGCATGGCACTTTAATTTTGCCGCCTTGCTCTAACAGCTCTTGACGAAATTGTTGATTATTTTTTGCATCACGCGTTTCTATTTTTAAGCCTTCGCGCTTAATTGCACGGCGTACTTTTACGCAAAACGGGCATGCTTTAAATTGATAAAGTTTAAATTGTGAGGTTTGCTGATCAAGCTGCGCTTGCACATCGCTTGCACGCTTTTTACTGCGAGGAGTAAATACAAAATTAAAGAATAAAATTATACAACCTAAAAACCAACGAACGAATTTCATGTTTTGTGCCTGCCTACAACAATTTAAGGAGCCAGATTTTAGCACAAATTTACAATCAAAAAAGCTCAATACTATTATCGGTAGTCACTTCTTCATTTACCTCAAGCTCGCTATAAGCAGTCACTTTATTACGGCCGCTATTTTTAGAATGATACAGCGCCATATCGGCTTGGTTTACAATACTAGATACAGTATCAATACTTGCCAGCTCTAAAAAGCCAATACTTATTGTAAGCTGCCCAACTTGCGGAAAAGGATACTCAGCAATATTTGAGCGTAAACGGTTAAGTGCTATATGTGCTTGTGCCTCGGTTTTGGTTTGAAATAACACCGCAAACTCTTCGCCACCATACCTAAATACGTAGTCTTCTAGCCTAAAGTTATTTTTTAACAGCCGCGCCACAAGTAAAATAACTTCATCGCCTATTACATGGCCGTAGCTATCGTTTACGCGTTTAAAGTGATCGATATCTGCAATGGCTAAATACCATCGTCGCTTTTCGTTTGTATCATCACGGGGTAATAAAAAGCCTTTGCCTGAGACAATTTCGATCACTTTTTTATCAAAGGTTTGTCTATTTAAAAGCTCGGTTAAAGGGTCTAATCGCGATTTATGTAATAGCCCTAACTGGTTGGCATAAATATTTAAAATATGCACGGCGAGCATTGTGGTGGTTTGCGCTAACTCTTTTGTGGTTTCTATTAGTAATATGCCAATTACTTTACCAAAGTAATACACTGGCACATACGTTGTTACTACACCTAAGGCACGGCTTACTCTTATTTTGTTTTGAGTTACTTTATTAAGCAGCGCTAAGGCTTCGTTAGACTCTAATACTTCAAGGCGGGTATGGGTGTTTATAAGCGTAGGCGGTAATTGCGCACTAAAGTGTTTATTAATATAAATAGCAAAATTTTCAACTTCGAGTAGGTCGCCAATAATCTGCACTAATGATGCATCTAAATCACTTTCTTCTTCTTGCTGAGTTAGACTGATTATCCATTCGTGCCCGCAATTGTTTGCCTTCATTAGTTTGCCTAAACTGTTTTAACTTCAATCAGTTTAGACAAAACCATCAACTTTGCTAATTAATTAACCAATACTTTTGAATTAGGTCGCATTGAGCTATGTGGATTAAAGTTTGTTTTAGCTAAGCGCTATTAAATCGTAGCGCGAGCTTAGTAACTTAGTGAGCTCAATAACTACTGCGCTGTTATTTAATAACTTACATACAGCAGAGCCTAAAACAGCCTATGCTTTGCATTTATGCTTTGTATTTATGTTTTTGTACAACCAGTTATTCTAAACACAACATAGGCTCTGCCTTGCTTAAATACCGAATATACGGCCGCAACACGCGCTATTTAAAAAAGCTAAATAAAACTAAAGCAAAACTAAGTCGTCTCTGTGTAGCACCACAGCGCCACTATCAAAGTCGAGTAGTTCGCCTATTTGCTCTGAGTGAGCACCTTTAATTTTATTTACTTCAACTTGATTAAAACGTGTTAACCCTCGTGCAATAACTTGGTTGTTGGCGTCTATTAAATCTATTAAGTCGCCCCGCTCAAAACGGCCAAACGCATTGGTTATACCTTTTGCCAGCAGGCTTGCCCCTTTGTTTTGTAGCGCCGAAATAGCCCCTTTATCAATCATTATTTGGCCGGTACTTTTAGGCCCTGCCATTAGCCATTTTTTACGGCCATCTTTTGGCGCAGTAAGTTTTAAAAACCGCGTGCCGGGTAATTGCTCACTCATGCATTTTAAAATAACGTTGTTGCCAGCGCCTTTTGCAATAATAACCTCTACCCCTGCGCGCCTTGCTACGTCGGCGGCTTGTAGTTTTGTGGCCATACCGCCGGTACCTAAACTTGTACCGCTACCACCAGCCAGTTGGCGTAACTCATCGTTTATATGAGTGACTTCGTCAATCAGTTTTGCATCGGTATTTGTGCGCGGATCGCTGGTAAATAAACCTTCTTGATCGGTAAGCAGTAATAGCTTATTGGCATTAGCTAAAATAGCCACCAGCGCCGATAAATTATCGTTATCGCCTACTTTTATTTCGGCGGTTGCTACCGCGTCGTTTTCATTAATAATAGGCACCACATCGTGGCTTAATAACGCATTTAAGGTATCGCGCGCATTTAAATAGCGTTCGCGGTCATCTACGTCTGCACGGGTAAGCAGCATTTGCCCTACGTTTATGCCATACAAGGCAAATAAGCTTTGCCAAATATGTATAAGCTGGCCTTGTCCAACGGCTGCCAACATTTGTTTATCTATTAGGCCGCGGCCACAGGGTTTAATAAGTTGTTCGCGACCCGCAGCAACCGCGCCACTTGATACTAATATAACTTGGTGGCCTTGCTTTTTTAATTCGCTACATTGGCGAACCAGCTCAACCATATGGGCTTTATCTAACTTATCAGTGCCGCCGGTCAATACACTTGTACCAAGCTTAACAACAATTACCTGTTCCCTATGCATTATTATTTACTATTAAAATGAAAGATAAATAAACTTATACCAGCTCGGTATTTTTGAACAAGTTAAAATTATTCATGCTAGGATCGGCGTTAATTTAATTTGATAAAATTTCATTTATGCCAGCCAGTTTATGCCTAATTATTGCCACCTTTTTATGGGGTAGCTCCTTTATTGCACTTAAGTATGCTATTGCCGTTTACGACCCTGCACTAGTTATATTTTTACGCATGCTAACCACTTTAGTTTTATCGCTTTGTTTATGGCGTTATGTAATTAGGTTTGAGTATTTAAAAGGCGATTGGAAGTACTTATTAGGTATGTCGCTCGCAGAGCCATGCTTGTACTTTTTATTTGAAGGCCACGCAATGGAATACACCTCGGCCTCTCAGGCGGGAGTTATTGTTTCGTGCTTGCCTATTATTGTGGCGTTGATGGCGTTTTTTATGCTTAAAGAGTATATAAGTAAAGCCATTGTGATTGGGTTTACCCTGTGTATTGGCGGCAGTATTTTACTTACTTTGCTTTCACCAAATACCGATCAGGCCCCTAATCCATTATTGGGTAACTTTTTAGAGCTTATGGCCATGGTATGCGCGGCGTTTTACACCATTAGCATTAAGCACTTAGCCAATCGCTACTCGCCGTTAACGCTAATTGCTTTACAAGGCATAAGCGGCAGTGTGTTTTTTGCACCGTTTTTGTTTTTTATCGACTTACCCAGCGAAAACCAGCATGACCTAACCGCCCTTATGAGCATTTTGTATTTAGGCTCGTTTGTCACCTTAGGTGGCTATGGTATGTATAACTATGCAATTGGCAAAGTGTCGGTATTAACGGCTGCAGCTTATTCAAATTTAATTCCTATTTTTACACTTATTTTATCGGCTATTATTTTGGGTGAGGTACTCGATTTTTGGCAATGGGTGAGTATATTTGTTGTTTTTGCAGGGGTGATGATAAGCCAACGACATCAAGAGCTGGTGGTAGATATACCGCTTAATGAAGCTGGCGATGACCCTATCAACTCAGCCGATACAAGCCATCTTAAATCAGTACCCGGTGCCAGCGAGTCAAAAGGGTAACAGGTTAATAAATAAAGCCCTGGGGTTTGTAAAAACGCCTGCTGGGATTGATGAATAACCTCAATCCCCTTCACTTTATAATGCTGTATTACGCCACTTTGCAGCTGCAGCGTAAACGTTTCACCCACTTTGGTGTGTTTTAAAAATGCAAAGTGGGTATCGTTGTGACCCGCTATTAACGCACCGCCATGTTTATCTCCAAGCTTTGCCCCTGGTAAAAAGTGGCTTGGTGCAAATGCTAAATTACGACCACTTGCCCCAGCTAAAACGCTAAGCACTTTATTATGCACAGGCCAGTTAAGCTGCGCGGTTACAAAGCTGTCGGCGTAAAACCACGGTTTAACGCGAGCGTGTGGCGTAATAAGCGCCTCTTGCCAGGCCTGCTCTATTAATACTTGGGCAAGCCATGCCTTGGCTTGCATATAAGCACCATGAGAAAACAGCCCCAGCCCGGCGATTAATAAGCCCGCACTTAGCCACTTTTTCATTTAAGCTCTCGGTTTATTTTAAATGCGCCATAGCCAAGTAATAAAATGCAGCCCAGCAATATGTACAGTCGGCTTTGCCCATCGGTTTGTGGTAAACGCATAGCCAGTCCTTGTGGCGCTGCGTTCTTAGCCAGTGCCGTTTGCTTTGCAGGCTCGTTTATTTGAGTGTGTTCAATAGCTATAAAAGCAGTAAACGGGCTCAGTAGTTGATGTGTGAGCGCAAGCCCCTGCACCTCATTTTTAACTGACTGACGGTCATTATACAAAAGTAACGATTTAATTTTTTGGCGCGCCCACAGCTTATCAATCCCTTTTGCGCTGGCGCTATTTTGTGCGCTTAGCTTTATATTTAAAGGGCCTTGAGCGGTTTGCCCACTAAGCGTAATTTGATTCGTATCATTTAGTTTTATAGCCACCATTATTGGCTCGCCAAAATATAAATCGGGCAAGGGAGATGGCCAAAAATCTAAACTGTGAGTGCTTTCATCGCGCAGTGCTAAATTAGTGATAGCGGGATGAGCAAGCTTATCAAATAACTGCTGCATTTTAGGCTGCACCTCATTTGTGCTGCCAATAAACGTAAATGACCCTTTACCTATATCAGCTGCGCGGCGCATAAAAAAGCTATTGGGTGCACTGCCAATGCCTACAGTAAATAAACGGCTATCACCCAATTTACGCTGAATATTTTTAAATAAGGCATCTTCGTTACTCACACTCCCATCCGTTAAAAACACCACTTGGCGTACAAAGCCTTCAAAGCTGCTGCCATCAAGTACCGCATCAAGTGCACCTTGTATTTCGGTACCACCGTCGGCCTCTAGGCTATAAATAAAGCGCTCAGCGCGGCGTAAGTTAAAGTCACTAGCAATAAGGGGTTTATCGCTCATAGGGGTAACCACGTTATCAAAGCCAATAATGTTAAAGCTGTCGTCGCTATCAAGCAAAGACAGCGCATAAAACAGGGCCTTTTTAGCTTGCTCCATAGATTGCCCGTGCATAGAGCCTGAGGTATCTACAACAAACACCATTTCGCGAGGTAGGCGCTGCGTTTGTGTAAAGTGATCTGCTGGCGGCATTAGCATAGCAAGCCCGTACCGGTCGCCGTTTTCAAACTGCTGGGTAAAAAATGCTGCTTGTGCGCTTTCTTTTTGCAGCGGTTTAAACTCAAGTACAAAGTCGCGATTGGCCCCCGTTTGCTCATTTAAAGCAACCGTATATTGCCCAAAGGCCGGGTTTTGTACTTCTACACGATGAAATTTAGACGTTATATCTACAAGCTCTAAGCCTACATCTATATTAATATTTAAACTAAATTGGCTGTTTGGCGCCTCACTGTGCTGCGTTTTGCTATACACAGGGCTTAACCATCCTTGTGGTGCATGGGTTAGGCTAGTTTGCTCAGCTTCAATATTTGCGCTTATTGTGTGATAGCGCGGCGTAATAGTACTTGGGAAGCGAATAGCAAATGTGCCATTGCTGTAATCAATGATCTCTTGGTATTCAAGCTCTATCACAATTTGCTCGCCAGGGCCTATATTTGCCACGTTAGTAATAAACATATTAGCGCGCTGCTGGCGTACAAGTGCGGCTTGCTTGCCAGCATTTTTAGCTGCCTGATACTTTTTTTCGGCCTCTACTTTTTTATCTATTTGGCCTTTTATGACTCGCTCACCTATGCGCATCGTCATCGCATGTACGGCGCTTTCATCAGGTAGCGGAAACACATAACGCGCATTTACCGCAAACGGATTTTCGTTTTGATAAGTTTGCTTAACAACCACGTGATTTATCAGCCCGGTTAGGGTCATGTTAGCATCGCTTTTTAATATAATTGCCGGCGCGACAGATGCGCCGCTGCTGTCAAAAAGTTCAAGCTTGGGCGACTGTGCACGGCTATTAAAACTAAGTAGAAGCACACCCACTAAGAAAATAAAAATGCTTACTTTAGTAAGCATTTTGGTTGGGTTACTCAACATAAAATCACTCCATCGAACGCTTAACTTTACTTAAATAAAAGTGGCTTTAGTTACTTGCCGTTTGGCCATTTGCTGGATTTATTGGGCGAGTGGTAAGCGTTACGCGTCGATCAAAAAAGTTATCTTCTACGGTATTGCTGCGCGCTAATGTTTGTTGCTCGCCAAAAGCGTGCGCACTTAAACGTGCATGGCTAATACCGTGCTTTATAAGGTAACTTTGCACTGCGTTTACACGTTTTTTAGACAATAAAAGGTTCGCTTGCTCATCACCGCGCTGATCGGCAAAGCCACTTAAATCTAATGCGAGTTGCGGCTGATTTTTTAACAGCACCACAAGCTGGTTTAACTGCGTAGCAAAGTGCGGGGCAATATCACTTGAGCCGGTTTTAAATTGTACTGTCATGGCAAGTAAGTTATTTATTTGTGATTGTGTTAACTGCTCATTTTGATTAGTCAGTACATCTAACTGCTGCTCTAGCCTATTGTTTTGATTAAGTACCTGTTGGTAGTCACTGGTTTTTTGCTGCATCACTGTTATTGCTCTCTGCTGCTGGGCAATTTTGTCATCCGCTACTTTTGAATCACCAATTAAGCCCCCGGCAAATGCGCCAATAAAAGCACCAATTGGCCCACCAACGACACCACCAATAATGGCGCCAGTACCTAAGCCGATGGCGGTTTCTTTATGTGCTTCTTTAGAAGGGGTGTTAGCGGCTGCTGCAAATGCAGGTGTACACACTGTGGCTACTAGCGTTAATGCGATTAATGTCTTCTTCATAATGTAATCCTTAAACTTGTTTTAATTTGTGATGTTTTGTTTTGATGGTTGTATTAAAACAGCTGCAAGTGGCAACAAAGGGGAGCAAAAATGGCAAACCGCTGAGCAATTGTGGCAAAAAAATGGCAATTGCCTTTTTAACCGTACATAACTGAAAAACTTCGATATAGTGCGTTTTAAAATAAATAAGGGTGAGTAGAATGAAAAAAATAGCCATCATTGAAGATGAAACCGCCATCCGCGAAAACTATATTGAAATGCTTAGCGCCCAGGGTTACCAGGTAAGTGGTTTTGCTAACCGTGTCAGCGCAGAGATTGCATTTAAAGACGCCCTACCCGATTTAGCCATTGTTGATATTGGTTTAGGCCACGAAATAGACGGCGGTTTTTTACTTTGCCAAACCTTGCGTACGCTTTCTAAAACACTGCCTATTATTTTTTTAACCGCCCGCGATAGCGAAATAGATACCGTGTGTGGCCTGCGTATGGGCGCCGATGACTACCTAACAAAAGATATTAGCTTAGCCCACTTGGCTGCCAGAATAGGCGCGCTATTTAGACGCATGGAAGCGCTTGAGCAACCCGCCGATGCCAATGCATTAATTACACGCGGCCAGTTAACGCTCGACACCCAGCGCATGCAAGTATTTTGGCAGCAGCAATTGGTTGATTTAACCGTGACCGAATTTTGGATGTTGCACTCACTTGCGCAGCGCCCAGGCCATGTAAAAAGCCGTAACGATTTAATGAGCGATGCAAAAATTTACGTAGACGACAGCACTATCACTTCGCATGTAAAACGCATTCGTAAAAAGTTTATCGCCCTTGATAACAACTTTGACTGCATAGATACGGTGTATGGCATGGGCTACAGGTGGGAACAACGCTAATGTTACGATTTGGCCTGCGCAGTAAATTTATATTACTGTCGTGTTTTTTGTTTTTACTGCCTTGGCTTGGCTACGAGTACGTGTGGGAAATGGAAAAGTTTTTACGCCAAGGCCAAGAAAAAACCCTCGTAGGCACCACACGGGCGCTCGCCACCGCCCTGCATGAGCGCCCAGCACTTTTTGATGAGCAAACCAATTTTTTAGACCAGGTAGTAAAAGGGCGCGACTTATATGCGTACAATCTTAAAAACGCCATTCAACTCGATGGCAAACTGAGCGACTGGCAAAGCTATCAACCACTCTTTTGGCATTACGATAAACGCTATTTACAAAAAGCAGACAAGGAACATAAAGCTGAGGATTTATCGTTTGATCATATGGTTGGCAAGTTTGATAACTATTTATATGCCGTGTTTAAAGTAACTGACGATCACCTTGTATATCGTGCTAAAAATAGTTTAAGCATTACTAATAACGACCATTTAATAATTGGCCTAAAAAGCCCAGCCGGAGATTTTAATACGTACATTATTGCCCCACGCCAAGATGGCTGGGTAAATGCGTTTGATGCTAATACCAAAACACCGTTTACAAAAATTCAGGGCTATTTTATACGCACTGAATCGGGATATAACGTAGAGCTGCGCTTTCCTATAAATATGCTTGGTAACAAGCTAGGCTTTGCCGTGGTCGATATTGATACAAAAAAAGCACCGCTCGATTTTAAAACAATGTCGACCTCTAATTTAAATAACCCAAGCGATTTAGGCTCGGTATTGGTGCCCTCACCAGAAATTAACCGAATCTTAAAAGGCATGGGTCACAGTGGTAGCCGTATTTGGGTGGTTGATAATCATCATCGCGTATTAGCGCAGTCGGGCACAATTCAAAATGCCGATGGCGTATGGGCCGACGGCCTTAAAAACCAACCGCCTAAAAATGCCTGGCAACGCTTTGAGCAAACGTATTTGCACCCGCTTTATTATAAAATTTTAACTCGCCCCGAAAACGAATTTTTAGATACCCTGCACGATGTTGCCTCAATGCAAGGCACGCATTTAGCTAAGGCACTGAAGGGGCAACCAGCGTCATCTTGGCGATTAACGCCCGACAGTAAAGCCGTTATTTTATCGGCGGCTTACCCTATTTGGATAGAAGATAAAGTGATTGGCGCAGTAATCGCCGAGGAAACCACTAACGGTGTTCGCACCCTGCGTAATAAGTCGCTCGAAAAGCTTTTTAACGTTATTTTAGCGGTGATGCTAATTGGCACCGTTACGTTGTTCTTTTTTGCCTCGCGTATTTCGAGCCGCATTAGGCGACTGCGCGACACCGCAGAGCAAGCCATTGATGCCCAAGGGCGCATTACCGGCAGTATTAATTACAGCGACTCAAACGATGAAATAGGCGACCTTTCGCGAAGTTTTGCCAATATAGTTGGCCGCTTAGGCGGGTACACTAATTATTTAGAAAATATGTCATCGCGGTTATCTCATGAGCTACGTACACCGGTGGCTGTGGTTCGCTCTTCTTTAGAAAACCTACAAAGCTTGGAGCAAAATGAGCTTAGCCAAAAATACCTAGAGCGAGCAAGTGAAGGGGTTGAGCGCTTAGGTAAAATAATAACCACCATGAGCGAAGCCACGCGCCTTGAACAAAGCATTCAAAGCAACGAGAGCGAGCCGTTTGATTTACAAAAAGTAATTAATGGCTGTATGCAAGGCTTCCAGCTTACTTACCCAGAGCAGTTATTTGAGCTTGATGTATGCCAAAGCCCTTTACCTATGCAAGGAGCTCCCGAATTTATAGCTCAGCTACTTGATAAGCTTATTAATAATGCGCTGGAATTTAGTGAAGCAAATACAGCTATTAATGTAGGTCTTAAGCAGAGCGAAAATAAAGCAATATTAACAGTGAGTAATACAGGCCCCGCCCTGCCTGAAGGGCTAACTGAGCATATTTTTGATTCTATGGTGTCGGTGCGTAGCCAGCAAATGCAGCAACAACCGCACTTAGGCTTGGGGCTTTATATTGTAAGGCTGGTGTGTGATTACCATAAAGGCAGTGTCACTGCGCAAAACAACGAGTGCGGTAATGGCGTGGTGTTTAAAGTAACCCTGCCTTTACAAAGCTAGGCTGTGCATAAAGTGGCGCCTTGCTGAACCGCCCTTATTTTTTGCACATCGATTACAATTTACTACAACTTAAAATGTAACTATTCACTTTTAATTCAGTCAAACGGCCATACCCTGAACGCTAATTAAGGAGAATAGATCATGAACAACCCACTTGAGCGTGAAGAGATCGAATTTATTTTTGATCTATACAGGCCCCAAGAACAAGCACCTAGCTTACCTTCAGAGCCTGCCACCTCTACATATAAAAACTTACGACAGCCAGAACAAGTGAAAAACGAAGGCGTATCTGAATACCTCAGCTAGGGTATTGCCTATTGCGTTGCTTGCTCGTTTTGTAAAAACGCTTTAATGCAGTTTATTTCTGCCAGTTTTACCTCTTCGCCTATTTCTGGGCCTTTTTTGCCATTTTTAAGTGCAGTTTGCACCACCTGTTTTTTATCCATTTTTTGTAATTCATTAAAAATTGCACGCAGCTTAGCCCCTTGCGGATAGGGCTTATTTACAAGTGTTTCTCCGCGCCCTTGCGCATCACATTGGCATGCTTGGGTAAACGCAATAAATCGCTCTGGGTGCACTAAAGCATTTAAATTAGTGACAATTAATTTATGAATCGTTTGTGGCCTTAATTGCTCCAGCGTATGGCATAAGGTGTGATTATCGCTGGTGAGTACGCCAATATCACGAAAACGATTAGGCACTTTTAAACGCTCACAAAACTTTTCTACTACGGCTACCCCTTCGCGTTCATGGCCGCGTAAATTACCGCGTTTTTTAAAGCTCAGGGCCTTACCAAAATCATGAGTGAGTGCCGCAAACCGTGTTTCTAAATTAAAATTTAAATCGGCAGCTCGCCTAAGTACCAACATAGTATGAACAAACACATCGCCTTCAGGGTGGTGGTTTGCAGGTTGCGGCACCCCTTGCATACTCTCTATTTCAGGGAAAATACCTAAGCCATGTAATGCTTGAAAATACAGTTCAGGGTGTTTTTCACCCAGCGCTTTTTCGGTTTCGAGCCATACGCGCTCGGGCACTAAATGATTAAGCTCACCTTTGTTTTTAAGCTCGCGCATTAATGCATAAGTACTTGGATGAATACGCCATTCGCTTCCGTAGCGTGCTAAAAAACGCGCTATGCGTAATACCCTTACCGGGTCCTCTACAAAGGCTTCTGTGGTGTGGCGCAGTATTTTATTGTGTAAATCGCTTTGGCCATTGAAAGGGTCAATAACGGTACCGTTTTCATCAAGTGCCATTGAGTTTATGGTTAAATCGCGCCGTGCTAAATCTTCTTCAAGGGTGACATTAGGGCTGGCATCTACCACAAAGCCGGTATACCCTTTACCGCTTTTTCGCTCGGTGCGACCCAAGGCGTATTCTTCTTTTGTTTTTGGGTGTAAATAAACCGGAAAATCACTTCCTATAGGCACAAAACCAAGCGACTCCATAGTTTGGGGTGTTTCGCCTATAACAACATAATCGTTATCTTTTGATGCTATATTAAGTAGCTGGTCGCGTACCGCGCCACCAACAAGGTAAACTTGCTTAAGGTTGTGTTTCACTGTTTATCCTAATCACACTGGGTGGTTATTTGATGTCGATCATACCATTAAAATCACCATAGTTTGCCAAGCTTAAATAAGCTCATTACAATAGCGCTTTATTTTAAGCCATAGCCTTACATTCAATGAAAAATCATTCATCAAAAAAAGAACTTATGCTACTGCCTATATTACTTGTGGTTATTGTAATGTGCGTGGCGGGTCACTTTTTACTACAGGCTAACTTTCAAGATAGCAACATGGTTGAATACATGTTGGCAGCGCTGCCCTTTGCGATGTTTGGCCTAGTTATTGTGGCATTTAAAATGGCAGCTAAAAGCGAAGCCAATGAGCAAAGCGAGCAAGACTCTTAATTTTACTGTTAAAGAATATAATACCCAAACCAATCTGGTTTTATTGGTTGAGTATGCCCACTTGGCGTAAGCTTAATATTTAGTTGGCTGTCGAGCAGGTCTATAGCAAAGCAGTCATCTACATCATGTAAATCATCTTTATGAATATGGCTAAGGCCTGCAAGCAAATCGCTTTTAGCGCGCTGCTTGGCCTCTGCTGCGCTACTGGCAACATACAATGCAAAGTCGTGTTGCTCTGCCATAGAGTCACTTCTGTAAGCGCCTAAATTAACAAAGTACAGCTGCTTATTTTGCTCAACGTAGGTATCAACGACTTCTACTTTATAACCGTCGATATGGTTAATTGCCATGTAGCTGTCCATATGCACATTGTTTTTATCGCCCACCCATTGGCTTTTTAGCTTTGAATAAGTTTGCTCAATGCTTTGCCCTACGACAAAGCGAATATCGTGCATTTCTATGTGGCAGCCTTGAATTCGCCCGCCCAGATACACCATAAATAACTGCATTTAATAACCTTACTCTTAAATTACACTAAATTATCGACATCAATATTGTGTTTTTTTATTAACTTATAAAAATCCGAACGATTACGTTTGGCAAGCTTTGCACCTTCAGCTACGTTACCACCGGCCATTTTTAGGGTGTTTATTACATAATCGCGCTCAAACTCTTTTTTGGCATCATTTAGAGAAAGCGGCTCTGCACTGGCTTGGTTTGAGTTAAGTGCGTTTAACACTAAGTGCGCAGAAATTACCTCGCTGGCGCTCAATGCGACCACTTGCTCTACAACATTTTGTAACTGGCGTATATTCCCAGGCCAGTCGTAACGTACTAGTGCATGCATGGCATCGTTTGCAAAGCGCTTTTCTTTTTGGTTCATACGTTTAGCAATACTTGCGCTAAAGTGCTGGGCAAGCAGGCTTATGTCTTCTCGGCGCTCACACAGCGGCGGTAATTTTAAATTAACAACATTTAGGCGGTAGTATAAATCTTCCCTAAATTGTTGGTTGCTAATCGCATCGGGTAAATTTTTGTGAGTGGCCGATACAATGCGCACATCAATAGGAATTTCTTCCTGAAAGCCCACCGGGCGTATGGTTTTTTCTTGCAGTACACGCAGTAACTTAACTTGTAAATTAAGCGGCATATCGCCAATTTCATCTAAAAATAAGGTGCCGCCTTGAGCTTGCTGAAATAAACCTTGGTGATCTTTCACCGCCCCTGTAAAGGCGCCTTTTTTATGGCCAAATAATTCTGACTCTAAAAGCTCCCCAGGCACTGCGCCACAGTTAATGGCCACAAAAGGTCCTTCGCTTACATAGCTGTGTTGATGAATCGCCTGAGCCAGCAGCTCCTTACCGGTACCGCTGGCGCCAGAAATAAGTACATTTACTTGGGTTGGCCCCAGTAATTTTACTTGCTCAAGGAGGTGTAACATAGCGCCACTGCGCGTTACTATATTGCTTTTTTGGGGCGATTCTTCTGCGTTTACGCCATGTATTTCAATGGCTTTGGCTAGGCTGTCAAACAGCTCGTCTTTATCTACCGGTTTTGTGATAAACGCAAAAATACCTTGTTTTGTCGCCTCCACCGCATCGGGTATAGAGCCATGCGCTGTCATCATTATAACCGGCAGCGCTGGGTAGCGGCTTTGTAATTGGCGATGTAAGGCCATACCGTCCATTTCGTCCATACGCAGGTCCGTTATAACTGCATCAAACACTTGGTTTTTAAGAATTTGTAATGCAAGTATGCCGCTTTCGCAGGTTGTTACGTCATACCCTTTAGACTCGATTCTTAGCGCGAGTAATTTAAGTAAACTTGCATCGTCATCAACGAGTAATACTTTTGCACCTTGTGGTGTGTGTGTTGCCATAATTACTGCTCCTTAGTGTCTTCGCGTAGTAACAGCTGCTGCTCTATTGTGGCTAAAGACGATAACGTTTGCTGCATTTTGTCATTTAACGCCTGCTGCTCTTTTAGGGCATTTATTTGCCGAGTAACATGTTGCTTTTGAAGCCATAAATATTGTTTTATTGGCTCAGGCCAAAAGTAGGCTAAATCGAGTTTTTGTAATCGTGTCATTACCTCCTCTGGCGCACTTGAGGTGTTAACACACATGAATTTAAAAAAACGTTTTAGCTCTTTTTCACCTAAATAAGTATGTAGGCTTGGCTTTACTTTAAAACCGCCACATTGATTAGCATGCCATGCAACAACACGTTCTGCGCTGGGGTAAACGGGGTCACTTTTAGGGCGCTTTTTAGGATTTGGCACCGCATTTTTTGCAGGCTCAACCTCCTGCGACACTGCTGCTGTTTGTGTGTTATTTGTTTCACACCCAGCTAAAACAACCGTACTACTGAGCACACATAAAATAGCTATTAAACGCGTACGCATGCTATAAAACTCCTTGATTAGTTAAAGGTATTTTTATTGTAAATAAGCAGCCTTGGGGCTGGTTATGCTCAACACTAAGCTGGCCTTGTAACTGCTCAACCGACTCTTTTACTATGGTTAAACCTAAGCCACTGCCTTGCAGCGTAACATCTTTATTATGCTTGCCTTGGTAAAATGCGCTGAATATCTGGGTTTTTTCTTGCTCTTTAATACCACAGCCTTCGTCGCGCACTTGCATTATTAATAGCTTTTGCTCAAGTGCTAAGGTTACATCAACACTTTGCCCTGTATTTGAAAATTTTAACGCATTAGAAATGAGCTGAATGAGGGTCATTTCTATCAGCTCTGCGGGTAATGCAAGTGGCTGTTTTGTTATGCTGTTGTGCCAATTTAAGCGTTGCTGCTTAGCCGTTAAGCGGTGCTCAAAATGGCTGTTTATTTTATTTATTAAATTGCCAAATTCGACTTCGCTAACGCTGTCTTTACTGGTTCTGATAGCGTTATAACTAAGTAGGCTGTCAATCATAGTGCGCAGACGCACCATAGATTGGCTAATAAGCTCCAGTACAGCTTGCTGCTCTTTTGTAATGGGGCCGACTATTTCATCGCTAAGTAAATCGGTGCCCTCGACCATTGAAGCCAACGGCGTTTTAAGCTCGTGGGTTACATGGCGTAAAAAGGTATCTTTTTGTTGTTCAAGCATATGTAACTGCTCTTGCACCCATTGTAGTTTTTCGCCTAATTCCACCAGCTCACTTGAGCCTTGCACTGCAATTTTTTGCTGCCAGTGGCCTTGCCCTAGTTTATCTATTACCGACGTAAGCCCTTTTAAACGTTTACTTATGCGCCATAAAAAGCCTCCACCCACTAGTAAAGTAAGCGGAATAAGTGCCACTAACCAGTTAATAAACGAGCTTTGTAAAGTACTTAATTCACTTTGGTTGTTTTGTATTTGCGCTGCATTCGTATCGCGCAACCACACAGTAAGCTCAGCCACTAAATCGCTAATAGGCACAAACAATGCAGCATCTTGTTGGTTATTTTCAATTAAAGCTTGATGAGTACTACGCAATGTTGTTGCTAAGCGGCGCCACTGCATAGTGTATTGCTGTGTGGCACTGGCTTGGCTGAGCGTGTCGATTGTTTGTAAGGAGGATTGCCATTTTTCGTTTATTAACGTGTCGAGCGACTCGCTTTTTAGCACCCAGTTTTGTCGCGTTGCCCGCTCTAGACTATTAAGCTCTTGCTTTAAAAAATTAAACGACTTAGTAACTTGGTAATTATTACTGACAATAAGCTGGGTAACAGCGAGCTGTTTGTTTAACGCATTTAAAAAAACAATAACCACTAAACTAAGCGGCAGTAACGACAGCAGCATACTAATTATAAACTGACCTATTAAGTTAGGCCGCCAATTAAGCATTGCACGATACTTTTTAGCCAACGTTACAGGCATTATCATTTCCTTTTATTATTTTAAGCGCCCTATTTTAGTTACTTACCTTATACTCTCGCTGAATCAACTTCTATATTTAACCCAATATATCCACTTGTTGCCATTTAGCAACACACTAAGCTATTGATAACTCTATTAACGACTAATAGCACGTACCGCCTGTTGCAAAAATAACACACATTTAAGTAAAAAATTCCGACCAACGCCACAAAAATATTATAAACCATTGATTTTAAACACCTATTTAAATTGGCACTATTTTTGTAATAGTGAGTGCAACTTTAATCAATAAGGAAATTAAATGAACAACCGCTTTTTAGTAATTTTACCCATGCTGGCTTTTGGGTTTATGGGCACAGATGCAATAGCTATGGACGTTCAAGCTACTTTTAATGAGCTAGATAAAGACAGTAACGGCACACTTAGCGAATCAGAAGCGGGTGAAGATGCCGTACTACACGAAAACTTTTCACAAATAGACACTAACCAAGATGGCCAGTTGTCGCTAAGTGAATTCAAAAAGTTTATTCAGTAAATTCATTTAATTAAGGAACATGATTATGAAACAACTTATCGCAGCATTTACATTAATGTTTTTAGCCATTAGCGCCACGGCTTTAGCCTCTTCTGTCAACATTCGCTTTGCTCATTTAGACAAAGATATGGATGGAGCAGTATCGCTTGCAGAAGCCAAACAAGATAAAGAAGTAATGAGGCAATTTGCCGATTTAGATGAAAACCAAGACAAGAAAATTTCTAAAGAAGAGTTTCAAAATTTTAAACCTTAATTGTGATTAAGCGCTTTAATAACAAACTCAATAGTAACGATATTTAAATCTTTTTCTCTGGCTAGAAATTTTAATCAGTTAGCGCTAAACGGGCTGCTTAAAATAGATTTATTATCCACAGCTGAAGTTAATTAAGTTTTACTTAAGCTTTTACCTAGTAAGGTAGGTTTCAAAAGCATTTGCCATAATCCCTGAGGGAATGTGTAAACGGATTTAATGTTGGGAAGTTAAATTATGGCAAGTGCTTTTTTTATTAATCTACAAACACTGTATGTTGGAAGGAAAACCATGAAGTGTGTTTTTTTTAGTGTTATCGCTATTACTATGATCAGCTTTAATGCTGTTGCGTTAGATGTTAAACAACGTTTTGATCACCTTGATGCCAATAAAAGCGGCTTCTTAACAGAAGACGAATTAGAGCCACAGCCTCAGCTACTCAGCACCTTTACTCGCTGGGATAAAAACCAAGACAAACAAATCTCGCTTCTTGAGTTTAAAGACTATTTAACCAATAACCTTTACTGAGTATAAGTATGAAGACCGTAAGCTATTTAGCGCTTGTTGCGCTGGGCCTTTTTAGCGATGTAAGCCTTGGCCAAAGTACAGAAGTTGCCGATAAATTTGAAAAGTTTGACCGTAACCACGATGGCTTTTTAACCCGTTCAGAAACTGCCATTGATCCCGCCCTTTGGTCGCGTTTTTCAAGTTATGATAAAGATAAAGACGGCAGACTTACCCTTTCGGAATATGGCATATACGCCAGTAAGTAACTCTTTTTTATAAGCGTAAGCGCTAAATTTTTAACAGCCCTTACGCTTTTAAGCTATCTACCTCAACATATTGGTATTCTAAAAGTGAGTTTGCTAGGGTTATTTTACTAACAATAAAAAATAACCAACTTATGCAACTCAAAACATTATTTAACCCACTACTGCTTGCCGGCTTATTTGTAAGCAGCACTGCGATTGCGCAAACGCAGGTCATTTACAACGCTAATGGTTACACTCCCTTATACCAAGGTGGTATACAAACGTTTTCTACTTTAGTGATTAAAAACGGTAAAGTTGTTAAAACTGGAGATGATACGCTTAAAAACACTTTTCCTGATGCCACACTTATTGATGCCAAAGGTAATACGTTACTGCCAGGGTTGATTGACGCTCACGGGCATGTAATTGGCCTTGGCGATAACTTATCGCAACTTGATGTACGCGGCGCTAAATCGGTCGCTGAAATAACCACAAAGCTAGAACAATTTGCAAAAAATAAACAAGGCTGGATATTAGGACGAGGCTGGAACCAAGAGCTGTGGAGCGACACGCGCTTTCCTACCGCCAAAGACTTAGACAAAGTAGTCAATGACCGTCCAGTGGTACTTTCGCGCGTTGACAGCCATGCAATTTGGGTTAACAGCAAAGCCTTAGAGCTGGCCGGTATTACCGCAGCCACTCAAGCCCCTGACGGCGGCGAGATTATTAAAGATGAATTTGGCAATCCAACCGGTATTTTTGTTGATAAGGCCGAGTCGTTAATTACCCAGCATATGAGCGCTCCTTCAAAACAAGCTATAAGCGACTCGCTAGATGCCGCAGGCGCGCACTTATTAAGCTTAGGCATTACCTCTACTCACGATGCCGGTATTGATAAAACCACCTGGGAAGTTTACAAAGAGCGCAGCGAGCAAGGTAATTTGCCACTAAGAATTGTCGCTATGCTAAGTGCTGCTAGCCCTGATTTAAAGCACATGCTTAAGGCAGGGCGCTATCAAGATGCTGCATCGTTTATGTCTATCCGCAGTGTAAAAGTATATGCCGATGGCGCATTAGGCTCGCGCGGGGCTGCGCTAATTGATGACTACGCAGATAGAAAAAACCACCACGGCCTAATGCTAGAAACCCAAGCTAAGCTTGAAGAATTATTTACTTTAAGCTTTAAAAATGGCTTTAGCGCCAACACCCATGCAATTGGTGATAAGGCAAATAAAGTGGTACTTGACGCGTATCAAAACGTGTTTAAGCAAACAGGCGGTATGTTACTGCGTAACCGTATTGAACACGCGCAAATAGTCACCCCTGATGATATTCCACGTTTTAAAGCACTTAAAATCATTCCATCTATGCAGCCTGTGCATGCCACCTCAGATATGCATATGGCTCAGCAGCGCTTAACCGATAACCAATTACAAGGTGCATATGCATGGCAAACATTTTTAAAGCAAGGCTCTGTGATTGCAGCAGGCTCTGACTACCCTGTAGAGCTGGCAAACCCTTTTGATGGCTTGTATTCAGCCATTACCCGTATGGATCATAATATGCTGCCTGAGAACGGCTGGCGCGCAAGCGAAGTGCTAAGCCGCGAACAAGCCTTAAGAGCGTTTACCCTCGGCGGCGCGTATGCAGCGCACCAAGAGTTTAAAATAGGCAGCTTAGAAAACGGAAAATGGGCAGACTTTATTTTAATAGACAAAGACTACTTTAAAGTCCCTGTCGATGAGATTTATAAAACACAGGTTTTACAGAGTTGGGTAGCTGGAGAATTACGCTTTAAAAAAGAATAGCTTATAAAGCATACAAACTTAAAAATAAACAAAGTAATTATGGATATTTACTAAAGTAATTAAAAAGTGTGTCGATAAGTGAGGGAATTTAAAAAATCTCTTATGTTTCAGGAAGAAAACATGTTTTCAAAAAAACTATCTCTTACTTTATCGGCTCTTTTTACTTTATCACTTAGTGCATGCTCTACTCACCCAGTTTATAACGGCCACGCTTCGCATAATAATATTGGCCATCACAATAGCCATAATCGTTACACAGACGTTCATCAGCCACGCGTAAATAACTGGCAGTTCCCAGAAAATAACTACCGCCCTATTAACAGCAGTAAATTATTAAGTAACTATACAGAACAATTAGCAATGAAGCTGATTGAAAATATGAACTACATCAACAGTGGGACGCCTGTTGCAATTACTTCGTTTGTGAACTTAGATGACAATTTACAAACCACAAATATATTTGGTAATCACTTGGCTGAAAGCTTTATTACTGAAATGCAGGAGTTTGGCTTATCGGTAGTTGATTACAAACACACAGGCGCTGTGCATGTAACCCCGTTAGGTGATTTCTCGTTTAGTCGTAATGGTAAAGAAATTAAAGGTTACCCACATATTGAATACACTTTATCAGGCACTCTAACTTACACGAATCGTGGTGTAATAGTTAACGCTCGTATTATTGGGGCAAAGTCTAAAGTAGTGGTCTCATCGGCTAAAGGATTTATCCCAAGCTTTGTTGTTGAGTCACTTTATCCAACTCGTAGAACTGATGGCATTGTTTTAGACGCGGTGCTTTAAAACAAAAAAGGGTTAACTTAAATGTTAACCCTTTTTTTGAATTTTTAGCTTCACGCTTCTTTGACTTTAGGCTGCCGGTAGAGCTTTACAATATGGTACATATTTACCAGCGCTAATAAGCCATTAGTAAACGCAACAGGCACTGCACCAATAGCCACACCGTAAATAGTAAATACAATACAACCAAACATATTATACCAACGCAGTTTTACTACATCGGTCATTGTTAACGATGCAACCAAGAAAGCTGATGCAATATAACCTAAATATTCCCAACTCAATTGTTCTCTCCTACCCTTTAGGTTAGCATTACGCTAATGCTAACGTGTGGCACTTGTCAGTGTTACAACGTTTAATACCAATGCGCAATAATACTCAATCATTTTGCGGGGCTAAACGTGTCGCTACCTGTGTTAAAAAATGCTCATTTACGACTGCATGGATGCAGAAGGTAGAACAATGCAGGAGCAATTGCCGAGAACGACTAAATAGCTATTTTTTGCCTAGCTATCAACACGCTTTCCTAGCCTTAAAATTGATCACTTAATTATTAGGCAGATTGGTATAAAATAAAAAAACTAACTTGCTTAAAAAACCTTAAAAAGTATATTGGTTGTAGCCAATAGCTTCCTAAATCATTGCACGGGAAATGAAGGTATTACGTACTTAGCAAGGCTAAATACAGTAGCAAGTTAGCGTAAATTCTTAGAGCCTTAATAATATCGTCATTAAGGTGTAATAAATAGGACAATTGTCCGAAGAGCATATTGATGTTTCAATACCATTTTTCTAGTTACCTTGTTGAACAATTACTCACTTTTGCAGGGAGTAGCTATCAACAATCAAAAAAAGAAGTGCTGATCCACCAAGATCAACCACTTAGTAAACTTGTGCTGGTGCGCAGCGGTACTATTTCATTTAGTTATGATGTAGGTAACGGACGCCGCCTATTATTAGGCCAATTAGATTGCAACAACACCCTAATTGGTGAAATAGAAGCACTAAACAATAACCCATGTATTTATACGGTCACCTGTTTTAGCGATGTAACCTATAATTTAATAGAGCTTCGCCACTGGCGAGCATTACTACTCGAAAAGCCAGAGCTGAGCTTATATACCGCGCAAACCATTGCGGCTAAGTTTCAAGAAAACCAAAAAATTAATTTAGATAAGTTACTGCTGCCTTTAAGCTACAACATAGCTAAAGACTGCTTACTACGAGCCGAGAACAATAACCCAACGCTACTGCGCGCATACCCAACCGTTAACGCCGAAGCAGAGCGCTTTGCAACCACTGAGCGAGCTTATCGCCGCGTAGTTACCGAACTTGTTGAAAAAGGCTTAGTGCAGCGCAGCTCCCATGGGCTAAAAGCGGTCGATACGCAAAGTTTAAGTGATTATGTAGACAGTTTTGCGCAGCTGTAAAAAAATCAGACACAAAAAAAGGCCGTAATGGCCTTTTTTAGTTTTTATGGTATTTATTAGCACTGCGCTATAGCAGCAATTTATTTAAAACGAGTACACAAACACGCCCCCGCGCAAATAAACTCCTACTTAACGCTTAGGCAATTACTTATCTAATAAAATATCTTGGATATTTACTAAATCAGATTTACCTTCAATTATTTCATCTGGCGTTAAACCCGATAACTCATGCGGGAACACTAACCACTCTTCTGACTCATGAATAAAGTAATCTGGCACCATCTCTACTTTTGAGTTTTTAGGCTTATAGTACGGACATGCCACACGAATATCGCGTGGTAAGTTTAAGCGCATAAGCTCAGAAAGCTTTTCTTTTAGTGCAAATATACTGCGGCCAGAATCAAACACATCATCAACAATAAGCAGTGAGTCACCAGCATTAGCGTTTTCTACAATGTAGTGTAGGCCGTGTACTTTTATTTCTTTAGATTGCTTGCCAATACCGTAATAAGACGACGTACGCACCGCAATGTGATCAGTCTCAATGCCTTTGTAGTCGTAGTATTCTTGCACAGCAATACCAATAGGTGCACCACCTCGCCAAATACCAATTATAAAGTCTGGACGAAAGCCATCTTTATAAACTTGTGCCGCTACGCGGAATGAATCTTCAAGTAGCTGTTGAGCTGTGATGTAGCACTTATCTGACATAGTTTAGAACCCCAGTGGTGAGTATAACATTTGAGTGTAGGCACTTTAGCCAATAATTAAACACCCAAACAGGTATTGGCGAAGGATTTTACCGTAAATAAAAATAAATTGCTTGCCTGCAAATAGCAAAATAGGCACCAATTGGTGCCTATTTTATGTATTAAACGCCTAGTTACGTACTATTAAGCTTTTTCTAACAATGTACGTGCCACTGTGCGCATACCTTGCGTAGTTGCACCTGCAGCCCATTGGCTAGTGCTACCCATATTAAATGCTGCAGCTAAATCAATGTGTACCCAACCTTTACCATCGTTTGGTACAAAGCGAGATAAAAAGCCTGCTGCATTTGATGCGCCGCCGTAACCGCCACCTTTTTGAGCGCGGCTATTTGCCGTATCAGCATATGGAGATGGGCAGTTTTGCTGGTGCCATTTTTCAAGCGGAAGAGGCCATGCAGCTTCCATTTCTTGCGATGCAAAGTCTTCTACTTCGCGTACCAGCTCTTTATCAAGGGCAAATAATGCGTTGTACTCTTGACCTACAGCAACGAGTGCAGCACCGGTTAGTGTTGCCGCATCTATAATTAGCTCTGCGCCAGTTTCGCCTGCAGCCATTAGACCATCAGCAAGCACTAAACGCCCTTCAGCATCGGTGTTTACAATTTCAACGGTTGTGCCATTTTTGTAGGTTAAAATATCACCTAGTTTGTAAGCGTGGCCCGAAATTAAGTTCTCTGCACAGCATAAAAACAGCTTAATGCGTTTTTCTATACCGCGGTTAATAGCCAGTGCTAAACCCGCTGTTACCGTTGCCGCGCCACCCATGTCGCACTTCATTCCTAGCATACCTTCGCTAGATTTAATTGAGTAACCACCAGAGTCAAACGTAATACCTTTACCTACAAGCGCAGCGCTTACCGGTGCGTTTTCATCGCCTGTTGGATTGTAATCAAGCTCAAGTAAAACAGGTGGACGCTCAGAGCCACGGCCCACAGCATGAATACCAATCCACTGTTGCTCTAATAACGCATCGCCTTTAATAATTTGGTAGCTTACGTGTTCAGGCGCTAACGATTGAATAAATTCGGCGGCTTTTTCAGCAAGGCTTTCAGGGTAAATGTCATCCGCTGTGCCGTTTACCATTTCTCGTGCCCACGTAGCTGAGGCTTTTAAATGCGCCAGCTCGTTTAGATCTGATTGTGCGTTATCAACAAATTCAACACCATGTAATGATTTAGGTGTTACAAAACCTTGGTAAAAAGCCCATTGGCTTTCTGTGCACCATGTATCGCCCGCAAGCTCAACCTGTTTAACACCTTGGCTTGCAATTGTTCGCGCCGCTTTTTGAACATTTTTTAATGTTTCTTGCTCAGATAAATGAACCGTTGCGCCTTGCTCGTTAAAAGACAACGCCGCGTTTTCGCCCCAATGGCTTGGTGCTGCTTGCTCGCTTAGTTGAACAACAAATTTTTCACTCATGTTAGAATACCCTTACACTTAAATGTGCCACCGAGTTTACTATAGTGAGTACAAGTTCCCAACAGCTTGAGATAAATAACATAAACCAACGCATCTGCAGCGTTTAGCATTGGAATTTAAATGAAATACACCCCAGCTTTACAGCCCGCCACGTTATTAAAACGCTATAAACGCTTTTTAGCCGATCTCCAACTTAACGATGGAACTGAATTTACCGCCCACTGCGCCAACACCGGTAAAATGACAGGTTGCGCAGAGCCTGGCTTTAGCGCTTTTTATTCAACCAGCGATAACAGTAAACGAAAATACCCTCAGTCGTTAGAGCTCACTCAAAACTCCCTCTCGCAGTTAATATGTGTTAATACCGCCGTGGCGAATAAAGTGGTCGAAGAGGCTATCAACAACCAGGTTATTACAGAGCTTAACGGCTATGAGCAGCTTCAAAGTGAAGTAAAATACGGCAGCGAAAACAGCCGTATCGACTTTTTACTCACCGGCGACAATAAACCCGCTTGCTATGTAGAGGTAAAGTCAGTCACTTTGTTAAGCGAAACCGCACCACAAAGTGGGCAAGGCTACTTTCCGGATGCGCAAACCGTGCGTGGGCAAAAACACATTCGCGAATTAATAGAAATGATCGAACAAGGCCACCGCGCAGTATTACTGTTCGCTGTTTTACACCAAGGTATTAATACGGTGAGTGCAGCAAGCCACATAGATAAAAAATACAGCGACTTATTAAAGCACGCGATTAAAAAAGGCTTGGAGGTATACGCTTATAAGGCATCTATTACGCCTAGTGAAGTAACGCTTAGTGAGAAAGTGGCCTTTAAATAAAAAATTTAACTTGCTTTTAAACTTTATGCCCATATAACTAGGCAAGTTTAAATACCGAAATAACGATTAATAAAGCATCAAAATCAAAATATGAGCCTTTTTAGTCAACACACTGGTTGAAGCTAATTCGATTAATTAAAAAATAAATTTGCCTAGGGTATAAGATTCTGCTATTTATACCGCCGGCTAATGCTGAGGCATTAAATTAAGGATTTAGGAGAGAGTTATGCCAGACCAACAAAGACATGGTTTATTGGCTCAAGCCGGTTTAGAACCATACCAAGAAAAGCCGGGCGAAGAGTATATGAATGAAGCACAACGTGCTCATTTTAAAGCGATTTTAGAAGCGTGGCGTAACGACTTACGTAATGAAGTTGACCGCACAAAATCGCATATGCAAGACGAAGCTGCCAACTTTCCTGATCCAGTTGACCGCGCTGCGCAAGAAGAAGAGTTCTCTTTAGAACTTCGTACTCGCGACCGCGAACGTAAACTGATCAAAAAAATTGAAAAAACAATTATCTTAATTAAAGAAGATGATTTTGGCTTTTGTGAGTCATGCGGAATCGAAATTGGTATTCGTCGTTTAGAGGCGCGTCCAACTGCAGATTTATGCGTAGACTGTAAAACCCTTGCAGAAATTAAAGAAAAACAAGCTGGGCGCGGTTAATTAAAATTAGTTAACTATGTCTCCTACAGCCGTTACCACGCCAAAGCGTGACTATCGCGGTCGATTTGCACCGTCTCCTTCTGGGCCACTTCACTTTGGCTCGCTTGTGGCGGCTGTGGGCAGCTACCTTGATGCTAAAGTAAATCAGGGTAAATGGTTAGTGCGCATTGAAGACATAGACACCACCCGCGTGGTTAAGAATGCCGACACCCATATTCTAAATACCTTACAAGCCTACGGCCTTTACTGGGACGAATCCGTTGTTTATCAAACCCAGCGCCTACCTCTTTATCAAGAGGTAACAAATAAGCTGATCCACCAACAATGTGTATATGGTTGTCGCTGTTCTCGCAAACAAATAAAAGCCATGGGTGGCATTTACCAAGGTCACTGCAAAACACTTAACTTGTCAACAGAGCAAGGCGCACTTCGTCTTAGCCAACAGCACCCAACATGCCATTTTAACGATTTGATTCAAGGCGATATTACTGTAAATAGTGCATTAGCCCATGAAGATTACATAATAAAGCGCAGTGACGGATTATTTGCCTACCAACTAGTGGTGGTTATTGATGACATAGAGCAAGGTATTAATCGTGTGGTACGTGGCGCCGATTTAATCGAGCCTACAGCACGGCAAATCAGTTTATTTAAACAGCTTAATGCGCCTATTCCCCAATACGCACATTTACCCCTTGCGGTGGCCGAGCCAGGTTTTAAACTCTCTAAACAAAATTATGCGCCCGCTATTAGCACAGACAACCCAAAGCCCGCGCTTATTGATGCGTTTGAATTTTTAAACTTACCTGTACATAGCCAATTGAATGATTTGTCTGTGGAGCAATTAATGGTGTGGGCTATTAACGAATTTAGCTTAACAGCGGTGCCAAACATACCCGAAATTCAAATTTCGCAAGGTCAGCATCCAAACAGCACTAAATTTACGCATTTAAGCAAATAAAAAACTTAAAAACGGCTTAATTTCAGTCCATCAACTTAATTTTTATACCGCGCTGGTATATGATAGCCGCCTAAATAGAGGCTATTTACAATAAATACAAAGCACCGCACTATAATACCTAATTTATGTGCTTTTTGATTGCGATGACCAGCCAATCATCATTTCTGTAGGAGACAGATTATTATTTCCAAGCTTTTTCAATTTTGCAGGCAAATAATCGGCCCAAATGCCGATGTGCAAAGCACTCAAACAAGTGATGAACCGGTTGTTGTAACACGCGGCGAACATGGTATTTCACGTAAACAATTTAGCCCAAATGCAATCAAAGTACTTTACCGTTTAAAAGACGGTGGTTACGACGCTTACCTTGTAGGTGGTTGTATTCGCGATATATTGTTAGGTCAACAACCAAAAGACTTTGACGTTGTTACCAATGCCACCCCAGAGCAAGTTAAAAAACTATTTAGAAATTGCCGCCTAATTGGCCGTCGTTTTCGCTTAGCACATATTGTTTTTGGTCGCGAAATTATAGAAGTAGCCACCATGCGCGGGCACCACGAAGCGCAAGAAGATAAAAACCAAATTAGCCAATCAAGCGAGCACGGGCAGTTACTGCGCGATAACGTGTTTGGTAGCATTGAAGAAGACGCCGAGCGCCGTGATTTTTCTATCAACGCGCTGTATTACTCTATTAACGATTTTTGTATATACGATTACGCCAATGGCTTAGCGGCCATACAAGCAAAACAAATTGAGTTAATTGGCGACCCAGAAACACGCTACCGCGAAGACCCTGTACGTATGCTACGTGCGGTGCGCTTTGCAACTAAGCTTGATATGAGCATAGCGCCAAAAAGCGAAAAGCCAATTACTGCGCTTGCCAGCCTACTTGATAACATACCGCCAGCGCGTTTATTTGAAGAAGTTCTAAAGCTGTTTTTAAACGGTAAAGCCGAAGCTAACTATTTAATGCTACGCCAATACGGCTTGTTTAAGTCGTTATTTCCGGTGCTTGATAAAATTTTAGATAAAAACCCTGACGGCTTAGAAGCGGCGTTTATTCAGCAAATGTTTCAAAACACCGATAAACGCATAAATGCAGATAAAAAAGTAACGCCTGCGTTTATATTTGCTGCTTTAATGTGGTTTCCGCTGCTTGAGCGCACAACTAAAATTAAACAACAAGAACAGCTGTCTTACTTTGATGCCTTTGCTCAAGCCATGAATAAAGTTCTGAGCGAAAATGCCCAGCATATTGCAGTACCTAAACGCTTTACCTTAGGCGCGCGCGACATTTGGCATATACAGCAACGTTTAGATAAACGTGCCGGCCAACGCGCTTACAGACTTACCCAGCAGCCACGATTTAAAGCCGCTTATGACTTTTTATTATTACGAGTGGATGCCGGTGAGCACCAACATAGTGAGCTTGCCCAGTGGTGGACACAATACTTGAGCCTAGATATTAATGGCCAAAAAGAAATGGTAAAAAACCTAGGCCACCAAGGTGGACCAAAACCACGTAAACGTCCGCGCCGCCGCACCACTAAAAAGCCAGCTGAGTAATTGCATGCAGTGTGTATATTTGGGTTTAGGTGCCAACCTAAACTCACCCAAAGAGCAGCTTGATAACGCCGTTTGTGCGCTTAAAAAGCTGCCTCATTGTGAATTTATAAGTGTATCGCATTACTATGCAAGCAAACCAATGGGCCCACAAGATCAACCCGACTATGTAAATGCCGTAGCGTGTATTAAAACCGCGCTTGAACCTGAGCAATTACTTGATTTAACTCAAGCCATAGAGCTTGAACATGGGCGGGTAAGAAAAGCCGAACGTTGGGGGCCGCGTACGCTCGATATAGATACCTTACTGTTTGGTCAGCAAGTGATTAATACCCAGCGCTTAACTGTGCCACATTATGGCCTGTGCGAACGTGAGTTTGTAGTTTACCCTTTACTTGAGCTTGCCCCAGAACTGATTTTACCAAGCGGCATTGCATTAAAAACCATTGCGCAAGACTTACCGCTCAACGACTTACAACAATTACCTCTGTAATTAACCAAGGCTTATGCCTGCGAGGATATTATGTCTAAAATAACCGTTTCTACTTTAAATAAAATGAAAGCAGAAAATAACAAAATCACCGCATTAACCGCTTACGATGCCAGTTTTGCTAAGTTATTTCATGATAACGGTGTGGACGTTATTTTAGTTGGCGACTCTTTGGGCATGGTGCTGCAAGGTGGCGACGATACCCTAGGCGTAACCAATCAAGATATAGCCTATCATACCCGCTGTGTACGCGGTGGCAGCCGTGAGCTTTTTGTAATAGCCGATATGCCCTTTATGAGCTATTCAAATGTTAGCGACACCTGTAAAAATGCAGCAGAGTTAATGCGTGCAGGCGCTAATATGGTAAAACTTGAGGGCGGTGAATGGCTTTACGACAGCATTAAAAGTTTAACGCAGCAAGGGATTCCTGTTTGTGGCCATTTAGGATTAACGCCGCAATCAGTACACGTATTTGGAGGCTTTAAAATTCAAGGCCGCGAAGACGACAAAGCGCAAAAAATGATTGATGATGCAAAAGCCCTAGAAGCCGCAGGTGCTCAATTATTAGTGCTTGAGTGTATCCCAAGTGCGCTCGCTAAACGCATTACCGATGCCGTCACCATTCCTACCATAGGTATTGGCGCAGGTAATGTAACGGATGGCCAAATACTGGTAATGCACGACTTAGTCGGTATTTCGGCAGGATACATTCCTAAATTTTCTAAAAACTTTTTACTGGAAACTGGCAACATGCCAGATGCAGTTAAAAAATATTGTACAGACGTTAAAAGTGGCGCATTTCCAAGCGCCGAACATGAGTTTAAATAATGCAGTCAATTACTGAAATTAAATCATTACGTAGTCAAATTAAAGCTTGGCGCCAAGCAGGTTTAAGCGTGGCTTTAGTGCCAACCATGGGCAACTTACACCGCGGCCACTTTTCATTGGTTGAAAAAGCAAAAACAATGGCCGATAAAGTGGTTGTGAGTATTTTTGTCAACCCAATGCAATTTGGTGCCAACGAAGATTTAGATAGCTACCCGCGTACATTAAACGAAGACAAACAAGGCTTAGCCGACTTAAACACCGATATTGTGTTTACCCCAAGCGTAGACACCATTTACCCAAATGGGCTTGGTGAGCAAAGCTTTGTAGATGTACCTGGCGTATCTATGGGGTATTGTGGCGGCACGCGCCCAGGACACTTTAGAGGCGTAGCCACGGTAGTGACTAAGTTATTTAATTTAGTACAACCAGATTATGCATGCTTTGGCGAAAAAGACTTTCAGCAGCTGCAAGTGATTAAAACCATGGTACGCGATTTATCAATTCCGGTTGAAATTGTTGGTGTACCGACCATGCGTGAAGTTTCAGGCTTAGCTATGAGCTCGCGAAATGGCTATTTATCTGCAGAGCAAAAAGCCACGGCTACCGCATTATTTAAAACACTAAACAGTTGCGCTGAGCAGCTCAAAGCAGGCAATACCGATTATAAAGCACTTGAGCAAAGCGCACAGCTTAGTTTAGAGCAAGCCGGCTTAAAGCCTGATTATTTTGAGATAGCTCAACGAGATACATTAAAAGCTGCTACACTTGATGATACACAACTTGTTATTTTAGCTGCCGCCTTTTTAGGCAATGTTAGATTAATCGACAACTTACAAGTTGAGATTTAACAAAAGCGCAGTTCAACGTTAAGGATAAGCATGCAAACATTTATTAAAACGAGTGCCCTCGCCCTTTCATTTTCATTTTCATTGTTAGCAGCTTGCCAAAATCAAGTGAAAAACCCTGAGTTAAACCAATGTGCACAACAAAACTATCAGTGCGAAAATAGTTGCGATCAGCAATCAATTGACAAAGGTTTAAAACAGCAAGTGTGCTCTGCCAAATGTGTAGAGAGCTATAATCAGTGTAAAGCACAAGCGCAAAAGCTGACTGATCTGTAATCGCTTTTTAGTAAGTTAGTCTGTTTTACGTTTTAAATTTTACACAAAAAAAAACCGCTCATTGAGCGGTTTTTTTATTGGTTGGGTTTAAATTATAAACCTAACTTTTTAAGCTCTGCTTCTACTAACTTAGCAGATAGTGGTACGTAACCATCTTTTTCAACGATTTTTTGACCGTCTTTAGAAAGTACCATTTTTAAGAACTCAGCTTCAATTGGTGAAAGCGGCTTATTAGGGTGCTTGTTCACGTACACGTATAAGAAACGAGAAAGTGGGTATTTACCTTTAGCAACATTATCAAGCGTTGCATCTACGTAGTTAGTGCCTTTTTTAGATAAAGGAACCGTACGTACACCCGACGTTTTGTAACCAATACCTGAGTAACCAATCGCGTTTAATGAAGATGAGATTGACTGTACAACAGAGGCTGAACCTGGTTGCTCATTTACGTTGTTACGGAAGTCACCTTTACACAGCGCTTTCTTTTTAAAGTAACCGTAAGTACCTGATACAGAGTTACGTCCGTATAATTGAATGTCTTTTGCAGCCCAGTCGCCCGTTAGGCCAACATCGCTCCAGCGGTTAACTTGCTCAGACGCACCACATTTACGAGTAGATGAAAAAATAGCATCTACTTGGTCAATACGTAAGCCTTCAATTGGGTTATCTTTGTGTACAAATACCGCTAGTGCATCAATCGCTACACGTACTTCTGTAGGCTTGTAACCGTAGCGTTTTTCGAACGCTTCGATTTCTTTTGATTTCATTTTACGGCTCATAGGACCCATGTTAGAGGTGCCTTCGGTAAGCGCTGGTGGAGCAGTAGACGAACCTGCCGCTTGAATTTGAATATTTACATTAGGGTAAATACGTTTGTACTCTTCAGCCCAGAAAGTCATCATGTTAGCTAAAGTATCAGAGCCTACAGATGAAAAGTTACCTGAAACGCCGTTAATTTTTTGATATTCAGGAATTGCGTCGTCAAGAGCAACAGCCTGTGCAGATACTAATGTTGTAACAGCCACACCCATTGCGGCAACTAAGTTTTTAAATTTCATGCGGGGTTCTCCGATTTGTTCGTCCCATTTCCTAACTGTCGTCTACTGTAAAGTGAGTAGATGACAGTTACATTACTCTTAAATGACACTTTTATGACTTTGCTTTTTATTGCCTTTAACTTGCTAAGTTAACAAGCTTATCCTTTGAAAAGTCGAAAGAAAAACACGAGCCTTTACCAAGCTCACTGCTTATATTTAATTTACTATCGTGACGTGTAAGCACATGTTTAGTAATTGCTAAGCCTAAACCTGAGCCACCGGTTGTGCGACTCCTTGCTTTATCTACGCGGTAAAAGCGCTCAGTTAAACGATTTATATGCTCTGGTGCAATACCATCGCCATTATCATTTACGCTAAAATGCGCAAGCCCCTCTTTACGCTGCCAGGTAACAACAATTTTTCCGCCCGCTTTAGTGTAATGTATAGCGTTAAACACTAAATTAGAAAATGCACTGCGTAGCTCATCTTCAGAGCCTTTAATATCAAGCTCATTATCTATATCAAAAATAAGCTCATGGCCTTTATCTTGGTTTATAGATTGCGCTTCGGTTTTAATGTAGTTGAGCATTTGCGGCACATTAATGGCTTTGTCGTTGTCTTGCCTACGCGCCCCTTCAATACGCGAAAGAGATAAAAGCTGATTAACTAAGCTGTCCATACGCTTACATTGCTCAAGCATGGTATTTTGCGCTTTATTCCACATTGCAGGCGGTGGCATCATATCGCCATCCATCATCTCAAGGTAGCCAGTAACAACCGTAAGTGGCGTACGCAGCTCATGTGATACATTGGCAACAAAATCTTTGCGCATTTGCTCTAGCTGCTTTAGGCGTGTTACATCACGTACTACCACCATAAGCTGCGTGTTGGCATACGGCATTACCCTAAATTCAAGCACTTGGTCAACAATATGTCCGTTATCAAGCTCTAATGGCTCTTCAAATTCACCGCGCAGCATGTACTTGGCAAATTTAGGTTCGCGTATTAGGTTATCTAGGCGCTGGCCATGATCGGTCGGCCATTGGAGCCCCAATACTTTAAGTGCAAGTTGGTTACACCAAACAATGCTTAAATCACTTTGCAACACCACTACGGCATCGGGTACGGCTTCAGCTCCATCGCGAAAGCGACGAATTAAATCGGCCAGTTCATTGCGTTTTTTACGATTACGGTGCTGTAAATGATAAATGCCTTCAAATACTTGTTCCCACGCACCCTCGCCCTCTGGTGGGTTAAAGCTACGTTGATTTAAAAGCCAATCGCTTAAGCGATAAAGTTGATGATAATGCCAGACTAAAAGAGAAGAAGTGCCTAAAAATAAAAGCAAAAATGGTGCACCAATAAGCACACCAACTAATAACAGGGGTAAAAAATAGATAAACAGACGTTTTACTAACGCCTGTTTATTAATAACTCGATACATACACTCACTTTACCTTTGAGTAGTAATTTATGCGTACTCACACCCTAGCTGCGGTACCTTATAATTTACTAGAAAAACGATAACCTGCACCACGTACTGTTTGTACTAAGCGATCATGCCCCAGCGGTGCAATCGCTTTGCGTAAACGACGTATGTGCACATCAACTGTACGGTCTTCTACGTACACATTAGTTCCCCAAACATGGTCAAGCAGTTGCTCACGGCTATAAACACGCTCTGGGTGAGTCATAAAAAAATGTAATAATCTAAATTCGGTTGGGCCCATATCAAGCTCGCTTCCCTCAGAGGTAACGCGGTGCGATATTGGGTCTAAACGCAAGCCATGTACTTCTATGGCTTCTTCTAATGAGGTAGGCGATACACGGCGAATAACCGCTTTAATACGAGCCATTAACTCTTTAGGAGAAAAAGGTTTAGTGACGTAGTCATCTGCCCCTACTTCTAGGCCGCGTACTTTGTCTTCTTCTTCGCCGCGGGCTGTAAGCATAATGATTGGAATTTGGCGTGTGTATTCACTTTGCTTAAATTGCTTAGCAATTTGAATACCGCTACCACCTGGTAACATCCAATCGAGTAAAACCATATCTGGGTATGGTTCAACCATAGCTGCAATTGCAGAATCGTAATCTTCTGCTTCAATTGCTTGAAATCCATTTTGCTCTAAAACAAAAACTAACATCTCTCTGATAGGAGCTTCATCATCTACGACTAGTACTTTACGTGACATTCCAAATTATCTCTTACGCTATCGAATTAGTTTTCATTATTATGACTAAGTATGACATTTTTATGAAAGTGTAACGTGTAAATTAAAATCCTGGTAAAAAAAACACAAAATAGTGACAAAAAACCTCATTAACGTCATATTTTTAAAACTATTTTGCAAATTACGGTTAATCAAAACATATTTACAAAAAGATGACAGTTTTATTTCTAAGTAGATACTCATAGCGGGATCATTGCTTTACTAACACAGTAAAAAACCAGATACGAAACTGAGTTTGCACTGGAAGATGTCATTACGTGGTTAAAAATAGATCTGTTTTTTACTAAGCAGCCTATAAAAAGATCAGATTTTTACTAAGCCGATCGGGTTTGGGATCACGGTTATACTTAGTCAAACAACTAAGCATCTGATCTATTGTACAAATAAAAAACGATCTGATTGATTGAGCGCCTAACATGGCGTAAATTTATGCGCTAGTTGGTAAATAAATGATCCGAATGCGGGGCGGTTAGTAAATCAGTGATCCCATTTTATTAAGTTGGTACAACAGTGATCCCAGTGCTTTGCGGTATAAAAAAACCAGCTGGATTACGCCAGCTGGTTTTTATAACGCTATTTATTAATCAAAGATCATTATTTAATTTGTGGGTCTAACTCACCACTTAAATATTTAAGGTGCATGTCATCAAGTGAAATTGGCTTAATTTTACCTGCTTGACCAGCTGTACCAAACGCGTTGTAACGCGCAACACAAATCTCTGTCATTGCTTTAGTTGCTTCTGCTAGGTATTTACGCGGATCGAAGTTAGATGGGTTAAGCGCCATATGACGGCGAATAGCACCGGTAGAGGCCAGGCGTAAATCGGTATCAATATTTACTTTACGTACACCGTATTTGATCCCTTCTACAATTTGCTCAACAGGTACACCGTACGTTTCAGGAATTTCGCCACCGTATTGATTTATGATCTCTAACCACTCTTGTGGTACAGACGACGATCCGTGCATTACTAAGTGCGTGTTCGGGATACGTGCGTGAATTTCTTTAATACGATCAATCGCTAAAATGTCATCTGTGGGTGGGCGCGTAAATTTATACGCACCGTGCGATGTTCCACAAGCAATTGCCAAGGCATCAACATGGGTTTTATTTACAAAATCAGCGGCTTCTTCTGGGTCGGTAAGCATTTGATCAGTAGTTAGTTTACCTTCTGCGCCTACACCATCTTCTTCGCCCGCTTCACCGGTTTCAAGTGAGCCAAGTACACCTAGCTCGCCCTCTACCGATACGCCACAAGCATGTGCCATAGCCACGGTTTCGCGTGTTACTTCTACATTATATTCGTAGCTTGATGGGGTTTTTCCGTCAGTCATTAATGAGCCATCCATCATAACTGATGAAAAGCCAAGTTGAATTGAGCGTTGGCAAACACCGGGTGAGGTACCGTGATCTTGGTGCATTACTACTGGAATGTGCGGCCATTCTTCAACGGCTGCTAAAATCATGTGGCGGATAAATGGAGCACCAGCATAAGCACGTGCGCCTGCTGATCCTTGAACAATTACTGGGCTGTTTGTTTTATCAGCCGCTTCCATTATTGCGCGCATTTGCTCTTGGTTATTCACGTTAAAGGCTGGAACGCCGTAACCGTGTTCAGCTGCATGATCTAAAAGTTGTCGCATACTGATTAAAGCCATTGGGTATTCTCCAATTTATCGACAGCAGTCTCCTGCCATCTAGTTTGAACGGATATGTTAGTTTGACGCAATCACTGCGCCACAAAATAAAGCAATTTACACTGCTTAGTTTTGTCTTAATTAACTATTAAATAAGGGTGAGAGGTATTTAATAATTAATCGTTGGTGAGGGTTTCCCCTCACCTAATGCGGCTAAAAATTTATTATTTAGCGCGCGACTCTAGCATTTCTACTGCTGGAAGTTTTTTGCCTTCTAAAAACTCTAAGAACGCACCACCACCGGTAGAAATGTAAGATACTTTATCGGCAATGCCGTATTTATCAATTGCCGCTAAAGTGTCACCACCGCCTGCAATCGAAAACGCATTAGAGTTAGCAATTGCCTGAGCAATAGCACGTGTACCATTACCAAACTGATCAAACTCAAATACGCCAACTGGGCCATTCCATACAACAGTACCGGCGTTTGCAATAATTTTTGCAAGCTGGCTGGCTGTATCAGGGCCAATATCAAAAATCATGTCATCGCTTGTTACTTCGCTTACATCTTTAAGCGTAGCGACTGCAGAGTCTGAAAATTCATTACCTACCACAACATCAGTCGGTACCGGAATTTCACCATCGTTTGCTTTAGCTGCTGCACATAAACGATTTGCTTCATCCATTAAATCAGCTTCATAAAGTGATTTACCAACCGGATGACCCGCAGCAGCAATAAAGGTATTAGCAATACCGCCACCTGTTACAAGCTGATCTACAATCGTTGAAAGCGAGTCTAAAACAGTTAATTTAGTTGATACTTTAGAACCACCTACAATGGCCACTAATGGGCGTGCTGGGTTATCTAGTGCTTTACCTAGTGCTTCAAGTTCTGCTGATAATAACGGGCCAGCACAGGCAACATCTGCAAATAAGCCAACGCCATGAGTAGACGCTTGTGCGCGGTGCGCGGTGCCAAATGCATCCATTACATACACATCACACAGTGCAGCAAGTTGTTTTGATAAGGCTTCGTCGTTTTTCTTCTCGCCTTTATTAAATCGTACGTTTTCAAATACAACTACTTCGTTATCGGCAACTTCAACGCCGTTTAAGTAGTCTTTTTCAAGGCGTACATTTTGCTCAAGTGCATCGTTTAGGTAATCGGCTACAGGGGCAAGTGAAAATTCGTCATCGTACTCGCCTTCCGTAGGGCGGCCAAGGTGCGACATAACCATTACTTTAGCGCCTTTTTCAAGAGCTAGCTTAATAGTAGGTAGTGCAGCACGAATACGTGCATCTGAGGTCACTTTACCTGCTTTAACTGGTACATTTAAATCTTCACGAATTAATACGCGCTTGCCGTTTAAATCTAAATCTGCCATTTTTATGACCGACATAACATCTCCTTAGTTAACGATACTTGAACCTGAAAAATAAATTTTAAAATTATTATAAAATGCTTACTTAGCCATCATCGCACGTGCTGTATCTAGCATGCGATTGGCAAAACCCCATTCGTTATCACACCAAACAAGTAACTTTATCAGGCGTTTGTGACTAACGCGTGTCTGCGTGCCATCAATAATACAAGAATGTGGGTCGTGATTAAAATCAACCGATACCAATGGCTCTTCGGTGTAACTTAAAATACCTTCTAAGCGGTCTTTTGCTTGGGCTTTAAGTGCCGTATTTACCGCGTTTAAATCTACATCGGCATTTACTGTAACACTTAAATCCATTGCCGTTACGTTAATTGTCGGCACGCGAACCGCAATGGCTTCAAAGCGCCCTTCAAATTTGGGTAAAATGCGGTCTATTCCTCGTGCTAATTTTGTATCAACTGGAATAATAGACTGACTCGCAGCGCGGGTACGACGTAAATCATGATGGTACGCATCAATCACTTGTTGATCGTTCATCGACGCGTGAATAGTGGTAATAGCGCCCGATTCAATGCCAAACGCATCATCTAGCACTTTAATAACAGGCACCACACAGTTTGTAGTACATGAGCCGTTAGATACTATAGTGTGCTCGCGTTTGAGCTCATCATCGTTAATGCCATACACAATGGTGGCATCTACATCGTTATCAGCTGGGTGCGAAAACAACACCTTTTTAGCACCCGCAGTAATGTGTAATTGTGCATGCTCGCGCGAGTGATAAACACCGGTACATTCAAGCACTACATCTACATCAAGGGTTTGCCAAGGTAATTCTACTGGGTTTTCTTCACAAAATAGTGCAATGGTATCGCTTGCAACGCTAATGGTGTCTTCACCAAGTTTTACAGGAAAAGAAAAACGACCGTGGGACGTGTCGTATTTTAATAAATGAGCAATAGCTTCAGGGTCAGCAAGTTCGTTAATCGCAACAATTTTTATCTCGTTGCTCAAACCTGACTCGTACAACGCGCGGACAATATTTCGACCAATACGACCAAAACCATTAATTGCAAGTTTGATTGCCATGAAATATAAAATCCACTCTCTTTACGTGCAGACAAAGGCATCGATGCCTTTTAGATGGCTGTATTGTAATCGACCTTGAACATTATTATAAGAGGGAGCGATTAGAAACTTTAAATTAACCCAAAAGTAGCTAATTTACTTGGCTACTTTTGGGCATAAAGCGAGCTTGCTTGAGTGCTTACTGTAGTGCTTTTAAAGCATTAATTATATCTTGTGGCTCTGAGCGGGTGCGGTAATCAACATCGACATAGCGCCACGTCACTTTACCTTCGCTATCTAAAACAAACGTGGCAGGGATAGGTAAAATACTGCCGTTGCCGTTATTAAGCGACTCTAAATCAAGGCCGCGGTCTTCGCGCATATGCTCTAATAAAAATGCAGGTACTTGCCACGCTACGCCATAGCTTGCTGCTATATCTGCATTTTGGTCACTCAGCACAACAAAATCCATATTACGTATGTCGTTTTCGCTCATTGAGCCATCGGGCGCTTGTGGGCTAATAGCCACCAGCTGTTCGCCTAATGCGTGAATTTCAGGTAGGCGTGACTGCAATGCTTTTAGCTGTAAATTACAATAAGGGCACCAACTACCACGATAAAAAGTTATAACCACAGGCCCTTTTGCAAGTAGCTCATCTAATAAAACTTGCTCACCGTGCTGGTTAGGCAGTTCAAAGCGTGGGGCATTTTGATCTAAATTAAGTGCATTTGCCCCTTCTTGAAACGCTTTTGCCTGAGCAATGGTTTCATCAACGCCTTTCATAAAATCAGGATTACCTTTTCGCCCTGCTGCTATTTTTGCTTCGGTTTGTGCTTTTAATGTGTTGCTTTCATCGCTCATAGTATTGCTACCTTCAAATTAATCAAAAACATAAAACTAGCTTACAGTACGAACATGTATTTGAAATGAAATTATTAATTTAATCAGTTATCTCTAAATCAAACACCACGTTTATGGATGATTTAAAGCTTATTGTTGCCTGTAAATCGTTACTAAGTATTTGAGGAAAAGAGTTATTATCATACTGCGCCCTGTGCATCTTGGTTATAGCTGTACTAAAACCACTGTCATAGTTGTTTTTAGTTGAGCGAATAGTGCGTACTTCACCTACTTTTGCATTGAATGAATCAGCAAGTAAATCCGCTTTTATTTTTGCATCTTCAATTGCTAACTGTGTGGCTTGCGCTTGTAATTGCTCAAATTTTGAAGATAAAAACGCAATATTTTGAATCGCATTTACTTCTTGGTTCAATAAAAAATCGGTTAAATCGCTCACACGCTCAATACTGTTTAGCGTTACTTCAAACGTTCTTATCGCTGCGTATTCGCTAAGTGCCTGATGCCCTGTTTCAATATAATCCATTCCTGTTTTTTCAATTTTAACGTTTGAGGCAACTACGTCATCGGCGCTTATTTCAAATTGATTGAGCCCATCTATTAATAACTTCACTTTATTCTCAAGCGCGTTATTGGCGGCATTCGGCTCATTTTTAACACTATTCACCTTAAATAGTATTTTAGCCATGTCAGGCTCAACTAATACCTCAGCAGTGCCTTGCACTGAGATATGACGATTGGCAGGTAAGCTCGAATTAGCACAAGCGATCACAGGGAATAAGGTTAGAAGAATAGTGGTAATGAGTCTCATAATTTGTCCTGAATAAGTGCCATGCTTGGTTATGCGTCCATACTAATAAATAGCAGCCAATCGTGTTTCAGCGAATGTTTAATTACTGTGTGCTTGATGCAGCTTTTGACTTTGGCTTAATCGTTTTTTCTTGGTGTAGATTAGGTATCAAAGCTGAAATATTTTCTTGTGAAATAATAAGTAACTCATCTTGTTTATTATCATAAACAAATAAATTCCGCATTGTTGAGGCTACTATTTGAACATTTTGAAGTTGAGTTACTTTACTCTGAGCAATTGGATAATTTAATGACAAGTGATAATTCATTGTTCTTTCATTTATTATATCTTTACTGTGTGAATGCGCCAACATAGTAGGGTATGTAGATATTATAAGTGCTAAAAATAACATTAATGAGTAACTAGGTTTTAATAAATAGAACGGGTAACCAAAGCCATAATAAAGTTTTTTTAACACGGTTGTTTTACTAGGATCTGGCATGTGTCCTGAGCGCCAATTTAAATAAATAGCTGTTAAAACGATGATCGTAGTATAAAGAGTAATAAGTAAAAAATTTGAAATCAGTGCCAGTAAAAAGTCACTTATTTCAATGAAATTGAATATATCAACCGAGAAGTTATTAAGTAAAACGTAAAGATACACAACGCCTGATAAACTACCCAGTAAGTAAAGAATAGTAAGAAACACACCAAAATTATTGTGAATGTACTTTTTAACTGCTTTAAGGTCATTGTTTAACTGGTTGTAATACTTACTGGCGGCTTCAATTACCATAATAAATCCTTTTAAAATTCTTATCTTAACAAAATAATTAGTAAATGCTGTAGCTTTGTTAAATTATTGACCTCAACTGCAACTCCTTCCCACGGTTTATTTGGTAGCACTGGGCTAGTAATAATTCGGCGGTGGCCTGTGCGTCTGTAAGTGCGTTATGACAATGATAGCTTGGTAACTCATAACGTTTGCGACACGCACTTAGGGTTAAATCATCTTGTTTTATTTCTGCACCTTGGCAAATAAGGCGCTTTTTTTCTATGTGGAGGGTGTCGAGTATCAACTTAGGTTGTGCGTTTATATTGGAACCTTTAAGGGCTGCTTTTAAAAACCCCCAATCCAGTATGGCGTTATGAAAAACCAAAATATGGTCACTAAAATCACGGCTTAGCTGCGTTAATATAGTGTGCAGGCTTTGTCCTTTAGCCACTGTGTCGTCAATAATGCCGTGAAAAACAGGGCTTTGCTCTAGGCTTTTTACATCCTTGTTTATTAAATGCTGCGACTCGCTCATTTTTATACATTGGTTGTCTATTTTAACCCAGGCTACTGAGACAATTTCATGCTGGTTTACATCAAGCCCAGTAAGCTCTAAATCAATCACTAAATAGCGTTGCGTTAACGCATTTTGACTTAATAAATTACGCCTTTTTATATACTTACTGAGCCATTTTTTTACCACAGCGCTTACCTCTTATTACAAACTGCCACGGGCAAATTTAAACGCCGCGGCTTGCTGCGCTTGTTTTACTAAATAAAAAGCCTCTTTAAGCTGATGGCGCTCTAATGAACTTAATTTATCGGGGTTTATACAGTTACTTGGCAAACCTTCTTCGTTTATTTGCGTACTAAAACGTAACTGAGTTAAAAATCGCCAGCAATCTTTTAAATTATAAATATCGTCTTTATTTAGCAGTGAATGCTTAAGTAAAGCATCTAAGCGCTCTTGGGTATTGGCGCGTTTTATTCCGGCTTTTAACGCATATAAACGCACTATGTCGTTAATGATCACCACACCGCGTTTTTTTAAATCTATGTACTTATGGTTGTTGTCGCTTTTTTGCGTTTTAAGCTTATTAAATAAACCTATAGGCACTGAGCTGGCTCTTATATCGGTTGCCATAGCAGCATAAAATAACTCATCGCGCGATATCCTGTTTAACTGCTCGCAAAAGCCGCTGTATAGAGCATTGGAGCCTTCTATAAAGCGCAAATCAAAAAATATTTTGCAGTTAAGCATGGCGCTTGGGGTTGGGCTTTTTATCCATTTAAAAAAGCGCTCGCACCACTGGCTTACACTCATTCTGCATTCATCGCTGCTGGCCATAATATTCCCCGGGCAACGCCTAATGCCACATTCTACTAACTGCTCACATACAAACTCCCCCATGTGTTTAAAGTAAGCTTGGTGTTGCTCGCTTAAATCATTTGGGAGTAATAAGCCGTTGTCTTGATCTGAATGTAAGGTTTGCTCTTCGCGTGCTTGCGAGCCAAAACATATAAAGCAAAAACTGGTGGGCGCTGCGCCATTTTCTTCTTGAAATAAATGAATAAGACGCGAGGTGAGTGCATCGGTTAAGCCGCTGAGCAGTTTACCAATTAGCGATATGTCTTCTATGTTGTACGAAAAACTTCGCAGTAACTCAGGGATTTCGCCTGCATAACGTTTTAAATCGGCAATGCTGTGGGCTTTATAAATGCGGCCAATAAGCTGCACAGGGTCACTTTTTTGCTGGCGCAGTAAATCGGTACTAGTAAGCATACCCAAAGGCTTATGGTTTTCATCAAGTACAGGTAAATGATGAATATTGTATTTAAGCATTAAATGCAAAGCAGAAAACACCCGATTGTTTTCAAATATAAATTTAGGCTTTGCACTCATTATGCTGCTAACCGCATCTTGTGGGTCGACTTCATCGGCCAGTACACGGTTACGTAAGTCGCGGTCGGTCACTACGCCAACTAAAATGGCGTGTTCGGTGATCATAATTGACGATACACCGTGTTTTTTCATTTTTTTAGCGGTTTGCCTAATACTGGCATCGGGTGCTAAGGTTATGGCGGTGCGGGTCATCAGCTCAGATATTCTGCGCTCAGACCAGCTATCGTTTTTACTTTTATAATGTGATGAAAGTAAACGATTGGCGTGCGCGCGTACAAAATATTGCTCAAACGGTTTGTATTGATGACGTAAAAAGTCAAAATGCGTTTGCGCAAGCATATACACTATGCCCTCTTTTTGTACCTGTAACCTATTTTGAATCGCCTCTCCGGTTAACAAAGAAGGATAGCCAAAGTAATCCCCCTGCGCTAAACGCTTTACTACATCACCTTTTGCATCCACTAGGTCGTATAAACCAGAGCGAATTAAAAAAAGCTTTGGGGTTTGCGTTTGCAGCCACTGCGCTTGGTTTTCTCGGGTTAAATAAACACTATCAATATGGCTTACAAAATACTCACACGCACTGTCGTGTAGCATGCTAAATGGCGCCTGCATACACACAAACTGGGCAACTTCCTGCTGCTCTACACTCATTGCTGTACTCTTAAAAAGTATACACAAAATCTAATGTACTCATTATTTGAACAAATAAAAAGCCCGACTAAAGTCGGGCTTTTGGTGCTTTATTTTTAAGTAGGCTTAGCGCATTAATGTGCGTGTGCTTCACCTGACCCTTTAGGATTACGAATACCTTCCACCATTTGTTGTATTTCAAGCGGTGTCGATTTTGTTAATTTAAGTACGGTTGCAGCAACCACAAAGTTAATGATCATCCCCACTAAGCCAATTCCTTCGGGCGAAATACCTAAGAACCAATTTTCTGGGCTATTAAGCTCAGGGCTTACAAATTTAAAGAAGATAATATACGCAGCGGTAAAGCCTATACCGGTCACCATGCCAGCAATTGCGCCTTCTTTATTCATTGTTTTAGAGAATATCCCCATAATAATTGCCGGGAAGAAACTCGCCGCCGCTAAACCAAAGGCAAAGGCGACCACCGATGCAACAAACCCAGGCGGGTTAATCCCAAAGTAAGCTGATATAACAATGGCAATCATCGCGGCTAACCGAGCAGCTAGTAGCTCTTGTTTATCGCTTATGTCGGGTTTAAGGGTGCGTTTAAGTAAATCGTGCGACACTGATGTTGAAATAACCAGCAATAACCCCGCTGTGGTTGAAAGCGCAGCAGCAATACCACCGGCCGCAACTAATGCGATTACCCATGCTGGTAAATCAGCAATTTCAGGGTTAGCCAGTACCATAATATCGCGGTCTACTTTTACTTCGTTTGCGCTTGTTGGGTCTTCTACCTTGCCGGCGGTGTAAAACATTTTGCCGTCGCCGTTTTTATCATTAAAGGTAATTAAGCCCGTGCGTTCCCAGTTTTTGATCCACGCTGGTGCTTGAGCGTACTCTGTACCGCTACCATCTTTACCGTTAATGGTGTCAATCATGTTTACGCGTGCAAACGAGGCAACCGCCGGTGCAGTAGTGTAAACAATAGCAATAAATACCAGTGTCCACGCTGCTGAAATACGGGTATCTTTAACGCGTGGTACAGTGAAAAAGCGAACAATTACATGCGGTAAACCTGCAGTACCCACCATTAAAGCGCCGGTAATAGCAAATACGTCAATCATGCTTTTAGAGCCTTCGGTGTATTGTGCAAAGCCCAGCTCTGCGCTTAACCCGTCTAGCTTATCAAGTACATACATGCCTGAGCCATCACTCAATGTGGCACCAAAGCCGGTTTGCGGGAAGAAGTGGCCTGTCATCATCATTGAAATAAAGATAGCGGGCACAAGATAGGCAAACACAAGCACACAGTACTGCGCTACTTGCGTGTAGGTAATGCCTTTCATGCCGCCAAGTACCGCATAAAAGAATACAATCACCATTCCAATGTAAACACCGGTTTCAATTTCTACTTCTAAAAAGCGCGAAAATACCACGCCTACGCCACGCATTTGTCCAGCAATGTAAGTAAAACAAATAAAGATTGCACACAAAATAGCAACAACACGTGCTGTTTGTGAGTAGTAACGATCGCCTATAAAGTCAGGTACAGTGAATTTGCCAAATTTACGTAAGTAAGGCGCTAAACACATAGCGAGTAATACATAGCCGCCAGTCCACCCCATTAAGTAAACACCGCCATCGTAACCTGCAAACGAAATAATACCCGCCATTGAAATAAACGACGCTGCGCTCATCCAATCGGCTGCGGTTGCCATACCATTGGCAAGCGGAGGTACGCCGCCCCCTGCCACGTAAAACTCATTTGTAGAGCCTGCACGCGCCCAAATTGCAATGCCGATATAAAGCGCAAAACTTAAACCAACAATTATAAATGTGAGTGTTTGAACATCCATTACCTAGCTCCTATTCGTCTACGCCGTATTTTTTATCTAACGTGTTCATTTTGAAAACGTAAACAAAAATCAAAGCTACAAAGGTGTAAATAGCGCCCTGTTGTGAAAACCAGAAGCCAAGTTTAAACCCAAAAAAACGTACTTCATTCAGTACATCTACCAGTAATATGCCAAAGCCAAATGAGACCACAAACCACACTGCTAGTAACTTAAACAGTAGTGAAATGTTTTCTGCCCAATAAGCTTTTGCTTGTTCTTCATCTTTAAAAGCCATTTTTATTTTCCCCTTTAAGCATTGCATAATTGCAATGAGTGGTTTTTTTATAGTCGGTTATTAATTTAGCAACGCGGCGTGAAGAGTGAAGTGAGACCATAGTCGTAACAGCCTGTTAACGTTTACGTAAACTGCAAATGCAATTGTATTTAAAAATACAATTACACATAATTTTCAGTAGGTTAGCTTTTGCCTAAGCGCGTTAACGGCAAAATTTAAGTGGCTTTGTGTAAAAATGCGACATTAGTCTAATAAATCATCAACAATATAAATAATCATTTAAAATCAATACAATAAAAACAACGTTAATATTTTGCATAAAATTGTGCACGCACACTTAAAGTTATCTCTGTTATTGTGTGTGGGTATAAATAATAAGGTTTAATAACAACATGACTGCTGTACTGATTTTTGTAGCATTAGGCTATATTGGGGTGCTGTTTTGGCTCGCTAATTGGGGCGATAAAACAACACCACTTGCTAAACGGATTAGCCATCATCCTTTTGTGTATTCGTTATCGTTAGGGATTTATTGTACCTCGTGGACGTACTATGGTTCGGTTGGTACCGCTGCCACCAGTAGTTGGAGCTATTTACCCATTTTATTGGGGCCTTCATTGTTGTTCTTTTTTGGCCAAGGCTTTTTACGCAAACTGGTATTAGTAAGTAAAAAACAAAACATTACCACCATTGCCGATTTTATTTCTGCCCGCTACGGTAAACGTCAAACCAGTGCAATACTGGTCACTGTTATTGCCCTACTTGCCACCATTCCCTATATTGCGCTGCAGTTAAAAGCACTCAGTACCAGCTTTTTGCTTTTGCAAAACAGCAATCAAATATCTGGCGAAATGCTTACCCTCACCGCCACGTTAATTATGGCGCTGTTTGCAATATTTTTTGGTACCCGTAAGGTAGATGTTACCGAGTACCGCTCTGGGCTTATGCTAGCAGTCGCCTTTGAGTCAATGATAAAGCTCATTGCGCTTATTGCCGTCGCTGGCTTAGCCTTGTACACCTTATTTAATTTACCCACCCTTAGCGGCGACAAAGTCACAGAGTCGATTTGGCAACACTGGGGCAACTTTAACTTTTTTAGTTTTAACTTTATTGGCCAGTCACTTATGGCTGCCGCGGCCATAATTTGTTTACCACGACAATTTCATGTCACCGTGGTAGATAACCAAGACAAACGCCATTTATTTACTGCTCGCTGGGCTTTTCCGCTGTATTTATTACTCACCGCCGCGATGATAATTCCTATTGCTACTGCCGCAATTCACCCAAGTATTGGTAGCAGTTTTTCACCCGACAGCTTTGTATTAGCGCTACCGCTTATTCACGACCAAGCTTTTTTAAGTACCTTTGTATTTATTGGCGGGCTTTCTGCAGCCACCGCTATGATAGTGGTGGCCACACTTACGCTTAGCACCATGATCTCTAACGATGTAGTGCTGCCGCTTATGCTACGCCGTAAATTTAAGCGCAACTTAATTACCAGCAGTTATAAATCGCAAATTTTGTTAGTTAGGCGTTTTACCATAGCCGGCATACTTATATTGGCTTATTTTTATCAGCAATGGTTTGGCCATGGTAGTGCGCTGGCCAGTATGGGGCTGGTGGCATTTTCGTTAGTAACGCAGCTGCTCCCGGCTATTGTGGGCGGGCTTTACTGGCGAAAAGGCCATGCTTATGGTGTATATGCGGGGCTATTAGCGGGTTTTATTTGTTGGGTATTATTTTTAATGATGCCAATTTTAGATGCCGGTAGCGCTCTTGATAGCGAGCTTCAGCAAACACTTATTACACGCGGCACTCTGATTGCCTTATTTGCTAACATTGGCTGTTATATTAGCTTTTCGTTAGGGGCAGAAGAGCGCTTGATAGATAAAATTCAGGCCGCCGCATTTGTTAACCCTAAAGATCAGGCTATTTTATCGCGCCGCTTAAACAAAAATGTTAAAGCCACGGTTTACGACTTTAAAATACTACTGCAAACCTTTTTAGGTATTCAGCGTAGCCAACAAGTACTGGCGCACTTTTCACTTTCGCACCAGCTAAGTGACAATAATGCCCACCCCGAGCCCGAATTTATAGCCTACTGCGAACGTGCGTTAACTGGGGTGTTAGGGGCGTCTTCGGCGCAGGCGCTAATCCGTACGGTTTCATCGGGTAAACGTATGGCCTTTGAAGAGGTGGTTAACTTTTTTGACGAAACCACACAAGCACTGCAGTTTAACCAAAACCTTTTGTATACCTCGCTCGAAAACTTAAGCCATGGTATTTCGGTGGTCGATAAAGATTTAAAACTGGTGGCATGGAATAAGCGCTACAGCCAAATGTTTGGCTACCCCGACGGCTTTTTAGAAGTGGGGCAACCCATAGAAGATATAATAAGGTACAACGCAGTACGCGGTGAATGTGGCCCAGGCGAAATAGAGCGCCAAGTAGAAAAACGCGTTCAGCATTTAAAAAATGGTAGCTCGCATCACTTTATTCGTCACCGCCGTAATGGCCAAGTGTACGAAATGATAGGTAACCCCCTACCCGATGGCGGCTTTGTAACGAGTTTTTCAGACATTACAAACCATATAAGTACGCAAAATGCGCTTGAAGAAATTAACATGGATCTTGAAAACCGCATTGAGGCGCGAACTCAAGAAGTGCAAACCATTAATAAAGACTTACAAGCCCAAATAGATAGCCGAGTAAAAACAGAGCAAGCACTTACTTTAGCCAAGCGCGAAGCAGAGCAAGCCAACGACAGTAAAACGCGATTTTTAGCACTGGCTAGCCACGATATTTTACAGCCCCTTAACGCGGCGCGTTTATACCTTGCAGCCATTGATGAAAAGCAGCTTGATACAACTAACCAAAATAGCTTTAATAAGCTTGGCCACAGTTTAGACTCAACCGTGCATTTAATGTCAGCCTTACTAGAAATTGCCAAGTTAGAGCAAGGCGCAATGACCCCAACCCCTCGGCACTTTTGTATAAACGATATACTTATGCCACTGCAAAGCGAGTACGCTATTTTATCAAGCGATAAAGGCTTAAAACTAACCGTGCGTTCAAACGCACAAATTGTGCATAGCGACATTACCTACTTGCGCCGAATTATACAAAACTTGGTGTCTAATGCGGTTAAATACACCGAAACAGGGCGAGTATTAATAGCATGCAGAAACCGTAAACATAATTTACGTATAGAAGTATGGGACACCGGCCCAGGTATTAGCCAAATAGAACAAGCTAAAATATTTAACGACTTTTACCGTATAGAAGCCGGTGATAACAAAGGCGTTGGTTTAGGGCTTGGCGTTGTAAAACGTATGGCCGATTTACTTAGCTTAGAGCTTGATGTGCACTCAGAGCCCGGTAAAGGCAGTCGCTTTAGTATTGAAGTACCCTATGGCGATGCGCAGTTTGTTCAACAAAAAGCAACGGCCAGCAGTTTAGTAGAAAACCGCGACGCGATTAACATAGTCGCGGTAGACGATGACCCCGAAAACCTAGCAGCAATGGCCAGTTTACTTAAAAAGTGGCAAGCCAATTACACCTTGTTTGACGATGTAAATAAAGTACTCGCGCACGCTAAACAGCACACAGCGCCCGATGTAATTTTAATGGATTACCAATTAGGTAATGACTGCGATGGTATTTCGCTTATAAAAACACTGCGTGATACATGGCAAAGCGAAGTGCCCGCCATACTTATAACTGCCGTACGCGACACCGAGCTTAAACAAGAAACCAAAGCGGCTAATATTCATTATTTAAGTAAGCCTATTAAGCCAGGTAAGCTTAAAGCTTTACTTAATCACAGCACGTAATAGCCAATTGGCAGCAAAAAATAAGCCCAGTATTAGCTGGGCTTATTTATGTGCTTAACAAAGCGTTGGAACCCTAAATTATTAGGCTGGTTTGGCTTGGCTGCGTAGTTTTTGAAATAACCAACTTAGCCCCACTAACGACAAGCCTAAGCCAATAAACGACAGCGCTTTTAAAAGCCCCGTTAAATTAGCCATGTCCACTAAGAATACTTTTAAAATAACCGCTGCCAATAATCCTAACCCTATCTTTTGGATTAATAGCTGATTTTTTAAATGCCCTAGCACCACAGTAATAGCCCCTAACACAAGCCAAATAACCGAGTAGCTATAAAGCTCTGCGTTGCTTGCACCTGTTGATAAGTAAATATAAGGGCCTTGCCAGTATTGGCGTATAAAGCCATTAATTGCCAACACACTCAATACACCCGCTACTGTGAGTATAAATGGCGCAGCTTTTGTATACAGCGGTTTAATTAACGTATAAAGCCAAAGCACGAGACCCGCAGGCACTAACCAAAGCAAAAATAGCCAATTAAATACAAAATATTCGCCAATATAAATAGAGCTTAAAAATGGATTAGCGTTTAGTAAGGTGCTCAGTGCAGTAACACCCGCAGCACCTGCTAATGCTATGCCTGCCACTTGGTATAATTTAGCTAAGCTACCGGCAATACGAGCACGGTGTAAATATACACAACCCAGCGCAAGCCAATTACAGGTGAGTAAAGCTTGTTCATAAAAGCTCAAAGAATCAAACTGCGGATAGTGCCCTACCAGTTGATAGCTGGTTTCGGTGGTAATAAATAACGCCAAGCAATGCAGCGCTGCGCCTTCAAGCCAAACTTTTAACTGCGATGCGTTAAAGCATTTGGCTGCAGTGTAAAATAACACCACACACAAAGGATAAACTACTAAGCTCCAGTGCACACCCAATACACTAAGCGCCTCGTAACTTGGGGTCCACGGTGACAGTGTAAGGCGAAGTAGTAATGCAGCCACCAGCGCTTTAATTGGCCAATGTGGCATAGGCACCCGATAGCGGTTTATTAACACGCTAATAAGTAAAACTTGAATAGCCAGTGCAATGGTTAGCCCGCTGTCATTTAATAACATAGTGATAGCAAGCGTGATGTTGGCATTTGCCCCCACCCAATATGTAAAGCGCTGAAAAAGCGTTGCGCCACCTATTGCGCACCTAATTAAAATGGCGCTACTTGTAAGTAGTATCACTGCCCACAATGGATAGGCTGCGGCCAACGCATGGTTTGGGATTATAGCGTATAAGGTGGCAATCATTATAAATACGCTAAACGAGGCAGTAATATGAAAAGCCAATCGTTTAGGTTGCCACTTTATACCAAAATAAAGCCCATATACGCCGAGCGCTAACCCTAAAAATATAGCGCCACCATATTGGTGCCTAAATATAAATAGCGAGTCAGAATAATCAGCATAATAAGAAGGCGTGCTTAATAGCCAGAGTACTGCTATTAACATCGCCACCCCTTGCCATAAATCCCAGCGGCTATTTTTAAGCACTAAAAACAGCAATGTTAATATGCTTAACGCATTTATTATTTGCCACTGTAAGTAGTTAGTACTATCAAAAAGCATAGCCAGTAACAAAGGGACAATACAGGCAAGCATTAAAGGGTTACTAGGCAGTGCGTTTATTAGGCGCTTTAAACTATGTGGGCGAGTTTCAACCACCGCAAGTTTTAACCCCAAGCGTGGCACGGCAATTAAACCAATAACACTTAATAGCCCATACGTACCCATAAGCCAAATGGTGCTGCTGTTAGCTAAAGTAAAGCCAACAACATACCAGCTCAAATGCCCCGCCCAAAGTAAATACCACAGCCATGCACGCTGTACTTTATACGCGACCAGCGCAGCAGATAAGCTCACAAACCCAATGTACATATAAAGCGCAAATAAATTATTGCTGCCGGTATTAATCAGCACGGGGACACAATAAGCACCAATAATACCTAGTACGGCTAATACTGGGCCAAGCATTATTGCCATAGCGCTCGCACTTATGGCAATAACCCCAAGTACAACAAATGCTGTTAAAGGGCTGATCATGTTATAGCTGCTATACGCTAATAAGGTCAGTGCAAAGCACGTAATAAAACCCCCACTGGCAAGCGCTGCAGGTATATAGTTCTTAAACCCTTCAAATACACTATTTTTGTAATGCATATAAGCTGCGGCTGCAATTAAGCCTCCACCAAATAAACCGCCTAGGGTTAATCGCATCGTAGGAGAGAGCAACCCGGCTTCTAAACTGTACTTTGCTAAAAATATACCGCCTAGCGCCAATGCGATTGCGCCTATCCAGGTCATCCAGTTTTGTTCAAAGTCGCTACGCAATTTTTCAAAAAAAGAAGTAACAAGTGTGGGTTTGAGATTTTTACTGCCTTGCTTATGTTTATTGGCAGAAGCTTTAGCGGAAGGCTTTATTGCTGAAGCTGGCGTTTTTACCTGGTCACGAGGCTGATTGGATTGATTAGGACTAACTTGATTAAAAGTCGCCTCATTGCTATTTGCTTGAGCCGTGTCCGCATGTTCAGCTGTGGAGCAATCGGTGCTTTTATCGGCGTTTTCACCGTGGCTTTGTGCGTTGTTAGCTAATTCTAAACTAAGTACTTTTGCTTTTAATTGGGCAATTTCTTGCTTTAAATTACTAAGTTGTGCAATTGCGACAATACCGCAAATAGCACCGGCCATTATTGCAAATGCAAATAAACCCACTATCCCTAAAAACTCATCCATGGCACGCTCTTTTTATTTATTATGTTATGAGTGTACCTAAAATTTTTAAAAGTTATAGCAATCTGCTTATATATGGGTTTATTTAATGTAAACAAAATCACGCTACAGCTAGGCAAAAAAAGCCCCAAACAATAAAGCTTAGGGCTTTTACTTTCTAGAACGTGTTACATGTTACTTATTCTACGCTGTCTGTAATTGTGCGCGTTACACTCATTTTAAAGCCTGAACTGGTTGTCTCATCGTGATCTAAAATTAAGATATAGTTACCTTCTTCGGTAAAATCTATATCGCTTTGTTGAATTAACACTATTTGTTGGCCGTTATCTTCGTATACGGCATACACAGTGTAAGCTTCATCATCTACATCAATTTCTTCTTGATCGTATCTATCTAAGCCATCAATTACATTGGTGGCGTCATCAACAGTTTCACCATTTAAGGTAAAGTACACGTCAACTTCGCTTACTGTTTGCCCTGCGTAGCTTTCAATTAGGTTAACAACCGAAATAGTATGGCTGTAGCTGCTAGGTGTTAGGTTTTCCTCAACACTCATCATGCGTAAACCATTATCGACATCGTTGTAAAAAACGCCTACCGCACTTTGCTCGCGCTCTAGGGTCATTAAAAAGTTATCGGCAAGCTTAGTGCCCTCTTCGTCGTACATTGCAACGCTGTAACTGTTTGGCGAAAGCTCAATGTAATCGGTGTAGGTATCGCTTGCTACCGTATTGGTATCGTTAACTGTGGTGCCACGGGTCGTGCTAAAGCTAACTGGCGAGTAATCGTCAACGGTATTTATAAAGCGCAATTGGCCTAACGCTGATTGGTGCTTTAGTGCTGTAACATAGTTATTGTCAGTCACAATATCGAGCGTGATACCGTTTTCTTCTGTTGCATAGCTTGGGCGGATCATGGCTACGTAGCTTTCTTCATCATAAAAATAAACCGACTCCGACTCATACACTACATCAGTGCTACCTGCCTCAGTGATATAAATTGTGTAGTAACCCTCATCAAGGGTTTGTAAATCTAGCTCACTCAAATACTGTGTTGATGTAAATAGTTCAGCACTTTCAAATACGCCATCATCGGTTGCTAGGTAAATATCGTAGCTAGTGTCTTCACTGGTGATATTGTAAAAACCTAAGTTAAACTCATCTGTATCACTTGAAATGGGCACGCTTAGCTCTGTGAACGTAGGTTCGTCAAAGTTACCGCTCATTACAATTAGTTCGGTTTTGTCACCTTTGATTGATACTTCTTGTTCGCTAATTGTAATGTAGCTGTCGTTTGCATCTAAGTATTCAAAGCTTAAATCGTAAGTGCCGGTGCTGTAATTATGACGCGTGGTTACATCTGCAAAGTCGGTGCCTGAGCGCTCAGTTTCGTCTACAAATAAACGCGTATATGGGCTGTTATAAGAGCCATTATATAATTGTACGTAGCCTGTATCACTTGAGCCGTCGCTGCCGCCACAACCAACTAGAATAGACATTAAACTTAGAGGTAAAGCAGCTTTCAACAGAGAGTTGGTCATTAAAGTTTCCTTATTATTAAAATCACTATTATGACTTCTTTGCTGCATTTTAATTTCATAGTTTACAAAGTATTACCCTCGCTGACAGTTCTTTACGAAAACGTTTAAAAGTGTAATAAATGTGCAAATAATAAGGATATTTGCGTAGAAAGCTTAAGGGGCTATTTTATATTGATCTCGGCCATTATTTTTAGCAACGTATAAAGCCATGTCTGCCCGCTTCATTACCTTGTCGAGGTGCTCGTTAGCGCTTTGCAGCGCCATACCAATACTTACGGTAAGCTGTTTGACCTGTTTAACTTTAATATTGTGTGCAATGTCTATTAGTTGCCCACAAAATTCAGCCGCTTGGCTTATATTTCCGGTAGGCAAATAGCCGCCAAACTCCTCACCGCCTAAACGAGCAAATACTGCATTATTAACAAATGCACTATTATACTTAGTAGCTAACTGCTGTAGCACTAAGTCACCCTCATCATGGCCAAACTCATCATTAATAGCCTTAAAATGATCAATATCTATAATTAAAATAACGTAAGGCGTACTAGAGGCAGTTTTAACATGCCGATAAAAATAGCGTCTATTATGTACTTGTGTAAGATCGTCCGTTATCAACTCGTGCGCTAAACGGTTATGTATACTTTGTACAAAACGCATGGTCTTAAATAACCCATAGGCGGTAAAAAGCATTCCCATGGTTCTGCATAAGTCTTCAAAATAAACACTCATCCAATAAGGCTGCACAACTAATTCATCTATTACATCAGCCGTTGTACCCATACTCCATAGCAATAAACCTAAAGTAGAAAACACGTACGCTTGTTTTGAAAGCTCAGAGCATTGCACTATCCAAAATAAAAATACGAGCACGATGAGATTGCAAAAATCGGTAGTAAAACCATACACATTGTTTTGCACGTTTAAAGGGGGGAAAGTATTTAAAGCATAAAGTGAAAAAACAATAATGTAGAGAAGTAACGCTATACTTACCGCCTTATTTATCCAACTCATTTTATAAAAGTTAGACAGCCTAACGGTAAGTTTTACAGTTTCAATCATAGGGTGGCGCTTTTTAATGCGTTATTAACAAACTATAGCACACCAGAAAAAACCGCTATAAAAGGTTAACTTACCCTGTACTTGCAGGGTTATTTCACCACCTTGAATACAAAGAGTTGAGCAAAGCAGACACAAATACAATGCAAAGCTAAAAACCCACATTTGCATTAGTGTCCACACAGTTTTAGTCGCGCTGAGCAGCTTACTTATAACAACTAAGTATAAAACTATATTAAGGTGCTAAGGCCCCATAAAGCTAATATTAAAATAGTAATAGCAATCATTGCTTTAGTTTTGTGTTTACTGATTATTTGCTCGGCTTTATTACCTGCGTAATATACAACAACGGCTAAACTAAAATAGCGAATTGAACGAGCAATACCTGAGGCTAATAAAAACAAACCAATAGAGTATTTTGTAGCCCCAGCGGCAAGCATCGCAATTTGAAACGGAATGGGCACAATTCCCAGCGTCATTACAAACCAAAAACCTTGGCTTTGCATTTGCTGCTTAACATTTTCAAATTGCTCTTGGCTTGAAAACATTTCAATAACCCAGTCACCTACAGCGTCAAATAGGTAATAACCCAGCGCATAACCAAATAAAGCACCAATCACGCACCCAACTGTTGCCATAAGCGCTATTAACCAAAGCTTTTCACGACGTGCTTGCATAAGAGGCACAAGCACTGCTTCAAGCGGAATAGGGACTATCGTAGATTCTAAAAACGACGCTACGGTAATGCCTGTTAGCATATGTTTAGAATCTATAAAGTGCCGTGTTTTTTCTTTTAGTTTTTTTTGAATAGCCATGTAAATCCTTTTTTTGCTTGTGATGATAAGCCGTTGCTCAATGGGTTAATTCTTACATATTTACGTTAATACACGCTGAAAACAGTTAAAGATTTAACAGCCACATAACTGTTAACAAATTAGCAATGTTTATAAGAATATTTTATTATGTGCCAATGCAGTTAAATACCTACCAAAGCAGTTAAAATTTATGCAAAGTGCACGTTTTATTCCCTTTAGAAAACAAGATATTGTTGATATGTGCAGCGCTGAGCTCACAAACAACTCAGAGCAAACATCGTTTAAACAATTTTGCGATTTATTAGCAAGCCTTATCCATTACGATTACCATTCAACACTCGAGTCGCTCAAAAATAACTACGCGCCCTTTGATCCCAATAGCGATACGCGATCTTTAGCGCCAGTATCAGCTGATCAAAAAGCGCAGTGCCAACGCGAATTTGCTAAAGATTTTGCTAAGGTACTTAATTCAGCTAACTTTGAAGTGATCACCCATCAAGACCTGCAAGATGCACTCAACGAAGAGTCACTATTTAAAGTACGCCTTGAGGTAGAGTTTGACGACTTTGAAGAAGTGGTTTTTTACCGCCGTGGCGAATCACAACTCACTGAAACCATAACCAGCTTTTGGGGCTTGCGTAAAAAGCCCCTGCACTTTACCAATTACGACCGCGTTGCGGTGTTTATTCGCTTTAAAGATAAAGCCTACTTTGAGGCTAAAAATAAAACGCCTTTAGGGTTTGAGCCAAGCTCGACCATAGTTAAGCTGTTTCAAAATGTCCCAAAAGCCGACCTTGAAATGCTATTTCCGAATAGCGAAGTACGTATGCGCCCTATTGATAAAGTGATTATTGGCTCATCGGCTTTAGTAGGCGGTGCTGTGGTATTAATTACTAAGCTTGGCGCATCTATTTTATTGTTATTTGCTTTATTTGCTTTTTGGGGAGGCTTTAGAAGTGAAGCCGTAGAAATGACCCAACAACACTTTATTACCTTTGCTATTGGAATGGGGGTTTTTGGCAGCTTTATTTTTAAAGAATGGAGTAAATTTAAAAACCGTAAAATTAAATTTATGAAAGCCCTAAGCGATAATCTTTACTTTAAAAACCTTGATAACAACGCGGGTGTTTTTCATACCCTTATAGACGCAGCCGAAGAAGAAGACATAAAAGAAGCTCTGCTGGCCTATACGTTTTTACTAAAATCTAAAAATGGCTTAAGCGCACAAATGCTTGATGAGCAAATAGAGGCGTGGTTTAAAACAAAGTATAAATGCGAACTCGACTTTGAAATTAGCGATGCGCTTGAAAAACTCACCCGGATGCGTTTAGTAACCTGCACTAACGATGTGTATAGCGCAATAAATTTAGATCATGCCAAAACCATTTTGGATGAGCGCTGGGATAACCTGTTTCAATATAATTAAATAACCTTTAAGGCGGTTAGCTAGATTTAGATTCGGGGATTAGCTAATCTTACTCAAAGTACCTTAACTTTAATTTATGCTTTAGCATATTGTATTTTATGATAGCTTATATATTGCCTGAGATAGGTTACTTTCGCCTATCACCTTGTAAATTAAATACTTTCTATACAAAATTCATTGAATAGAGCTTGACGTAATAGAGCAAGCTAAGAACAAAAAAAAGCCACTCAGTGAGTGGCTTTTGGTATAGCTAAGTGCATTACTCAGCTAGGTATACGTGTTGATTAAGCATTGCCCGGATTAGGGTTAGACTTTTCAGCTTGTATACGCATGTAAATCTCTTCACGATGCACTGAAACGTCTTTAGGTGCGTTAACACCAATTCGAACTTGATTTCCTTTAACACCTAATACAGTAACAGTTACTTCGTCACCAATCATTAGGGTTTCACCTACTCTACGAGTTAGTATTAGCATTCTCTTGCTCCCATGTTCCAATAAATTATAAGATTCCGCTTGACCATTTTAATGAAAAATTGATTGAAAAGTAAGTAAAAACTCCCAAACTATCCATTTTCTGTTAAAAATTCTGAGTGTAACGCTCTTACTGCTAGTTCTAAATACTTCTCGTCAATTAAAACCGATACCTTGATTTCAGACGTCGATACTAAAACTATGTGTATGCCTTCTTGCGCCAATGCATCAAAAAATTGATGCGCTACACCACTGTGAGACTTCATTCCTATGCCAACAGCCGACACTTTTGCAACTGTTGTATCACTAGAAATGCTATCAGCTTGCAGATTTACCTGTTGTTGAGTTAGTAAATCGTGTGCTTGCAAATAGTCATTTGAATGCACAGTAAAAGCATAGTCTATTTTTTCAAAGTTATGATTAACTTGACTAATCATATCTATTTCGATGCCATTTTCTGCAAAAAGTTTCAAAATTTTTGTAAGAGAATGAACACAGTATGGTACGCCATGTACCTTTATCAAGCATTCGTCACGATTAAACGCAATCCCCGACACAACCTTAGTTGGCATATCGCTCTCCTCAAAACTTATTAGCGTTCCTTCATCGGGCTCAAAACTCGAAAGCACCCTTAGCGGCATTTTATGATTACCAGCCGACTCAACAGCACGAATATGCAATACTTTTGCGCCTAAGCTTGCCAGCTCTAGCATTTCGGCAAACGTTACATGGCGCATTCGCTGTGCGTTTGGTTCTACACGAGGATCAGTAGTGTATACGCCATCAACGTCGGTATAGATCTGACATTCATCGGCTTTTATTGCCGTGGCTATTTCTACCGCAGAGGTATCGGTGCCGCCGCGTCCAAGGGTTGTAATATTGCCCTCTACATCGCGCCCCTGAAAACCGGCAATAATCGCAACCCGATTATGCTCAAGCTCATGCTTTAAACGCGTCGCAGCAACCTCTTCAATACGGGCTTTACCAAACATGTTATCGGTTTGAATATTAACCTGATCGGCTAGTAGGCTTACAGCCGAATGGCCACGTTTTATAATAGCCATAGCAAGGAGCGAAACAGAAACCTGTTCTCCAGTGCTAATAAGTACGTCTAATTCTCGGCTACTCGGGCGAGTATCTATTTGCTTGGCGAGGTTAATTAAGCGGTTGGTTTCTCCCGACATGGCCGAAAGAACCACAACCACTTGATGACCTTGCTGCTTAGTTTTAACAACAAGGTCGGCGACCGCTTCTATTCGCTCAATAGAGCCAACCGAAGTGCCGCCAAACTTTTGGACAATAAGTGCCACGTAAGCTTAAACTTTCTCGCTTACCCAGGCTGTCACGCTTTCAAGCGCGGCGTTTAGGTTTTCTGGCTGTGAACCACCCGCTTGTGCCATATCAGGACGACCGCCCCCTTTGCCGCCTACTTGGCCTGCCATGTGGTTTACAAGCTCACCGGCTTTAACTTTAACGGTTAAATCTTTCGTTACACCGGTAATTAGGCTTACTTTTTCGCCGCTGGCAACACCCAATGCAATAACACCTGAGCCAATCTTGTTTTTAAGATCGTCAACCATACCACGAAGCGCTTTAGATTCAGTTCCTTCAACGTTTGCCACTAATAGCTTAACGCCATTAATTTCAACAATCGAATCAAGTAAAGACGCACCCGCTGCACTGGCTAGCTTATCGTTAAGCTGTGCAATTTGCTTTTCAAGGCCTTTAGACTTTTCAAGAAGCGCAGTTACTTTTTCAAGTACCGATGCGCTATCACCTTTTACCAGCGCTGCTACATCGTTTAGCTGTTTTTCTTGCTCGCTTACATACGCCACTGCATCTGCGCCTGTTACAGCTTCAATACGGCGTACGCCTGCAGCAATACCGCTTTCAGATACAATTTTAAATAAGCCAATATCACCCGCGCGCTCTACGTGCGTACCGCCACACAGTTCAATTGAGTAATCGCCAATGGTTACTACGCGTACTTCATCGTCGTACTTTTCGCCAAACAGCGCCATTGCCCCTTTTGCTTTAGCGTCATCAATCGCCATAAGCTCAGTGTTTAGGGCAAAGTTACGACGAATTTCATCGTTAACTACACGCTCAATTTCACGTAGCTCGTCTTTAGTAACAGCTTCAAAGTGCGAGAAGTCAAAACGTAAACGCTCAGGCTCAACCAGTGAGCCTTTTTGGCTTACGTGTTCACCTAATAGTTGGCGCAGTGCTTCGTGTAAAATATGCGTAGCTGTGTGATTTTTCTTAATGCGTTCACGGCGTGCATCATCAATAGTGGCATCTACTTTATCGTTAACCGCAATGCGCCCTTGTACGCTACCGTGGTGCGCAAACGCATTACCCAGTTTAGTAGTGTTAGTCACTGTAAACTCACCACCTGCAACAGTAATGGTACCGGTATCACCTGTTTGGCCACCAGATTCTGCATAAAATGGCGTATGATTAAGTACAACAATGCCTTGTTGGCCGTCTTCTAAAATAGAAACCGACTCACCATTTGCAAAAACTTCTACTACTGTAGCGCTATGATGTGTGCTGTCGTAGCCTTTAAACTCAGTGTGTTTTTCTGACTTTAATTGCTCGTTGTAATCGGCACCAAATTTACCAGCTTGCTGCGCTGTTTTACGCTGTACAGCCATGCACTCTTCAAAGCCTGCATGGTCTATTGTCATTTGGCGTTCACGGGCTACATCGGCCGTTAAATCAGCAGGGAAACCATAGGTGTCGTATAATTTAAATACTAAATCACCAGGAATAACATCGCCTTTAAGCTCGCTTAGGCTTTCTTCTAAAATAGCTAAGCCACGCTCAAGGGTTTTACCAAATTGTTCTTCTTCAATGCGCAGTACTTTTTCGATAATTTCTTGCTGCTTTGCAAGCTCTGGGTAGGCTTGGCCCATTTGTTCAATAAGCGCTGCAACCAGTTTATAGAAAAACGCACCTTGTGCACCAAGCTTGTTACCATGGCGTACTGCACGACGAATAATACGACGCAATACATAACCACGGCCTTCGTTTGATGGCATAACACCATCAGAAATTAAAAACGCACACGAACGAATATGATCCGCAACAACGCGTAGCGACTTATCGTTTAAATCTTGTGCGTTAGTTACACTTGCCGCAGCTGCAATTAAGCCTTGGAACAAGTCGATTTCGTAGTTTGAATGCACGCCTTGTAAAATAGCAGCAATACGCTCAAGGCCCATACCTGTATCAACAGATTGTTTAGGCAGCGGCTCCATAGTACCGTCGCTTTGACGGTTGTACTGCATAAATACAAGGTTCCAAATTTCGATAAAGCGGTCGCCATCTTCTTCAGGTGAGCCCGGAGGACCGCCCCAAATGTGCTCACCGTGATCGTAAAATATTTCAGAACACGGGCCACACGGGCCAGTATCGCCCATTGACCAAAAGTTATCTGAGGTAGCAATACGAATAATACGATCTTCGCTTAGGCCAATATCATTGTGCCAAAAGCCAAATGCATCTTCATCGTCGTGGTAAATAGTAACAAGTAGTTTTTCTTGTGGTAATTTAACAACCTCAGTTAAAAACTCCCACGCAAACTTAATAGCGTCTTGTTTAAAGTAATCGCCAAAACTAAAGTTACCTAGCATTTCAAAAAATGTATGGTGACGCGCTGTGTAACCTACGTTTTCTAAATCGTTATGTTTACCACCAGCACGCACACAACGCTGTGCACTAGTAGCACGCGTGTAAGGGCGAGTTTCGGCGCCTAAAAACACATCCTTAAAAGGAACCATACCGGCATTGTTAAATAACAACGTGGCATCGTTACCCGGAATAAGTGAAGCCGATTGGACAATTTGGTGCTGTTTGCTGGCAAAAAAGTCTAAAAACTGTTGCCTAAGTTGTGCCGTAGTCATGTGCTGCATGTGAAAATCTCACCTGTATTTACTGTGCTTGCATTGCAAAATCAATTTGTTCGTAGCTAAATCCTCGGTACATTAAGTAGCGCACGCGCTTAGCTTTATCTTTGTACTCGAGGTTGGCCGGTGTAGTTGAATACTTTTTGTTGTACGCTTCCTGCGCAAGCTCAAACCAGTCTATTTCAAGCTCTTCAACCACTCTTTCAAGTAGTGAACGGTCAATCCCTTTGCCTATGGCTTCGCTTTGAATGCGCTTTAAGCCATGGCCTTTAAAAATGTGTTTTCTGACAAACCCTTCGCAATAGCGTTGCTCGTTAATAAAATTGTGCTCTTCGCACCAATTAAGCAGGGTTTCTATAAACTCGTCGCTGGCTTCTTTTTGCTGAAGCTTAAAGGTTAACTCACGGCGCGAATACTCTTGGCGCCCAAGTAACCACAGTACATAGTTTTTAAGCTTTTGTTTTAACTTATCATCCATTAAGCGTCAAAGCGCCCGCTTTGTTCACTGCTAAGTGGTTTAACATTGCTATCGTCACTTGGCGGTACAACTGGCATAAAAATAGCCTGATAAGATACAAAGAAACTAATGTAGCAAATTGGCATTAAAATCAACAGCGGTAAGAACGATAAGAACATAGAAAGCGCCATAAATAACACACAAATAATGCCAAAAACACTCAATGCGAACAGGTTATGATAAAAAACCAATAGCGAATTTTTAAGCGCCGTTAAAATACGTTTTTCTTTACTAAAATAAATAAGCGGTACCGCGTAAGCAAACGCCATTAAATACACCGCCATTGCCACTAAAAATAGCACCACACTGGCGCCCGAAATACTATTTAAAGTTTGCTCAAGCGCAATGTTAGGATCAAGCCCCTCTTGGCTCATAATAGCTACTGCATCAGCAAATAGGCCATTAGCCAATAAGGCCATTAAAATACCCGCTCCCATTTGGTAAAGCGCTAAACGTAGTAGCCCTAAACGGTTACCTTTTGCGCTAAAGGGTTTGAGTATGTCTGCTAGCATAATTTTACCGCCCTGCTGCTTGCTAAGCACCGCTTGGTAAAAACCGGCGGTTAAAAAAGGCGTAGCAAGTGCCGCAACAACTTGCAGCAAAGGTAAAAATAACGACAGTATGCCCACTATGCCTATTAATAAGTGCATAACTACAAAGGTAAATGGCTGGGTTTTAAAAATATGCCAACCGGCTTTAAACCACTTTAGCCCGGCATCGGCTTTAAAAATTCGTAATTCGTTAGACATACAGGCTCTTAAATTAAACAAAACACGCCAAGTATAACTTGGCGTGAGGGGGGATTAACAGACACTACATGATTAAATAGTTAAGGTTTTTTAATTTTTTTAATATCTAACATATGTGCGCCGTGTTTTATTTTGGTTTCTAGGTAAGCTTTGTTACCTGTAAGGCCTGCTTTAATATGCGCATGGGTACCAATAACGGTGTCTACTTCAATGCCGGCATCTTTTAATGCATTAAGCTTTTTAGGGTTATTGGTCATTAATTTAACGTGGCTTAAATTAAGTGCGTTGAGCATTAATACCGCGTCCGAAAAATCACGTAAGTCGTCAGCAAAACCTAAGTGGTTATTAGCCTCGTAAGTGTTCATCCCTTGAGATTGCAGCACGTAAGCATCAATTTTATTATATAAACCAATACCTCGGCCCTCTTGGCGTAAATACAATAACACCCCGCCTTGCTCGTGCATCATTTCAATACACTCATTTAACTGCTCGCCACAATCGCAGCGCGATGAATGAAACACATCACCGGTTAAACACTCAGAGTGCATGCGAATAAGCGGCACATTTTGATTTACATCAGCATTGTTAAATACAAACGCAACGTGTTCTTGGCCGTCTTTTAAGCCACTAAAAGACACTATTTCTGCGGGAATATCACTATTTTTGCCAACATTAAGCTGGGCTCTTGCTCTTACTTGCGCCACGACAAATCCAAATAATTAAATAACTACGACACCATAAGGTGATAATATCACAAATGTTTAAAGTTAGATCGTAGTACACTAGGTTTATGGCAAATATATGGCGATTACACAGGCTATTTTCAATCTTAATATGCAATAAACTCCCACTACCTAGGGCTATTTCCCCAAAACAATGACAAACTTGTACGCATTTGCTATTTTAATTTTATTACTTTTACCACGCTGCTTATACATTAAGTTAATACACCGCACCTATAAAAAGCTAAAACGGTGTTACCTAGTTATCTCAGCAGGCACTTTTAGCACAGTTTAATGGCGAAAATTAGTTACAGCTTAGTGCACATTGGTAGTTAGGTAATTAGTTAGTTTTATAAGCAAGCGCCCACACAAAAGATAATGAAAACCATTATCACTTGTGGTATTTTGTTTCTAGATTGAACACTAATAGGGATTATTATGAAAGCACAACACCTCGCCTTAGTTATCGGATTAACCTTTACGCCTTTTGCAAGCCAGGCCAATGCAAGCCAAGTAAGCGATGATAAAGCCGCCTTTTCTGATGCATACCAAAGTTATTTAACGGCTGTTAAAAAAGACGAAAACATAGAGCAAGCAGCTAAACATGCCTATACTACAGGCCTTGCGCTTTATGGTGATAAAAGTGATAACACCGCAAGCCTTGCTATTAATTACGCCAAAGCAATTACAGCGCCGCGCTCTACCAACGACAAAAAAAATGTATCAGAGCAACGCTTCGAACTTTACTCGCAAGCCTATACAATACTGGCAAATAACCACGGTAAAAATGCAATAGAAACAATCGACGCCCTAATAGGCAAGGCTGAAAACACCAGCTCGGCCTATCAAGCCGATAACAATTACGACCGTGTAATTGAAATAGCTAAAACACAAAACAACCCTAAATTTGTTGCCGACATGCAGTTTGAAGCAGCCTCGCTGCTTGCCAAAAAATTTGCTCATAAAAAGTACCATAAAGCTAAAACACTGCTTAACCAAGCCGATGACTACTACCGTAATAACCTAGACGACAACACCGTAGAGCGCATTAAAGCCGACTTTTTAATGGCGTCGTTTGCTCAAGGTAAGAAAAAATACAATGAAGCCATTGAACGACTAAACCATGTTGTATCGGTATTTGATAACAACTTAAGCTTTGATCACAGCGCTGAGCTTACTGCGCACTCAAAGCTTGTTAACCTTTACGAAAAAACAGGCCAAAGCGAGCAAGCCACTAAGCATTGTTTAGCAATTGCTAAAATGGTGCCGTGGAAAAAAACACAAGAGCAAACACCTATATACCGCAAAAATCCTGAGTACCCACAAAACAAAGCACGCCAAATGCGAGATGGTATTGTCGTTGTTGAATTTGACGTAGATACCGCAGGCTTTGTTAAAAACCCAGAGGTAGTTAGCTCACAAGGGGGGAAAGAGTTTGAAAGGTCGGCACTTACGGCACTTAAAAAGTGGCGTTATGCACCAAAATTTGAAGACGGCCAACCCGTTGTTGCAAGCACGCAAGTACAGCTCGACTTTAAAATAGCCAGATAACACGCAAGGTATTATAGCGTCTTTTTTGTTCAGGTAGTTTTATTCAAAGCTTTGCGAGTATTTTATCGCTTGCGGCTTCAATTAAATCGAGCACATTTTCAAAGCCATCATCGCCGCCGTAGTATGGGTCGGGTATGGCGCTTTGGCTTTGCTCGCCGTATTCTAAAAACAATGCCAGCTTGTAATGTAAATGGGTGGGGCATTGCGCTTTTAAGTCAGCTAAGTTTTGTGTGTCGGCCGCTAAAATTAAATCAAACTCAGTAAAATCGCTGCTGCGCACTGGGCGAGAAAATATACCTTTAAAGCTATAACCGCGTTTTTCACCCGCAGCCATTGAGCGGCTATCTGGCGTTTTACCTTCGTGGTAGCCAATAGTCCCTGCCGAGTCTACCTTAACCTCAACGCCTAATTTTTTAGCACGCGCTTTTAACACCGCCTCTGCTGTGGGCGAGCGGCAAATATTACCTAAACACACTATCAGTACTTTTTTCATTAAGGCTCCTTTAGCTAATTTAATCACCTAGGCTTTAAAACTGTTTTAATATAGCCTCGTTATAGTCATCGGCATTTAAAGTCAGGTTATACTTGGCCGCCACACTATCAAGCTCGGCTTGTTTTATAGCTAACTCATCCATAGTAATGGTGTTATCGTCAAGCTGCCATAAAAGCCGTGAGCCCGCATAACTATAATGAATCGCTAATAATGCATCGGCATTACCCTCGCGCCCTGCCGCTTTTAGCTTTGGCATTTTGCGGGTTATTTTATTAAGCGCTTGTTTTAGCTCCCACACGTACACTACTTCGGTCATAAAACTATGGGTACGGTATTTATTTAACAGCCAGCCAATGGCCAAACTTGTTATAACAACACCGGTTAAATTCCAATGAAAGTGACTCCCACTTTCATCAGGAAACAACGCAATTAACGTTTGCGATATAGCCAAGCTGCCAACAGCTAAACCCGCCGCACACCCTACAATTACCCTATTTAAATGTTTGCGGTAACGTGCTTTATCTATTTGTATGAGTTGCATAACAGCCTAAAAAATTAATAAGTAAAAATATAGCGAACGCTATTGTAACTAAACCCCGCAATTTTTATAAAATAATTTAACCCCTTTTTTATTTGCCCCCCGTTATAGCTTTTAAACAACCCAATAAGTTTACTCGGAGCGGCTTATGCACACACTTGAAGTACCCAATAATTCAGCATTTATTAAAACATCAACCGCCGTTATTGGCGGCGCAGTAATGACCTTTGCCGCCTTTGCATTTATGCAATACCTAATTAGTGGCGAGCAGCGCGCACCTATAAAACTCGGCGACGATATTATTGTAGAGATTTTTCAGGCGCCAGAGGATTCACAAGTAAGGCATATACAAAAAATACAGCCACCACCGCCTGTACCAAAAACGCCGCCTAAAGCACCACCAATCGATACCTCAAACGACCCTGTAATAGCGATTAACGAATTAACACCAATCACTATTGATGATTTTGGAGATGATATAAATAGCACGATTAACCGCCCAACAGGCGATGCAACACCCATAGTGCGCATAAATCCAAAATACCCAACATCTGCCGCGCGCAATGGCATAGAAGGCTGGGTACAACTGAGCTTTAGTATTTCGCCCACCGGCGAAGTAATAAACCCAGTGGTAATAAACGCCGAGCCCAAACGCACCTTTGACCGCGAAGCAATAAGAGCCATAAAACGCTGGAAATATCGCCCCAAAGTAATAGAAGGTGTGGCACAATTACAAACAGATCAAACCGTACAGCTCGATTTTAAATTAGATAACTCTATTTAACGGACTAAACGCCTATGCTACTCAGTATTAAGTCATGGTTATTTGAAACGCCAAGCAAGGATTGCATGGCAAGTTACGCAAAAAGTGGCGACAACCGCCACTTAGAGCAGCTTATTGCCTTATACAGTAACGATTTATATCACTACCTAGTGACGCAATCTAATACGCATTTAGCATACGACGTAAGCCAACAAACCTGGCTAAAAGTAATCGAAAAACGCCACCTTTACCAAGCGCAAACCACGCCAAAAGCGTGGTTATTTAAACTCGCGCGCAACACATTAGTAGACGAATACCGCAAACAGCAGCGCTTTGTAGAGCTTGACGAAAACACCCACCTACCCGCGCAGCAAAATGAGCAAGGTAATAACAATAGTATTAGCAATATAAATTACCAAGCGTTCGATAGCGCACTCAAGCAACTGAGCTTTGTACAACGCGAAGCCATTACCTTACAACAAGAAGGCTTTAGCCTTGCCGACATAGAGCTTATAACGCAAAGCAACCATGAGAGCGTAAAAACAAGGCTGCGCTATGCCAAGCAAAACCTTAAACGTTTATTAGGAGCAAACAATGAACAAGCCTGATGAGCAGTTTGATCAAAAGCTCACTCAACACTACAAAGAGCGAAAAGCACGCACTACACTCAGCGCTTCCCAACAAAAAGCGTTACTTAATAATGCCAGCCATAAAAAGCCCTCAAGGCTTAGTTTTACGCTACAGTTAACCAGCCTTGCCTGCGCACTGGGCGTATTCGCCTTTATTGTGTTTGATAGTAACGAGGGCATTAACCACGCACCTAAAACGGTGCTTAACAGCTCATTTAAAACTATAGACATTCACGACTACTCAATTATTAAAACCCACGAAATAAACCCATCGGGCAGTTACACAAGCGCCATTACCGAGCAAAAACACGCACTCGATACACAACACGCTAATAGCTTGCGCTTACACCAACAACGCCACATAGAATACGGCACGCTCGTAAAGGTTGATAACGACTGGTACATAGCCAGCTGTAATGACGAGGTACTGGTACAAATTAAGCAGTCACTGCTCAGTGATTTAAAGGGTAAGCATGCGGTAGAAAGAGGTCTAAATACGGGCGATATGCTCGCTATGGCGCATAACGGTAAAGGGCAGATTGTAGCGCTTAAACATGCGGGTGCTGGGGTTAGGCAGTGTGGGGCTTAGGTGGTTTGGAGCTTAGATGGTGGTAATTAATTATTATAGATACAATATTTTATAAAATCCGTGCGTATTAGTAAATATCATAAATCGCATAATTAATTTAGAATAAGTTAAAGGTATTTGTAATTTATAAGGAAATAATAGTGTCAGATATTTGTATTCAAAATAATTGTAACATCCCAGCAATGTTCAATGGGGAATGTGCCCTTCATTGCAATAAAAGTGATTATCAAACAGATAAAATGAATGGAAAACTTAAAGAGTTTTATGATGATCTTGAATACCACATACGAAAAAACGTATTAAAAAATTCATCTGAAGAGCCGAAAAAAGAAATTGCTTCTGGTAAATATGCACAAGAGAACCTACCCACTAAAAAGCAAAAAATAATTCATCTTCGGCAGATAAAATTTCCAGAAAGGGATCCAAGAGACGAATTTGATTTCTTTAAGCTTCTAAAGCAATTTAAAGGGATCCACTTTGATGATTCCACTATATACTTTGGCAGTATAAATTTGCCTAATGTTCAGCTCTTTTTCCAAGATTGCATATTTCTGAATGATTGGTCTATACACTCTTTTCTAATGATAGAAGATGTTACTGAGCGAACAATTTTTCAAAATTGTGTCTTTCAAGGAGCTGTCACAAGTGCGTCTCCTGAAAGCGCAATTGATAAACTAGAAATAGAGAGTTATTTATTTAATGATTGCACTTTTAAGTGTCAGGTAATTTTTCATAGAGGAACCTACCTGAAAAGCATCTTTTTTAATTCCGAAGGATTTATCCAAAAAATATGTAACTTACACATAGAGAACTGTGAATTCAAAGAACGCTTATTACTTAACAAAAGTGAAATAGAAGTTTTAAAAATCCAAAATATGGAATTTGAAGGCAAAGTTGAACTTAAAGAGTGTGATATCAAATGTACACTGATATCTAATGTTAACTTCAAGTCATTATTCGATGCTTACAAAACCAAATTTAACCAGTTCAAAATGAATCGAAGTATTTTTGATGATTTTTCAGGCTTTGAAAAATGTGAGTTTGGTTGTGTTGGTAGTACAAGCCTAGAAAAAATCGAATTTGAATATGTTACGTTTCTTAATTTTACAAACTTTAGAAAAGCTAAGTTTTATAGTGGGTTAGATTTTGAGCATACAAATTTGAAGGAATCACCTAACTTTTTAAATGCAGAAATAAATTACAAAAATACAAACAGAGAAACCTTCAGGATCATAAAACATTCATTCGACAAAATAGGGAATCAAATTGAAGCAAATAAATACTTCGCTTTAGAAATGAAAAAATACAAAGAAGAGCTAAAAGCTAAAAATGGCTTTTCAGCCGAGAAAGCGGTCTTATGGCTTAATGAAAGCATATCTAATTTTGGTTCTAGTATATTTACTCCCCTAAGTTTGATGCTGGTAACAGCAATTATTTATTATTTTTTAATTTTAGGTTATGAAAATAATTACGTGTATAAAATATATGAACCTTTAAATGAATACATAATTAGTATTTCAAAAAACTTAAATGCCTTGGCCAAAGGAATACCACCATATGGTAGGTTTTTAAAAGAAGGGATGGAGTTCGTAACTTTGATTTACCATATTTTCTTTTTAACTTTTACTTGGCACTTTATAGTGGCAGTAAAACGATGTACAAAAAGATAGGTATATAACCTAAGGAAAAGTTTCTGTGTACTCTTTTAAAAAAGTGAGCTACTTAGCTGGCTTTTAAATATTTAAACAATCCAAATTGAATAAATAGTTATTCTCGTTACCAAACAGAACTGACTACAAGCGATAGTAGTCAGCCAAAACCTTGAATAAGGTTCCATGCTATATTTAGGTTTTGGTCTTATACACAGCGCCAGCAAGCTGTACGCCTACAACATACACTACATATAATTAGCTTTGGGTTTGCTCATTGCATCGGTGATACGTTGGGTTTCGTGTCACTCAACCCAACCTACGTCGCTAATATCTTGTAAATCATCGGTAATGGCTACTGCTTTAAAAGTCGTTGTTCTGGATTGTGTAAGTACTTTAAGCCGATGGTCACTATACGTGTATGTACCATTGTTATAACGCGTAGTTGAACATTACCAATAACCACAATTGAGCCTTTACTGATTTCTCCTGAGAGCTTTTGGTTGATCACCTCTTCCAAGCTTATGCCCTCTGGGGCGTCTATTTTCATGTGATATGAGTAAAATATATCGCCTACTAGCGTAACCCCTTTCACTTTAAGTTCGTTGCGCGCTAAGTGACTGTCTTGGTGGTTTGTTTTATCGGTTGCTGTAAAAACTAAATCAACAAAAGGTCTGTTAGCGGGTTTTAAAACAACAAATAAATGATCGTTTGGTTTTAATTTAGTAGAGCCGCGTGGCGGTATAATTGAAGGCCCTCGTGTGATCATGGCTACAACTACACTTTCTGGCAGAGCAGCATGTGACAAACTGCGCCCAGAAACCCGAGAAACCTCACTTAACGTGTACTCTACAATTTCTATATCAATATCATTTAGGGCGGTAATTTCGAGCGTTGCAGCTGCTAAATCGGGTGGCGGCTCTATTAAACTTAACTTTTTAGCCATCCAAGGCATAGTTGAGCCTTGCAACGTGGCCGAGATTAACACCACGAAAAAAACCACATTAAAAATAAGCTCAGCCCCTGAAAGGCCAAACAACAGTGGGAATATAGCTAAAATAATCGGCACTGAGCCTCTTAGCCCCACCCAAGATACAAATAATGTTTCGCGATTATTAAAGCCAAATAATTTTAAAATTGGCGCTACCGCTAGTGGGCGAGCAACAAAAATAAGTGCCAGTGCAATTAACAACCCTTCTAGCCATACATCAACCAACGACGAGGGGTTAATTAAAAGCCCTAACACAACAAACATGGTTATTTGCCCTAGCCACGCTAAACCGTCATGAAACAGAAAAATACCGCGTTTATATACAAATTTACTGTTACCTAAAATAACGCCGGTTATAAATACAGCTAAAAAGCCACTGCCGCCAAGCGTTGCAGAAAGGCCAAAAGAAAGCAGCCCAAATGCGGTTACCATCACTAAATACAAACCCGATGCATTTAGTTTAATTCGATTAATAAACCAAACCGACACTTTACCTATTAAAAACCCACAAACGGCGCCAACACCCATTTGCTGGGCAAATAGCTGCAGTAAACCCAGCCCTATTGGCATGTCGTTCACTAGCATTTCGAGCAAACCAACCGTTAAAAAAATAGCCATTGGGTCGTTCGAGGCACTTTCTATTTCAAGGGTTGATTTAAGCTTTTTATTTAGGTGAATACCGGCGCTACGTAAAAGTGCAAATACGGCAGCGGCATCTGTAGAGCCCACAATAGCGCCCAGTAAAACGCCTTGTAATACGGGTAAGTCTAAAATATAAGTGGCGACAAGGCCGGTAATTACAGCCGTTAAAAGCACCCCGACCGTTGCTAAAGCCGAAGCAGGTTTCCACACTTGTTTAATAGAGCTGGTTGGCGTTTGTAGCCCACCATCAAATAGAATAATAGCCAGTGCTAACGTGCCTAGAGCATGAGCCGCCTCTGCGTTATCAAATGATATACCTGCAATACCGTCTTCACCTGCAAGCATGCCCACCAGTAAAAATAGCACCAGCACGGGTAGGCCAACGCGCGCAGATAGCTTGCTCGAGATAACCCCTAGTAAAATTAAAATGGCACTAACAAGAATGATATTATCTATTACAAACATAGTGTGGGTTTACAGCCTTGTATAAGTTAAAAAGTAAGAATTTATAGCTATTAAAAAACTTAAAGCTCATGCCATACAATAACCTAAAAAATATAAATACGGGTACTTAACTGCATATTTAAAACAAAAAAACCTGCGATTAAGCAGGCTTTCGTATATTTAGTAGAGTCCTCTCATAAAATATTTAAAACTGTCTTTTCAGCCTTAACTCTATGAGAATCCGTTTTCAATATCCCTAAAAGTCCATTGTCCATTTGGATCAGCTATATCGATTAACTCACACGCTTTTTTATTCCAAGCCGCTAAACACGTAATGTAGTTAGTTAATTGATGATAGGCTCTATCCGGCGCATCAGGACGTATTCTTGACATAGTGAAACCTGAATAAGTAGCGCCACTACCTACCCAACTAACAATAGAGGATACGGCTCCACCTCCAGGAACAACAAAACCAACTGTAGTTGTGACCAGTCCTAATATAGTAGCTGTTCTTTCTACTGCGTTACCTGTTTTCATAATATCACTGCTTATTACAGGGTGTAATAAAGCTAACAAATTAACTGCTTGTGGTTGATTAGAAGCAACGGCAACATCATTGGATGTTTTGGAAGTATTAGTTGGTGCGGCTCTCCCACCACGCATTGCAGGTAGTAGGCTATTAAAAGATTTTTGGCTATTATTACTTGTGGAAAAAGTTACTGACTGTGTACTCAAGCCTCCGGCTTTAACTCTTTTTTCATCTCGTGGCGTTACAGTTGATTTATAAGTGCGCTGTAACCTCCTATAAACAGCTGCACTGCATTGAGTCATTTGTATAGCTAATGCTGCTTGCTCTTTGAAGTCTCGACCGATTGCTCGCTCTGATAACTGAGTTAGCTGATTTTTCTTTTTAAGAGCTTGCTGACCAATCATAATATCCATAAAAATGTCCTTATTTATTATTTAATTGGTGAAATCATATCATTTAAAGTTACGTAGAGAAATCCTGACTAGTTACTATTACAATGATTTAAGGTACATAAAAAGCTGCTTCAGAGTATTCGATTTATGCTTCTTTAACAGAGGAATATCTTAAGTATGAACCATGACTATATGTAAAACATAAGCCCTTTACTAAATTTACTTAGTGAATTATTTGAGGCTTAATATTACTAAAATCACTGTGGATTGTAATCTCTACATTATCAGGTTTTATAGCAACATCGCTTAAACCCGTATTAGTGAAATACTCTTCGAAGCCCTGCTGATATTCAGGAAGAACCTGCTTATATGCAGTAATAAATAAACTCAGCTTTTTAGCTATAGTTGGATACTTAGCTGCAAGGTCTCGTAGCTTTTCAGGTTCAGAAAAAGCAAATTCGGCGAAAATATTAAAGTCGTTCTCAATATTAGTTTTACCGTAGGTAGATAAAAATCCATTTTCATAATCAGGCCCTATACTTCTATCTTGCGTTAAAGCCTCATAATTCGAGGAAGCAGGACTCCAACTTTCAGGCAACAGACCTTGCCATGCAAGATTAACAAAAGGGGAGCGTAAATAAATTAAAGAACTAAGCTCGTGATGAACTCCCCGTAACGAATTTTCATAATTGAAGTTAGTACCGTTCTTATCTGAGATATTTGATAATATTATAGAGTTTCTTGAATATGTTCCCCCCGCTTCAGCCCCCTCCATGAGCATAGGTCCTGAAATATAAATAGCATTAATAAATTTGGAAACAAAGCCTTCAGGGTAAACCTCCAGCGCGGTTTCAATGCCATCAAGTGACTCTGAAGAATCCTCCAAAGAAGTGCTTTGCATTTCAAGTGTAGGCGGCTTGCCTTCAATTCCTAAAAATTGTTCAGGGAAAAATAAACGAGTATCGCCAGCTCGGATATCTAATTGGTATGTTTTACCTAAGCGCTTAGCTTGTTCTGATGCACTTTCTAAGTAAGTACATCCACTGAGAAAAAATAAAAAAACAATTGAAAATATTCTCACTAAATAAACCTCTTTTAATGGGCGTGTCTAAGTGTTGCGACTGGGACTATAGAAGTGCTAAACCTAACAACTGCGGGTAATACAGCGGGAATAACTACTGCTCTAGCAGAACCCCATAATACAACTCCCCTCGCTGTCATCCCTGCAGCTGCAGCAAAACTAGCGGGATCATCAGCGACTCCTGCACCTAATGTGACGTAATCTTCTACTAAAGTACCAATAACAATTAATGTAGCTCCAGCAAATAGTCCTATAGCTAAGGGCTTATCCCATACACTACTGTCAGGGTTATGTTCTCTAGCACTTTTACCATCTGAGCCCGTAAATGTTACTTCTAAAACAAACGACACTTTTTCAGCTATATAGTTAAATTGATTAATTTTTCCTTTTAATTGAGGGAGCTGCACTTCATATTTTAATTTTGGTATTGGTGAATTTGATGTGACTTCAATTCCCAGTGATGTAGTTGGGCTGTTTGGAGTAGTACTCTTAGAGACAATATTAGTTCCAAGCGTTAACTTTTTAGTTTTTTCGTCGAAAGCTAATTTTGTTTCACTAATTAATGCTCCAAAAGCTTTATTAGCTTGAGATGTTACCGTCGCCTCTAATTTTTTATCGTTAACTACGTAATTAACAGGATATTTATCTACACTAGATAAAACAATATTACCTGTCATTTTAATTTCCACTATAGCATTAGGGAGTACAATTGGAGGTTGTCTTATATCATCTAACTTATAGCTTAATGAAATTGGCGAAGTGATTTTAGGGAGTTGTTTTTGTGAAGACTCATTAACTGTATTAAATGCTCTGGCATTTTGCTTAATTTTAATTTGAGAAATATCTAAAGAAGGTATGAGTATTTTTTGCCCTGGATAAATTAGGTCGGGATTAGTTATAGGCTTATTAGTAATAGCCACAACTTCTTTTCGGTTATTAAACTTCCATAACCTAGGCCATTCCATTGGAGACCCTAAGTGTTTAGAAGATATATCCCATAATGTATCACCTTTTTTTACAATGTATTCCTTTACCATTTTTATTCCTAATATATTTAAATTCCATTATGGGCATAAATATACGAGGACAAACCCACCATGTCAATTTAGCTTAACTCTATTGGATGATATTCATCTATAATTTCAGTTTAATTAAGCATTGTATAATATTAAAAAGCCTGCAATTAAGCAGGCTTTTGAGTGTTTGGAATTGTCGTATTCTAAAATGCGTTTATAACACTATTATGCTTGTTACTAAGTACGCTATAAACGTCAGTGCGCCGCCAAATAACGCGTACGGTAGCTGCGTTTTAACGTGGGTGAGTAAGTCACACCCCGAGGCGAGTGCCGATACAGCGCTGGTGTCGGATATAGGGGAGCAGTGATCGCCAAATATACCGCCGCCTAAAATAGCGCCCACCACCAGTGAAGGTGGCAAACCGAGCGCTTGAATAAGCGGTACGCCAATAGGAATAAGTATGGCAAATGTGCCCCACGATGTACCCGTAGTAAACGACATAACCGCGCCGGTTAAAAACAGCACTGGTACAATTAAGTAAATAGGTAAGTAATCGCCCACTAGTGATGCGACAAATACGCCCGTGCCTAGCTCTTTTAAGCTTGCGCCCAGTGTAAGTGAAAGCAATACAATGCTCACCAGCGGTAATAACTCGCCCATGCCTTTAAAGCCGGTGTCGACTAATTGATGGTGAGTAAATTGGCGCGAGCTAATCATTAAAACATATGCAACCACAATGGCTAATACCGTTGCGTATAAAACCGATTTAGAGCCGCTGCCTTCTGCAAGTACGCCGTTGCCGGTGTAAAACATAAAGCCTACCATGCTCACAATTAGGGTAAGTAATGGCACGAGCATGTAACGCGCTTTAGAGCCTTTTATTTCTTCTTTTAGATCGGTTTTTTGCAGCTCTAGCTTTTGCTCGGCTTCTTTCATTGGGCCGTGTACTTTATCAAACGCGATAGTGTAAAACACAATGACTAGCGTGATAATCGCGTAAAAGTTATACCCTACGCTGCCCCATAAAATAGAAACTGCCGATTCGCTTAGCTCGTAATTGCCAAGTAAACCCAGTACAAATGCGCCCCAACCGTTAAGTAATATTAAAATACACACCGGTGCACTGGTACTATCAATAATATAAGCAAGACGGGCTCGGCTCATTTTAAACTTGTCGAACAAGCCACGCGATACAATACCTGAGGTTAATACGCTGAGGTTTGACTCTATAAATACCGCGATGCCGGTAAACATGGTTAAAAAGCCAACTTGGCGCTTACTTTTTGCAATGCCTTTATTCATAAGCATATTAACGGTGGCTGCTACGCCGCCAGATTCGCGTATGTAGGCAAGCAAGGCACCAATCATAATACTAAATATTAAAATGCGAGTGTTACCCGGCGAGCTGGCTACCGATATTATGCGCTCAATGGTATTTAAAAATGTAGCAAATAAGGTATTACCCTCGCCTTGTATAGCGAGTAAAAATTCTGACGAAGCCACGGCCACCAAAAGTGCCATTATTACTTCTTTTCGCCAAAATACGATAGCGATAGCAATGAGCGGCGGTAATATAGAATACCAAGACATAAATTAACCTTTATTAATAGCGAAGTGCGTTCGCTTTATTCACGTTGAAACGCTTATTTTACAGGCCGTTTTAAAAATGTGGCCTGAATTTGTAAACCGCTTAGCTTAATGGATTGGCTTAGTTAAGTCACCTGCAAATAAATCACTTAAGGCACTGCACTTAGGCCGTTTTAGCCTAAACGATAATTTATTGATTTAGTAGTGCTTCGTAAATAAGCGATACCACCGAGCCATATTGCGCGGTCTCGTATTGTTTGCCCAAAAACTGGTAATGTTTTTGGCTTCCTTTTATTTTTGTGTGCCGCGCATTGGTCAATAAAATAATGGCTAAGTCGTAGGTTGGGTCAATAACCGTTACTGTGCCCGTCCAGCCGGTGTGCCCATACGCTTGTGCACTTGCATAAGGGCCAAAATGCCAACGCCTAGCTTGGTTGTTACCTGCAAGCCTAAAGCCTAGGCCATAGGTTTCGTTGTTTAATTGTGGCGTTACAAACTGCGTTAAAGTTGATGCGCTAAATAATTGGGTATTGCCAAAGCCACCTTGGTTTAATAGTACTTGGCAAAGCACAGCTAAATCGGGTGCATTACTAAATAAACCGGCATGCCCTGCTACGCCATTAAACGAATAAAATGCTCGCTCGTCGTGCACTTCGCCCTGCAAAACATTGGTACGAATATTATCAAAGGTAATACGGCCATCACGGGTATTGCCGCTAAGCTCGGTTGCTGCAAATTCAGCGCGTTTAAAGCCCTTTTTAAGTGGGTTAAATACCGTATTGGTCAATTTAAGTGGGGCGTAAATGTGTTGCTCTAGGTAGTCATCAAGTGGTTGCCCGGTTATGCGTTCAACCAGTACGCCTAAAATCATGTAATCAATATCGGAGTAAACGGCTTGTGCGGGGTATTTATTGCTCAGCGGCACTTGCGTAAGTAACAGCTGCTTTGTTGTTTGGCTATTTTGCGAAAAATACGCATCGCCATTTTTAGCACCTTTACGATGAAAATCAAACACAGGCGGGTAACCCGCAGTATGCGTAAGTAAATTTTTAACTGTGCGCAGCTCGCGGCCATCACCTTTGTATTCGGGTAAGTAACTTTGTACGGGCTTGTTTATATTTAAAAGTCCTTCGCTTACAAGTTTCATAAGGGCAAAATTAGTGGCAAATATTTTGGTGTTAGAGGCTAAATCAAACAGAGTGTGTGTTTGCATTGGCTCTGGGCGTAGTAGCATTAAATCACTTTGTTGGTACTGTTTGGCATCGCCATAGGCACTAAGCTTTATGAGTTCGCCACTTTTAATAACAGCCAATACCGCACCAGGAAAACCAGCTTGTATGTCTTTTTCAATAAGGGCATCGACCTGGCTAAAGTCTATATTACTTTGCGCAGCGGTATTTAAGGTTGGAAACTCAAAGCGCAAGGTAAGGCTTGCGCCTTTAGGTTTAATATTTTCAACCTTAAACGTATTTACCCCGTTGTGAGTGCGCCTTGCTAGCGAATACTCATATAAAGTATTAGCGGCTAATTGGTTGGTAATATTAAGCTTTTGGTTATTTATAAAAATATCGGCGCTTATCGCGTTATTATTTTGAATTAATAACTGCCCTCGCCCTTTATACGCTTTAAATGTGCCACGGTTATTTACGTACTCACGGCTACTTGGGTTAGCCTCAGGAAAAGTGACAATAACTTGGGCGTTTGGAAGCGTTACTAATTTGCTTTGCTTAAGCTCACTGGCTGTAAACTCATTTGGCTTATTTGCCGAACTGCACGCTACAAGAGTAACACTAACAAGCGCCAGTAAAGCCGTTTTAAAACAGCTTCTTAATTTTTTGTTTATTACTAAAGCCATTTGCTCCCCTTACTTGTACAGCAAATAAGGCGCTCGTTGCTTTTTAAATGCTGCAAGCCCTTGCTGCCAACTTTGTTTTATTTGCCGCTCTGATTGCCCTGCTTCAATAGCTAAACGTAGTTTGTTAGTGCCAGCCAATTTATCCATAAAATCAGCGCGTTCAAAAAAGGTAATATTGTTTTTAGTTAATTTATTATAAGCCGTTATTAAGTAACTTAAATCAAGCCCGCGCGTGTTTGCTGTGCGTAAATCGAGCCCTTTTACAGGGGTATTTTTAAATTTAGGGTTTGCTGCCGCCCCTTTAATAGAGCGCGGTGTAAAACTAAAATCCCCAAGCGCAACGGGCGAGTAGCCAATGACTTGAAACGCAAAGTCGGTGCCTCTGCCAATACTTACAGGGGTTGACTCAAAAAAGCAAAGCGACGGATACAGCGCAATTGATTGATCGTTCGGTAAATTAGGGCTGGGTTTTACAGGTAAATTGTAGGATGTTAAGCGCGTGTAATGATCAACCGGGATCACCGTAAGCTTTAAATCAGCCGCTTTATTGATCCAGCTTTCGCCTTTGATCATTTTTGCAAGCTCGCCTACCGTCATGCCGTGCAGCACGGGGATCGGGTGCATACCTACAAACGATTTAAATTGGCGCTCAAGTATTGGCCCATCAACGTAGGCAATATTGGGGTTTGGCCTATCAAGCACAATAAATTCTATGCCCTGCTCGGCTGCGGCCTCCATCATGTAATGCATAGAGCTTATATAGGTATAAAAGCGCACGCCCACATCTTGAATATCAAAAATAATAACATCTACTTCGCTCAAAGCCTCAGCGCTTGGTTTTTTGTTTTTGCCATAAATAGAAATAAGCGGGATACCGGTTTTACTATCAACCGCATTTTTAACATGAGCTCCTGCGTCGTGATCGCCTCTAAAGCCATGCTCAGGTGCAAAAATTTTGGTTATGGTTATATTTTTAGTGAGTAAAGCATCAACCAAATGAGTATTTTCAACAAGCGATGTTTGATTTACCACAAGCCCAACACGTTTATTTTGTAGCTGTGGCAAATAATGTTTGTATTGAGCAGCGCCAACAATTGGCGTTGTTTGAGCTGTGTGAGCGTGCGCGCCCACATTAAAAATAGTGATAAATAGTAAAACAAAGGTGATGAATACAGCTTTAAACATACAGCAAGTTCCTTTTAAACAAGGTGTTTAAAATACCACAGCTTAAGTTAAAGAGCAGTGAATGGTTTTGAGCTGTACATAAGTAACTAGAAGGTGCGCTTCTAACGTGATCACGCTTTATGTCTACGACAATTAAACTCAGGGTTTAAAGTTTACCCTTAGGCGCTAAGCTTGCTAGCGCGACGAGCATCGCTCGTAAATGGGTTTGAATATATGCATAAGTAATTAGAAGCTGCGCTTCTAACGTGAGCAAGCTCTACGTCTACGCTGAAATTTTTAGCAGGGGTGTTTGTTTTGCTTAACTGATAGCTGATAGCTTTCTCAAAATTCAGATACAAAAAAACCGACTTAATGTCGGCTTATGTATGAAAGTGGTGGGCGCAGGAGGATTCGAACCTCCGACCGCCTGGTTCGTAGCCAGGTACTCTATCCAGCTGAGCTATGCGCCCACTTTCATTTTTTCTTATTTATACTCTAAGTGGAGTTTCTGAAACAATAAATATAAGTATACATTGTAAAATATGCGCTTAACTTATATGTTATTTCAGACACAAAAAAACCGACTTTTGTCGGCTTATATATGAAAGTGGTGGGCGCAGGAGGATTCGAACCTCCGACCGCCTGGTTCGTAGCCAGGTACTCTATCCAGCTGAGCTATGCGCCCACTTTTACTATTTGCTTATTTATACTCTAAGCAGAGTGTGTAAAAAGTGCTGGAAGCAGGACGTATCTTGTAAGAATGAACCTCCGACCGATTTGGTTTTAAACCAAACACTTTAACTTATTTATACTCTAAGCAGAGTGTGTAAAGAGTGGTGGGCGCAGGAGGATTCGAACCTCCGACCGCCTGGTTCGTAGCCAGGTACTCTATCCAGCTGAGCTATGCGCCCAATCTTTACTTTACAAGACTGCCATTAAAAGAAATGGTGGAGAAGGAGGGATTCGAACCCTCGATAGAGCTACAAACTCTATACTCCCTTAGCAGGGGAGCTCCTTCGGCCACTCGGACACCTCTCCGTCTTGTGGGGCGTATAATAAAGATTTCAGAAAATATGTCAAACACTTTTATGCCAAAAATGACTATCTGGTTACAGAACGCACATAAGTCAGCTTTAATTGTATAATTGGTTTGAAAAGTAAACGATTTAAATGTTTTTGTCTTGTGGATTAACGCCCATTAAAGGCACTAAATCATCTTTGAGCTGCGCTAAATATTGCTCTTGGTAACCTAATTGCTGAAACTCAGCAATACAGGCTCGGTAATAAGCTTGTCGCTTTTGCTCTGTGGTGTCAGTTTCTGGCGATTCTTCAACTCGGTTGTCTTTCATATTATATTCTAAGTCCATTTGAGAATTCATATTTAGAGTGCTATTTTAACCCAGCTCAAAATTTTGGCGTATTTTAGCTAAGTTTTTTACATAAATACAACATAATGTTTAAAAAACAGTCATAAAATTACGTTATAGCACTGTTATTAAGGTCATTTAAAACAAGGCTACATTAAATAACCCAATCTGAATTAACTATTAATAAGTACTAATAACTAGCTTTAAAATTTAGCTTAGTACTAATTAATTAAAAAGCGAACAATCTTATCCTCTCTTTCGTCTGTTTTTATAAAGCAATTTACTCTCCAACTTTTCCTGCATTGGCGCTTATTTTTGTACTCACACAAAAACGCCGCTAAAATTTAGCGGCGTTTATCACATTTATTTTGTTTAAGCTTAGTCAGCTTGTGGGCGCATATGCGGGAACAAAATAACATCTTTAATGGTTGGTGAATCAGTAAATAACATTACTAAGCGGTCAATACCAATACCTTCACCGGCAGTAGGCGGTAAGCCGTACTCTAGTGCGCGTATGTAGTCTTCATCGTAATGCATTGCTTCATCATCGCCGGCGTCTTTTTCTTCAACTTGGCGAGTAAAGCGCTCTGCTTGATCTTGTGCATCGTTAAGCTCCGAGAAGCCATTTGCAAGCTCACGTCCGCCAACAAAAAACTCAAAGCGGTCGGTAACAAATGGGTTTTCGTCGTTACGGCGCGCAAGTGGCGATACTTCCCACGGGTAGCCTGTAATAAATGTAGGTTGGATAAGCATGTGCTCAGCCGTCTCTTCAAATATTTCACATAAAAACTTACCTGGGCCCCATACACAATTTTCAGGAATTTTAACGTGCACTTGTTTAGCGTACGCTTTTAATTCTTCAAAGTGGTTTTCTGGGTCATTAAATACCGCAGCATCAAACTCAGGGTTATATTTTAAGATAGCATCAGCCATGCTTAGGCGCTCAAACGGTTGGCCAAAGTCGTACTCTACTGAGTCGATAACTTCGCCGTTTTCATCTTTAGTTGTATTAACAACAATTGGGCTACCTAAAACGTTTGTTGCAACTGTACGTAGCATGTCTTCGGTAATGTTCATCAGATCGATGTAATCAGCGTATGCTTGGTAAAATTCAATCATAGTGAATTCTGGGTTGTGGCGCGTTGATAACCCTTCGTTACGGAAGTTACGGTTAATTTCAAATACGCGGTCAAAACCACCTACGACTAAACGCTTAAGGTAAAGCTCAGGTGCTATACGTAAGTACATGTCTATATCAAGTGCGTTATGGTGAGTCACAAATGGACGCGCAGACGCACCGCCAGGAATAACCTGTAGCATTGGCGTTTCTACTTCCATAAAGTCGCGCTCTGCTAAAAAGCGGCGAATACCTTCAACTACTTGTGAGCGAATGCGGAATGTTTCGCGCGTCGCTTCGTTAGTAATTAAATCAACATAACGTTGACGGTACTTGGTTTCTTGATCTGATAAACCATGAAACTTCTCTGGTAATGGGCGTAGTGATTTAGTAAGTAGTTCGTACTCGGTCATTTCTACGTATAAATCGCCTTTACCTGATTTATTAAGCGCACCTTTAACACCAATAATATCGCCAATATCTAGTTGGCCATATTTTGCTTTTAAGTCTTTTTGCACATCTTTAGATGCGTAAGCTTGTACACGGCCTTTCATGTCTTGAATGGCCATAAAAGGACCACGCTTAGCTAAAATACGGCCAGCAATTGATACAACGTGCTTAAGCTCTACTAATTCTTCTTTACTCTTATCACCAAACTCAGCCTGTAAATCAGCCGTGTAATGTTCACGACGGAACTGATTAGGATGACCGTTGGCTGGGCAATTTTCGCGAATAGCGTCTAATTTGCCGCGACGCTCAGCGATTAACTTATTTTCGTCTTGGATTTGATCAGTCATTTTTTAGCTCTTTTTTAGCTTGGTGGTTATAGGCCAGATTTTAGGCTGGCTTCAATAAATTTGTCTAGGTTGCCGTCAAGTACCGATTGCGTATTACGGTTTTCAACGCCAGTTCGTAAATCTTTAATACGTGCATCATCAAGTACGTAAGAACGAATTTGACTTCCCCAGCCAATATCCGACTTTGCGTCTTCTTGCGATTGCTTTTCAGCATTTTGCTGCTGAAGTTCAAGCTCAAATAATTTTGCTTTTAACTGCTTCATTGCTTGGGCTTTATTTTTGTGTTGTGAACGCTCGTTTTGACACTGAACAACCGTGTTGGTAGGTACGTGAGTAATACGTACTGCCGATTCGGTGGTATTAACGTGCTGACCACCCGCGCCCGATGCACGGTAAACGTCTATACGTAAGTCAGCTGGATTAATATCAATTTCAATATTGTCATCTACTTCTGGGTAAACAAACGCAGAGGCAAACGAGGTATGACGACGACCACTTGAATCAAATGGGCTTTTACGTACTAAACGGTGTACGCCTGTTTCTGTGCGCAGCCAACCATATGCGTATTCGCCGACAAAGCGCACTGTTGCACCTTTAATACCGGCCACATCGCCATCGGTTGCTTCTACTAGCTCAACTTTAAAGCCTTTCGCTTCGCCCCAGCGTAAATACATGCGTAATAACATGTTACACCAGTCTTGTGCTTCAGTACCGCCAGACCCAGACTGTAAATCAAGGTAAGCATCGTTTGCATCGTGAGAGCCCGAAAACATACGGCGAAACTCTAAACCCTCAAGCTGTTTATTTAAGCCTTCAAGTTCAGTTTGCGCTTCAACAAACGTGTCTTCGTCTTCTGCTTCTACTGCAAGCTCTAATAAACCTTCTACGTCGTCAGCACCTGCTACTAAGTTGTCGATTGTTTCAACAACCGCTTCTAAGGCTGATTTTTCACGACCAAGTGCTTGTGCGCGCTCAGGTTCATTCCATACGGCTGAATCTTCAAGTTCGGCGTTTACTTCTTCTAGGCGCTCTTGTTTGTGAGCGTAGTCAAAGGTACCCCCGAAGCAGTTCAGTACGTTCGCGAATTTCCTTGATTTGATTAATCACAGGATTCACTTCAAACATGTACATTACTCCAAAATGGCTAGATTATTGCGCGCTAAAATTAGCACTAAACGCAATAAATTATCGTCAAATGATAAAAACGCCCGATTTTAACAAAAAACCGCGCGCTTTATTAGCCTTTTATGCATGCATTGTGCATATTTTTTAATGCACTTTTTCAAGCTCGCGAACAATTAATTGCAGACTAAACTTGCCTCTAAATTCGTTTATGTCGAGCTGATAAGCCACTTTGACATAACGGGCCTCGGTGTCGGGCCATGCTTTTACATCTATTCCAAATGCAATGGCGTCAACTAAGCGCCCAGATTGATGTTTAAGCACCAGCTTTAAGTGTTTTTCGCCTACTATACGCTGCTGAATAACTTCAAAGGTGTGCTCAAATACCGGCTCAGGAAATTGCTGCCCCCATGGGCCTGATTGCTTTAATAGCTGAGCAAAGTCCATTGTAAAGCACTCGTTTGGCAGCTCGCCATCGGTAAATACAATGCAGCGTTTACTTTCTTCGCTTAATTGCGCGCTTACAGCTGCATCAAACGCGTTTTTAAAGTCATTAAAATTTTGCTCATCAATACTTAGCCCTGCCGCCATGGCATGGCCGCCAAATTTATTAATTAAGTGCGGGTCGGCGGTATTTAGCCCTTCGAGTAAATCGCGCATGTGCAGCCCTTCAATAGAGCGGCACGAGCCTTTTATTTCACCGTTTTCGCCACCGGCAAAAATAACGGTTGGGCGGTGGTATTTTTCTTTTAAGCGACCCGCCAAAATACCAATAACACCTTGGTGCCAATCTTCTTGGTATAAACAAATGGCATCGGGAATGGTGTCGTCACTAAACGCGAGCCTATCAAGCACTGCTTGCGCCTCGGCTTGCATGCCCTGCTCTATTTCGCGTCGTGCATGGTTTAAGCTATCTAACTCGCTGGCAATCCGCCTTGCTTGGTTTATATCGGTACTTAATAAGCACGCTATGCCCAAACTCATGTCATCTAGTCGCCCTGCTGCGTTTAAACGCGGGGCCAACGAAAAACCAAAGTCACTGGCGCTTAAACGCGCTGCATTACGATTAGCCACTTCAATAAGCGCAGTAATACCTGGGCGTGTTTTACCGCTGCGAATACGCGCCAACCCTTGGTGTACTAAAGTGCGGTTATTTGCATCAAGCGCAACTACATCGGCCACGGTGCCAAGGGCAACTATATCAAGCAAGTCGGCTAAATTTGGCATAGCATGGCGTTCAAAATAACCTTGCTCTCGTAACGTGCTTCTAAGGGCTATAAGCAAGTAAAAGGCAACGCCGACACCCGCAATTGATTTTGAAGGAAAACGGCAATCATGGCGATTTGGGTTAACAATTGCATCGGCATTAGGGAGCTGCTCCCCTTGCAAGTGGTGATCAGTAACCAGTACTTTAATGCCCACTTTTTTTAGTATGTCTATGCCTGCGATACATGAAATACCGTTATCTACCGTAATGACCAGCTCTGGTTTTATATCAACAATTTGCTCAGCAAGCGCAGGGCTTAAACCATAGCCTAAGCTAAACCTGTCCGGTACAAGGTAGTCTAAGTTATTAAAGCCAAACATTGCCAAGCCTTGCATTAAGGTAGCTGTACTGGTTGCGCCATCGGCATCGAAGTCGCCAACAATTAAAATGCGGCTTTGCGCATTCAGCGCATCAATTAATAGCTCGGTGGCTTTGTCGATGTCTTTAAACAGTTTAAAGTCGATTAGCGTGGCTGCACTATTATTTAGCTCGTGTGCATTTTGCACGTTACGCGTGGCATAAATTTGCTTAATAACAGGGTGCAGATCGCTTGGCAGGTAAGAATCGTCTACATTTTCGCGCGCAATGATCAGTTTTTTCATGCTGGTTTTTAACTTATGGTGTTCATAATAAAAAGACAAAAAAAGGCCATAAAGGCCTTTTTAAACCAATTCGCTTAATTAAGTGATCTATTTTGAGGCTGGAAAAACGTGTTGATAGCTAGGCAATAAATTCGCTATTTAGTTGTTCTCGGCATTGCTCTATCTTCTGCATCCATGCAGTCGTAAATAAGCATTTTTTAACGCCTGTAGCAGCATGTTTAGCCCCGCAAAATGATTAAATATTATCGCGGATTGGTATTAAACAGTTACTCAGATTTTTAATTAACCTGCTTTGTTCGCCTCAAGCGCTGCACTTAATGCCGCGGCTGGCTGGTAGCCTGGGATCATTGTACCGTCTTCTAAAATAATGGCTGGCGTGCCGCTAATACCAAAGCTTTGGCCTAGCTGGTAATGCTCAGCTACTGGTGCGCTACAACCGGCAACAACTGTTGTGTCTTCGCCTGATTTAGCTTCTGTTAGTGCTTCTTGCTGGTCGCGTGCACACCATACATTCATTAAATCGGCGTAGCCCGAACCTTGCAGTCCACCACGCGGAAACGCTAAATAACGAACAGTAATGCCTGCATCAAGCAAGTCGTCTAGTTCGCGGTGTAATTTACGACAATAGCCACAGCTAATATCGGTAAATACCGTAATTTGGTGTTTTTCGTTAGGCGCTTTATAAACGATCATTGAATTTTGGTATTCTTTAATACCTTCAACACGGACACCATTTAACGCTTGCTCGGTTAAGTTGCTGCGGTTGTTTAAATCAATTAGCGTGCCTTGCATTAAAAACTGGCCGTCTGGGCTGGCGTAAAGTACACCTTTATTTGTAATAAGCTCTTTTAAACCGGCAACGGGGCTTGGGTTTATTTGCTTAACTGTTACACCTAACGTAGCAAATTTAGTAACAATAGGATCATTAGCATCTGGCGTTGTGGCTACGCCATTTGCAAATGCACTAATACTTGTGCACAACATTGCACCTGCTAACATTAATTTTTTCATAATTTTCTCTATCTAATAATACGTACTAAATTGACCGCTAAGCTGATATTAAATTTCATATTACGCGCGCGGATGATGCTCTGAGTGTACCGATTTTAATCGCTCATTGGCAACATGGGTATAAATTTGTGTAGTCGATAAGTCGCTGTGCCCTAACATCATCTGCACCACTCTTAAGTCGGCACCATGATTAAGTAAATGTGTTGCAAAGGCATGACGCAATGTATGCGGCGATAAATCTGACTCAATAGACGCCAAAATAGCATAGTGTTTAATACGATGCCAAAAGGTTTGTCGGGTCATACCTACACCGCGTTTTGAAGGAAACACAAAATCGGTGGCGTGTTTTATCATTTGTGCACGCCCCCCTTTTAAAAACTGCTCAAGCCAGTACATGGCTTCTTCGCCTAAAGGTACTAAGCGCTCTTTGTTGCCCTTACCTTTTACAAACACAACCGACTGGCGCAAGTTAATTTGCTCCATACGCAGCCCTACAAGCTCGGTTACACGCAAGCCCGTAGCATAAAGTAGCTCTAGCATGGCTTTATCGCGCAGCCCCATTGGTTCTTCAATATTGGGCGCACTTAATAATGCCTCTACCTCGGCTTCTGAGAGCGTTTTAGGTAACGATTGACCCGCTTTTGGTTGCGCAATGTTTTCAAGCGGTGAGCTTGCGATATGTTTTTCACGTACAAAATACTGATAAAACCGCTTTAAAGCACTTATGCTGCGTGCCGTGCTACGTGGTTTTAACCCTAAATCTACGCGATACGCTAGGTAGCTTTCTATATCTAAGCTGGTTACCGTCATTAAGCTTTCGCCTTTTAAAAACTGACAAAACTTATCTAGGTCACTGCGATACGCGCTAAGGGTGTTTTCGCTTACACCTTGCTCTAAGTACAAGCTATCTAAAAAGGTTTCTAAAAAGTCGCTGTTGCTGTTTAGCTCGGTATTTGGTTCAGGTAAATCGTCAGGTAGCGTTGTCACGTTGTGATCTCATGTTGGTAATACCCACGGTAGAAGGTATCAATTAAAAATACCTTACGGTAAACTGCGCCCTATCATAACAGGCAATTACACAGTGATAAATACGATGCAGATTGGTTTATTTTTTGGCTCTACTACATGCTACACAGAGATGGCAGCAGAAAAAATTCGCGACCTTATTGGCGCCGATGTAGTGACCTTACACAATATTAAAGACGAACCACTTAAAAATGCAGAGCAGTACGACTTTATCATCTTTGGTATTTCAACATGGGATTTTGGAGAAATACAAGAAGACTGGGAGTCTAAGTGGGACGACATTAAAGATGTAAACCTAAATGGTAAAACCATTGCTTTATTTGGCATGGGCGACCAACAAGGTTACGGACAATGGTTTCAAGACGCCCTTGGTATGCTTCACGATGAAATAAATACCCAGTCGTTTACGCAACTTGGTTTTTGGCCAAACGATGAAAACTACGAGTTTGAAGCGTCAAAAGCACTTACCCCCGATGGCAAACACTTTGTTGGCCTGGCGCTTGATGAAGACAGCCAATACGAGCTAAGCGATGAGCGCATAGCCAGCTGGGTTGAACAAATAATGACAGAGTATAGCGAAACGCTATAACGAGTTTGGCCTAAACCATGTTTAGGCCAACGCATTACAAATAACTAAGTTTTTTAGCGCACTTTTTTTCACGTATTTTTGCTTGCCTTTGCAATAGCCAATTAGGCGCAAAGGTATTAATAATACATGCCAGTACAATAAGCGCTGAGCCTATTACTTGCGATAAACTTAATGTTGTATCGTAAAAAATTAGCTGAAATAACAACGCAAATAATAAGTTAGAATAAATAAGCGGTGCTAGCTGCGAGTTAGAACTGGCTAATCGGTACGCCTTTCCTCTAAAAAACTGCGTTGCAGCAGTCGAAAACCCAATTAACGCCACCATCAGTAATAAACTATAATTGCTTATATCGATTGCAAAACCTTGATAAAAGCGCTCACCTTCGCTGGTAAACATTAATACTGGCACCATAAAAATGGCAGCCAGCGTAAAACTCCAACCGTTAATAACCATCATCGGAAGCTTAATTTTACTGGCTCTAAACAAGGTGATTTGCGAGCAGGCATTAAAAATACCAGCCCCTAAACCAATTAATAAGCTCCAGCGCCATTGTATGCCGTCGCTATGAATATTTTGAATAATCACACCCGCAAACATCAGCGCCATTGTAGGTAGCAATAACCAATTTAATTTAGTTTTAAAAAGCACCCGTTCTATTAGCGGTATAAATAACGGCCCAGTGCTAAATAAAATAACCGCTTCCACCAGCGTTAAAGTATTTAGCGCCACTAAAAAGCAATTTTGGCACAGCACTATAAAAATTGCGCGAATAGCAAAGGTTCGCCATGCTGATTTATTAGGCAGCTGCCATTTAATACCTGCCGCCAATGCCAGCATAATAATCGCGGGTAAAAACACCCGTAAAAAAACCACTTCGCTGGTGCTAAAGTAATCGGTAAGTAACTTGGCTATAAAGCTATTTAACGCCAAGGTAAATGTAGAGAGCAGCATAAACATACTAGCACGAGAATTTAACGTCACCGCAGTTATCCTTTGAATAAAAAATGAATGTAAAAAGCAAAATTAAAGGCTTAATTTTTTTAATCTATTTATTATTTTTCAAAAAATTGGCATTGGCTTTTATGGCGCTAATTTTACGTGTACTTTATAAATTTAAAAGCGAATAATATTAAACTAACCTGTAAGTAAAACTTAACTGTTAATAAATAACCTATGATCAAATCAGCGCCGTTAAAATCTCTCTATACGTTTATAGCTGTTGCCGAAACTGGCAGCATGGTGCTCGCGGCTGAGCAGCTAAGTATTAGTCACTCGGCGGTAAGTCAGTCTATTAAAGCGTTAGAGTTACAACTTAATACACCGCTTTTTAATCGCATTGGTCGCCGCGTTGAGCTCAACCCTGTGGGTGAGCGCTATTACAAACGCATAGCCCCGGCCATGGCTGAAATTTTAGCAGCCAGCCAAGAGGCAAGTAACACAGCGAATGAGCCAACTTATTTAACACTCAATATGGTTAACTCACTAGCACTGCACTGGTGGATCCCTAGGGTGGCCGATTTTCAGCGAATTTCGCCAAACAGTGACATTCGTATTTCTAACTTGGTGGGAGAATTTGATTTAGAGCGTGAAGGGATTGATGCAGCGATTATTCATGGCCAGCCCGATAAGTGGCAAAATTATCACTGTGAAAAACTAGCCGACGATCAGTTAATTTTAGTCTGTAACCCACAGCTTTTAGCTGGCTTAAATAAAGATGAGTTAACCGCGCAAAATTTGCTGCAGCGTTTTAAAGCAATCTACGTTACCAACCCACGTAGACAAAACGATTGGCAAACGTGGTGCGAGGCTAATAATTTAGCGCAGCCTAAGCAGCATAATAACTTAACCTTTAATATTTCAGTGCAAGCAACGCAAGCCGCGATGCGCCAGCTTGGCGTTTTGGTCACCCACAAACAATTTGTACGCGACGATATAAAGCACGGCATGCTCACGCAAATTGGCCAAAGCATTGTAAATCCGCATCAGCAGTTTTATTTTGCAACGAGCCACGCCATGCTTAATCACCCACAGGTAAGCGCATTACGAGCGTGGCTTAAACGCGAGTTTTTAAAAACAGCAAACGAGTAGTGCTACTCCACACGTTGCCAATATTGGTTACGGTAAAAAAAGCCTATATAGCCACGTACTTCTAATGTTTTACCGTCGTTTTGTGGCGTTAGTTGCACGGTATAAGTTTTACCATTTGTAGGGTCAAGTATTTCACCATCGCCCCACACGCCATCATCTTCTGGTTTTACATCAGTGATTATGGTCATCCCTAAAATAGGCTGATTTTTTAATGCCCCATCACACTCTTTACAAATACCGGTTTGTTTAGCTGGGTCTAAAATAGTCTCAACTTTACCACTGAGCACCTTATCGTTTTGAGTAATGCGTACATACGATTTAGCCTCGTTGGTGTCTTCATCTATGGTTTTCCAAAGCCCAACAGGAGTCATGTTTGCAAGCGCACCTTGGCTTATAAATAAAGCCGCAGCGAGTGTAGTTAGTAACGGTAATTTGTTTAACTTTTTCATTGTGTTGCCTAAATTAAAAAATGGCGAATAAAACGATAATACCAGCTGATTTATAAACGCACTATTAAATTAAACTTCTATTTAGGTACATATAAAAGTAAAAAACCAAGTGCGCGTTAACCCACTTGGTTTTTAAATTGGCTGATAGTTTTTTAACGTACGCGTTTTAAAGTACGTATTTAAAAGTCACGTACCTCTACACTTGAGCGGTTAAATTCAAACATATTAATTTTGCCACACTGTGCCATATGGTTAGTACTTGTATAGGGGGTATTTGCTTGGCTTATATCGCCTTCCCACTCTTGGCCATTTTTTATAAATGCTTTTAATTCAAACCATCCGTTAACAGCTTTACTGCAATCCATATCAACATCAAGCATCCAATAGTGTTCGCCCCATATATTAAGGGGTGTAACACCAAAGCCATCTACTGTTACCGATTTTTGGGCGCCATATTCACTTGGCCAAACATTTGTAGTCCAATCCATGGCAGTACCTTGCGCTTCACTGCTTTGGCCTTGTTCAATTCCATACCAATCTAGGTAGTTATCGTTTGCTTTCCAAGGTGTTGTGGTGTTGTTTTTTAGATTGTTATGGCGAATTGGCATAGCACATTCAACATTTGTTGTTTGGCAGTTTCTAGCAAGGTTTGTATTTGCATAGGTGTGGTCTATCCCACCGCGTACAAACATGTCTTGTCCGCTTTGTGTTTGAGCATTAATAAAAATAACGGTTCTTTGCCAGTCGCTATTATTAGGCACTGCCTCTTGGGTTAATTTAGCATTTTTATGAATTGCTATTGCATCCCATGGCGCTACATTTAAATTAATAGTGCCGTTGCTATTAACTGTTATTACTTCACCGCTACAGCTAGTAGCATTACCCAAAAGCTCGCCTTTTAACACATTGCAGTACTGTCCAGGCGCCATATCTGTTTGAATTGTTGCATTAAGCGTTGAGTCTTCTTTATTAATTGCCATATGACCTGAGCTACCACGTCCAAATGCAATCTGGTTATGGGTGTTATCCCACCAATTTGTTACTACCCAGTTGTCGGCTGTGTTATTTCTAAAATCGACACCACCCGCAATATAAGACCAGCGATGCTCGCACTTCCAGTTACTTGCAAAACATTCTAAATTACCATTATTGTGCACCGGTACACTTGGCCCACCCGCATCTGTATCGCCGTGAAAATCATAACTCGACATTACTTTTGGATACCCATACGGATACGCCAACATAAATACGTTGGCTAGGTCGTATAAACGGCCATCTTCAAAGGTGATTACATTACCTGCACCACCATGGCCGCGCTGATTGTCGTGGTTATCTACAAATACCACAGCTGATGAACTTGGCATAAAGCCCCAGCCTTCACCAAAATTACTTAACCATGCAAGCGAGCCATTTCTAAAGGTATTACCAAGCTGCGTACTGTATTTAAACTCGGTAACTAGCCCTGTACTTAAATACTCTGAGGCTGCAACCGCTTCAGTACCTTGATCTATCACCTCATGAAACACCACTGGCGAGCCATTTATTTTTGCCATTAAACTTTGAATATCACTTGCAGCAACATGCTTAGCAGCATCAAACCTAAAACCTTTAACACCCATAGCTTGAAGGTCATTAATATATGCCGCTAATGTATTTTGCACATAATTTGAAGAAGTATTTAAATCGGCCAGCCCTACTAGCTCACAGTTTTGCACGCGATAACGGTTATTACCGTAATCTTCTGGGTTAATAGAACAACTTTCGTGAAAATCTTGTGGGCTATAAATAGGGTATTGTTTATTACCAAAAGTATTACCAGCAGTGCCCGTACCACTGCCGGCTGCCATATGGTTTATTAATGTATCAACATATATATCGACGCCTGCGGTGTTACAGCGATTAACCATATCTATAAATTGCGAACGGTTACCGCCTCGGCTTTGTAGTTGGTAGCTCACAGGTTGATAGCGAGTCCACCATTGGCTACCTGTAATATGCTCGTTAGGCGGAGACACCTGTACAGCAGCGTACCCTTTTGGTCCTAAAAACTGCTCACATTCTTGGGCTACATCTTGCCAATTCCATTCAAATAAATGCACAAATGTTGTAGGCGCAGCCGATACTAAACTTGGTAAGGTTAAACCTATGCTAAAACCTGCAGTGGTGATCATTTTATTCAGTTTCATAGTGTGTGTTTCCAGTGTTGGGCGAGTTAAACAACATACTCGACGTTATTTACAAGTGGTTAACACTAGTTTGAGAGTTGCTCAAATAAAAACTGAATACGTATGCATAATGGGTAAACTATCCTTTATTACTAGATAATTACCTGCCTTAAAAATTACATTTTCAAGTAAAACGCTTTACATAACGCAATATAATCATCGCTGTAGCGGTTGTTTTCATCTTTTATGCATAGGGAGGTAAGCTCAAGCAAAGTGTTTACTAAGCTAAAGCGCATCAAACTGCGGCTAAATGCTTTACTTGGTGTGGTTTTTACTTGGCAATGCGCGTTTAAATAAAGCCCGTTTTGTTTTGCCAGTTCAATGAATAGGCCCGCCTCTGTGGTGGGTAAAATTACGTTAAAGCACGAATACTCATGACTTAAACGCATATAGGCATGTATTAGTTCGTCAAAACTTAAACCATCGGTATGGCGTGCGGTGTTACGGGCATCGCTTAGCCCTTTTAAACTGCGGTTAAAATAAGGGGGGTTAGAAATCACGACATCAAATGGCGCCGCCTGTTTAAACGCTTGTATAGTGGTGTGCTTTACTGTGATATTTGGCCACGGGCTAGAGGCTATATTTTGCTGCGCTTGCTTGTAAGCAGCTTCATCAATTTCAACAGCGGTTATGCTAAGTGCTGGTTGGCGCTGTTTACACATAAGCGCAAGTAAACCGGTACCTGTGCCTATATCGAGTAATGTGTTGGCGCCTTTTAAATACGCCCATGCGCCAAGTAAAATGCCATCGGTTGAGACCTTCATAGCACAGCTATCGTGCTCAACCTTAAATTGTTTAAACGTAAACCCTGACATTTTTTCACCTTTTCATTCACCAACTGGCGTATAGCGCGTATAATTGCAGGTAATTGTCCCTTATTTTAGACACTCTATGCAATTTTCTGAATTTGATCTTGATACTAAACTACTCAACGCCATTGATAAAATGGGCTACGAGACACCAACCAGCATTCAACAACAAGCTATTCCTGAAGCGCTGCAAGGTCGCGATATTTTAGCATCAGCACCTACTGGCACAGGTAAAACGGCGGCATTTTTAATTCCGGCTATTCAATACTTAATGGATTTTCCGCGTCGCGACCCAGGTTTTGCACGTGTGTTAATAATGACCCCAACCCGTGAACTGGCTTATCAAATTCATGAGCAATGTGAACTACTTGCTAAAGGCACTCACCTTAAAATTGGTGTAGTAACAGGTGGTATAAACTACGGCACCCATAAAGAAATTTTTGAAAACAATAACGATATTTTAATCGCCACACCAGGACGTTTAATGGAATATCTTGAAACCGAAAATTTCCATGCTGAAAACGTAGAAATGCTTATTCTTGATGAAGCCGACCGCATGTTAGACATGGGCTTTAGAAAAGAAATGCTGCGCATATGTGACGAAGCTAAAAACCGTCGTCAGTGCTTTTTATTCTCTGCAACGTTAGAAGGCGATAGCGTTGAGTTATTTGCAGAGCGTATTTTAAACGACCCTGCTTTACTTGAAGCCGAATCGTCACGCAAAGAAAAAGCAAAAATTCATCAATGGGTTCACCTTGCTGATGACTACCACCACAAGCTTGAGCTGTTGGTTAATACCTTAAGCGGCCCAGATGTAAGTAAAGCCATTGTGTTTGTAAAAACCCGTGAGCGCCTAGAAACGCTAATTGGTGAGCTAACTAACAATGGCGTAAAAGCCGCGTGGCTGCGTGGCGAAATGCCGCAAGATAAGCGCATGAAAGCGATGGAAAATTTCCACAGTGGTAAAACGCGCATATTAATAGCAACCGATGTTGCGGCCCGCGGTATTGATGTTTCTGACATTAGCCACGTAATTAACTTTGATATGCCGCGCACTGCCGATGTCTATGTACACCGTATTGGCCGTACTGGCCGTGCAGGTAAAAAAGGGATTGCTATATCATTAGTTGAAGCGCACGACATTGGCATTTTATACAAGGTTGAGCGATACACAGAGCAAAAGCTTAAGCGCCGTATAATTAAAGGGCTTGAGCCACAGCATAAAGAAGCTAAGCCACCCGCTAAAAAGCGTAAAGACCCGGTAAAAATGAAAGCTAAGAAAAAAGCCAAAGCTAAAATTAAAAAGAAATAGCACACCATAAATAAACAAGCCGGCAGTTGCCGGCTTTTTTGTACCCGTTACAAATGTAACCCAAGCATGTAACTCATTCCCATTAAAGTGTAATTATTGCCCACCTGAATTCCCACTTAATAAAATAACCTTATATTTCAATAAATTAAAACTGGCATCGAAATTGTAACTGAGAAAGTAACTCAGCTAAGAATAGCTGCACGATTAACCGTAATGTAAGGATGAAGTTATGAACCGCTTTAAGTTAACTATCGCTTTAGTATCATTTTGTTGTTTATTTTTATTAGCTTGCGCTACAAAAGTAAGTGCAGCAACTAACTTAGCCGTAGTAAGCAGTGTGGCTACTCAACCTAACTTACAACAAACAATCACCAATACGTTACGCACTAACCCAAACTTAGCATTAAGCGATATTCGCGTGCAGGTTGAAGACGGTGAAGTTGACCTATACGGTGAAGCGCAAACAGGTTTTCAGCGTGCACTTGCGCAAAAGTTTTTAGAAAATATGGATGGCGTTAAAATTATCCGTAATAAAATTAGTGTTATCTGATACCGCATTACAGTATTTGTTTATATAACTTATTCCTCTGCGTGGCTTGTTTCTCCAACACAAGCCGCGCTTTTTTATGCTTAATAGCACACTTTAGTATCTAAACTTCTAGCTTTAGCTCCCCTATGAAAAGCAGAGCAAACACTTAGCCGTCCTTTCCCACTCTTTTAAATTAGTGACTTACTACAGCTTTGATAAAAGAATGCTATAACAAGGCTGTAAAGTTCATATAATCAGCGCATTTTTAATACCGTTGGCAATCTACAAGTGTTTGCTAATCAACCTCACCATAAATAACAGATAATATATGACTTAATGCATGCAAATGCCCCATCACTTACACAAGGAAGCTAATACATGAAATGGTTTATTTACTACTGCTAATCCCTCTTATTGGCCATGCAGAGGAAGCTACATTTGGCTTTGCTGCAGATGTGTCTGTATCCGGCTTTTTAGCCCAGAAATTAGTGAAATAGATATTATAAAAGTCTTTGCTGATTTGGCAGGATTAAAAGTAGGCGACAAGGTAATAGAATTAGATAGCTGCGCTATTTCAGATTGCCCTGCTGAGGTTACAAAAATCGATGACAAAAAGCAGTGGTGAAACGCTTTTACTACTAATCAAAAATTCGATGGCAGCGAAAAGCAAATAAGTATTAACTTAAAATAAATTGATTAAAAGTATAGTTAAATTTAACCCGACTTAGCGCTTTGAAATTACTAGCAGCGCACTTTTTATGTAAAAATGCGCTGCTAGTGGGTAACTATTACTGGGCTAGTTTAAACCAGTATTAGTCGCTCATTCGCTTTGATTTGAACCCGTATTACTCCCGCCTTGTTGTTTGGGTGACTGTTGGTTTATTTTATCGCTTATCATGGCATCGAGCTTTTCACCGCCTTTAATGCCAAAATCTAACGTACGTATTGGGAATGGAATACTTATATCTGCAGCATCAAGCGCTTGTTTAACAGCGACTACGCCTTTATGGCGTACTGTCATAAAGTCTGGCTCGCCTGGGTATTTTATCCAAAACCACACCAGTAAATTAATACTACTGTCGCCAAAACCTTCTGCGTACACAGCGGTTTCATCTTTGCGTATTACAAAGTCAAACTCGTTAATTTTATCTACTATCACTTCTTTGGCTTTTTCAATGTCGTCGCCGTATGAAATACCCACCGGTACCTCTATGCGCCTAACGCCTAACGTGGTGTAATTTTTTAACACATTTCTAAATAATACCTTGTTAGGTACCAGTATTAACTGCCCGTAAAAGCTCTCTATTAGCGTGTTACGCAGGTTTATAGAATGTACCGAGCCAAATACATCGTCGGTTTCAATTACATCACCCGCTTTAAATGGCTTGCGTATTCCCATAGCAATACCGGCAATTAAGTTCTCGGTCATGTCTTGAAAAGCAAAGCCAATGGCTAAACCCACAATACCCGCACCCGCTAGTAACGATGTGACTGTGCCTTTTAACCCCATAAAATCTAAAGCGATAAATAGGCCCACACATAACACAATAACCTTAAAAATAGACGCCATTAAATCAGCAATTTGCTTAGAGTCGAGTGAGCGCCTTAATAGGTTTTTCATTAGCTGGCCGGCAAAGCGCGCTATTATTGAAAATACAATGGCTATTACCACTGCCACAATAAAGTTTGGGATGTGGCTTATTACTACATCAAACCACCCTCCGAGTTTTTCTTCGATGAGTTTTTCGGCTTCGGCTACTGAAGGTATGCTGATCATATTTTTACACCTATCTATTTTTTATCTCATTAATAGTAGGTGAAGTTAGCAAGTTTAGCGCCAGCATAAAAAAAGCCATGCAATGCATGGCTTTTTAACTCATTGTTTGCTGAGTATAAACGCTTAGTTTTGCTCGTCGCGCATAAATACTGGCTCAAGCTCTTTTGCTGTTGCTTCAGGGCTAAAGTAATAACCCGCCACAGTAAACTCTTTTAATTGGCTAAGCTGTGTGACCTGGTTTTCTATAATGTAACGGGCCATCATGCCGCGCGCTTTTTTAGCGTAAAAGCTAATTACCTTATATTGACCATTTTTGCAGTCTTTAAAATGCGGGGTAATAATTTGCGCATTGAGTGCTTTTTTATCTACTGCTTTAAAGTACTCGTTTGAAGCAAGATTAACCAGGTATTGTGCGTCTTGCGCTTTTAATTCCTCGTTTAATTTATTAGCAATAATGCTACCCCAAAATTCATACAAATTTTTCCCGCGAGGGTTATCAAGCTTAGTACCCATTTCTAGGCGGTAGGCTTGCATTAAATCAAGCGGCTTTAATAAGCCGTATAAACCCGAAAGTATACGTAAATGGTTTTGCGCATAATCGAGGTTAGCGGCAGTGAGTGTTGCGGCATCTAAACCACCGTACACATCGCCGTTAAAGGCTAGTACCGCTTGTTTAGCATTACTTTGTGTAAATGGTTGCGACCATTCGCTAAAGCGCGCAGCGTTAAGCCCTGCAAGCTTATCGCTAATTTTCATTAGGCTGCCAATTTGCGCTGGAGTTAGTTCACGGCATACTTTCATGAGCTCTTCGCTGTGCTCTAGTAATTCAGGTTGAGTGAACTTATCTGTTGCGGGTGGCGTTTCGTAATCAAGATTTTTTGCTGGTGAAATAACAGTGATCATAGTTAGCTATTGACTTGTAATTTATTTAATGTCAATTTCAACATTAAATGAGACGAAAAGCACGTTTTGTTTATAAAATACCATTGAAAATTAATCGCAATGGCCTAAATCCTACCTTAATAAATCATGCATCGTCGTTTTTCTATTGATAAGGACATAAGACCTATCAAGCATTGTCACACTGTTGCAGTATTGAATACTTATATTAAGGTAGTTTAGATTTTCTTTTAACTTGCTTGGAATGAGGAAGGCAAATGACTAGCGCTCTACAAAGGCTAAAACAACATTCATCTATCGTAGCCGACACTGGCGATATTGAAGCGATCAAAAAGCATCAACCAGAAGATGCAACCACAAACCCGTCGCTTTTATTAAAAGCGAGCGAGATTGAAGCTTACAAGCCTTATTTAGATAAAGCTTGGAGCTATGCAAAAGAAACAGAGCAAGATGCAGCTAAACAGCTTGAACTTGCATGTGACTACTTTGCCGTATTACTTGGTAAAGAAATTAGCGAAATTGTACCTGGTTATATTTCTACTGAAGTAGATGCTCGTTTATCATTCGACACCCAAGCAACTATTGATAAAGCACATACCCTGCTTAGCCTTTATGAAAAAGAAGGTGTAAGCAAAGACAAAATTTTAATTAAAGTTGCGTCTACATGGGAAGGCATTAAAGCGGCCGAACAGCTAGAAAAAGAAGGGACTAAATGTAACCTAACTTTATTATTTAGCGATGCTCAAGCACGTGCGTGTGCTGATGCAAATGTATTTCTAATCTCGCCATTTGTTGGCCGTATTTTAGATTGGCACGTAGCAAATGGTATGGAAAAACCAACCGATCCGCTACAAGATCCAGGTGTTCAATCTGTACGTAGCATTTTTGAGTTTTATAAACGCCATGATTACAAAACCGTTGTTATGGGCGCAAGCTTCCGTAACACTGGTGAAATTATTGCGCTTACAGGTTGTGACAAGCTAACGATTAGCCCTAACCTACTAGAAGACTTAGGCAATTTAGAAGGTGCAGAAGAATACTTACTACAAAGTGATATTCCTAAAGAGCCAAAGCCTGCTCCACTTACTGAGTCGCAGTTCCGTTGGTTACATAACCAAGATGCAATGGCCACTGAAAAACTAGCTGAAGGTATCCGCTCATTCGCAGATGCACAAGAGCAGCTAGAAGCACGTTTTAAAGCAATGTAATACGCGCTAATTATGTATTAAACGCCGCACCTGCGGCGTTTTTTTATGCCCTTAATATAATCCGCACTGCTTTATACTAACCTGCCACAACATGTACCATTGCCTACACAGCTAAATAGCTCACTTTTAGTGTTTTTTTATTTATTTTTTCTATCTAAAAATAGCGCGCTCAATAAAGCTAGCTAGTATTAAACTTCATCAACGCATCACATACCTGTAACAAATTCGTCACTTTTTTATTCTATTTTAGCTAGGCCTGTGGTATAGGTATTCTCGAGGTTCACTAAAATCAATAGGAGATAGTCATGGATAGCCTAAACGATATATTAGAGATATTAGAAGGTCCTGATACAACAAGAAAAACCTCTCAAAAGAATAAAAAAAGAAAGTGGCGCGAGATTGAGGCCATAAAAGACAAACAACGGTTACGTAAAGAACTACAGGAGTTAGACTTTTTTACAGACAGCATTGAAATTGATGAGCTAGATTTTTAATTTCAAACTCATTGCGCTCAATTAGGCAATTTATTTTGCGGCAGGAAAACCGTATCGATAGTAAAGCTAACGCCAGGTTTTACCCCTTCAAAGTAATTGATAATTATTGCGCATGGGCATTAGTACACAATAACTAAGCAAAAGGCTTTCATGATACGAAAGCCTTTTTTAATATATCAATTAAACCTGCCAGTTAATGGGCGTATCGCCTTGGGCTTGTAATAATTCATTTGTTTGTGAAAAGTGCTTACAGCCAAAAAAACCACGATGCGCAGAAAGCGGCGATGGGTGCGGCCCTTTTAAAATATGATGGCGAGCGCTGTTAATATTTTTACCTTTTTTTTGCGCATGAGCGCCCCATAAGATAAACACGACACCTTTGCAGTGTGCATTTATATGAGCTATCACGTTATCGGTAAATTGCTCCCACCCTAAATGCTTATGCGAGTGCGCTTGGCCTTGCTCAACCGTGAGTACCGTATTGAGTAAAAACACGCCCTGCTCTGCCCAGCTTTGTAAGTAGCCATGGTCTGGTATTTCAAAACCGGGAATATCCGTTGCCAATTCTTTGTACATATTTTTTAGCGACGGCGGTAACTTTTTAACCTCTGGCAACACAGAAAAACATAAGCCATGGGCTTGGCCTTCTCCGTGGTATGGGTCTTGGCCTAAAATAACCACGCGAATATTGTTAAGGGCTGTCGCTTCAAAGGCGCTAAATACTTGCTCTTTGGGTGGGTACACAGCAACACCTTCGACACGGCGTTTTGCTACATAATCTAATGTTTGCTGCATATAAGTTTGCTGTAATTCATATTCTAAAAAGGCTGGCCAATCGCTCATTGTATACTCTTAATTTGTTTGCGTGATGCGTCTATTTTATCACACATATTTGCCAGTCCATCTAGCATGCGCGGCGTAAAACGATGTAATAAATCGGCATTTACACGTATAAATTGGTTATGTTTTACAGCGGGGACTTCTGGCCATTTTTGCCAATTAATTTTAGGCTGTGGCTTATCGGCTTGTTCATCAGGAATAATAATAATCTGTGGTTTTTTAATCACCACGTTTTCAATACTTATTTGCGGGTAGTCGGTTGGGCTGTGTGCAAATACATTGCTTACATGACATGTTTCTATAAGCTGGTTTATCCATGTGTTTTCACTTACCGTCATCATTGGCTCTGGCCATAATTGATAAAAACCAGTTAATATTTTTTTGCTTTGCTGCTGCTTTTTAATATTTTTGAGCTTAGTAATAAATGCGTTTGCTACTTGCTTGCTTTGCTCAATACGCCCAGTAAATTTTCCAAAAGCAATCAGCTCGTTTGCAACTTCTTCTATTTTTTTGGGAGCACTTAAATGTATTTTTATACCAAGGCGTTTAATTTGTTCTAAATCTTCACTTTGGTTACCGCTTTTCCAACCAATCACTAAATCGGGTTTTAGCGCTAATAATTTTTCAAGGGAAATACCATAGTAACCACCAATGCGTTCAATACTTTTAGCTTCATTTGGGTAATCAGCGTAATCAACAGTGCCAACAATATTACTTCCCGCACCTATAGCAAATAGGTTTTCTACTATATGCGGTGCAAGTGCTACAACGCGCAGTTTATCTGGCGCAGCTGTATCACTGGCCACGGCACTGCCCCCAGAACACAATAACAGCAGTGCAGTAAAAAACGCTTTATACATTAGTAATCAAACCCTTCTAGTGCTTTTATACCCGAGTCGAAGGCGTGTTTAACATTGCGCACTTCGCTTACTGTATCGGCAAGGTCTGTTAATGTGCGGTGCGCTGCGCGACCTGTAATAATAACCGATTGCATGGGAGGGCGATTATTTAGCGCGTTTACTACCTCATCTAAATCAATATAACCGTAAGTCACCATGTAGGTAAGCTCATCTAGTAATACTAAATCAATACTGCTATCAGCAAGCATACGCTTTGACTCTTGCCATGTTGCTTGCGCGGCTGCGGTGTCGGCTTCTTTGTTTTGCGTATCCCATGTAAAACCGGTATTCATAACGGCAAATTCAACCCCTGCGCCTTGTAATAAGTTACGCTCTCCACACTCCCATGTGCCTTTAATAAACTGACAAACAGCGGCTTTTTTACCATGCCCTACGCAGCGAGCAACCACACCAAAGCCTGAGGTGGATTTACCTTTACCATTACCCGTAATTACCTGAAATATCCCTTTAACATCTTGCGCAGCAGCCACGCGTGCATCTACCTGCTCTTTTACTTTTTGTTGGCGCTGCTGGTGCTTATCGTTATTTGTATCCGTCATTATTATCTCCTTCATAAATCGAAATAATGTGTTGTATGTTCAAATGCGCCTCGCACATAGTGGCCAAGCGCTCAAGTTGTTGCTCGCGGTGCGCTACAATACTCACAGGTTGTATGGTTGCATCGCTTTTTACCCACTTTAAAATTTGCAGTGTGGCAGCGGGTTCATCAAACAAGCCATGCAAATAAGTACCAGCAATGGCATTATCATCACTAATAAAGCCATCGTTTTCAAACCCATAAGGGTGCGCGTTAAACGTTAAAAATGGCTTATCAAGTGCTGCGCCTTCACTAATGCCGGCATGAATTTCGTAGCCGCTACACGGTGTTTGCAAATCATTTAACTGCATAGCCGCCGTTACTTTAGTGAGTACTTTTTGGGTGCTTAGAGCGGTATCAAAGTCACTTAATGCAAGGCCTTTAACACGTTTTAATGACGATTCAACCCCCATCGGATCAGCAATGCTATTTCCCAACATTTGCATACCACCACAGATACCCAATACTTTGCCACCATAGCGTAAGTGGCGCTTTATTTGCGTATCCCAGCCTTCATTTTTTACAAAACTTAAATCGCCCAGCACGTTTTTACTGCCAGGAATAATAATCAGATCAACCGGTGGGATCGCGTGTGTGTGGCGTACATAATTTATATTAATATTTGGGTGCAGCCGCAATGCATCAAAATCGGTATGGTTACTAATATGCGGCAATAAAAGCACGGCTATATTAATGGTGGCAGTCGTCACCGTGTTATCTATTGCTACAGCATCTTCGGCATCAAGTGCTAAATCATGCAAATAAGGCAGCACTCCAAGCACTGGTTTTTTTGTGTAGCGCTCAAGCCAATCTAGTCCACTTTGTAGCAAGCTTATATCGCCTCTAAAGCGGTTTATAACAAAGCCTTTTACGCGCGCTTGCTCGGATTCGCTTAATAACGCAAGTGTGCCCACTAAATGCGCAAACACACCGCCTTTGTCTATATCGGCAATAATAATGACAGGGCAATCTACCGCTTCTGCGTAACCCATATTGGCAATGTCGTTCTCGCGTAGGTTTATTTCTGCGGGGCTGCCTGCGCCCTCAACCAATAATAAATCAAACTGCTTTGCTAGGCGTTTATGCGAGGCAAGCACTGCATCCATCGCAACCTGTTTATAGTTATGATAAGCCCCTGCCTCCATATTACTAATGGCTTTTCCATGTATAATGACTTGTGCCCCCGTATCACTATTTGGTTTGAGCAATATGGGGTTAAAGTCGTTTTGAGGCTCTACTTTAGCGGCTATAGCTTGCAAAGCTTGCGCACGGCCTATTTCTCCACCCTCTTTTGTAACCGCGCTATTAAGCGCCATATTCTGCGGTTTAAAAGGCGCGACCTTTACACCTTGCTTTGCAAACACTCTACAAAGCGCAGCGACTAAGGTGCTTTTTCCGGCATCTGACGTAGTGCCTTGAATCATTAAGGTTTTCATCAGCACTATGCCTTTGTTTTTCTAAAAAAGAGTAAGCTTAAAAAAAATACGCTACCCATAGCTGCTGTAATTACCCCTACAGGGAGCTCTTGGTTTTTAAGTAATGAGCGCGAAAGCACATCGACCCACACCATAAACGTGCCGCCCACTAAGCTAGTAATTAGTAAGCCAGCAGTACTGCCCTGAGATATAAAAAAGCGCACTATGTGCGGCACCATTAAACCTACAAAACCAATACCGCCACATAAGGCCACCAGCACGGCCGTTATTAACGAGCTCAATACCAACATTAAAATTCTAAAACGGTGCACACGGACCCCAAGCGTTATCGCGCTTTCATCGCCAAGAAGCAGCGCATTTAACTGCCTTTTAAAGCTCAGCATAAAGCTAATACACACCACTATAACCACGCATGGCAACCATAACGTGGCCCATTGTGCGCGGGCAAAGCTACCTAACGTCCAAAACAAAATACCAGCCACTGCTTGCGGGTCACTCCAATACAGCAATAAACTTGTAAATGCGCTAAATAAAAATGACAGCGCCACCCCCGCTAGCAACATAGACTCTACTTGCGTGCTTTTTTGCCGCCCAGCAATAAGTATCAATAAGCCCATTGCTAAAAAGCTCCCCAATAAGGCAGCAGCCGATAACATAAACCCTGCACTAATACCCGCAACGGCCATAAGCAGTACGACCCCAAACGACGCGCCTGACGATATGCCAAATAAATACGGATCAGCGAGCGGGTTACGGGTAACCGTTTGTAAAATAAGCCCTGCAATAGCCAAACCTGCGCCCGCCATAAAGGCAAGTAAGGTACGAGGTAACCTAAGCTCATAAATAATACGCGCGTTAAAGGAGCCCTCCCCTGCTGATAAAATTCCTGTGAGCACATCACTTAACGGCGTATCTGCGGCGCCAAAGCTCAGTGCGCTAAAAAGGCTGCCCAGTGCAATTAATACGGCTGCTATAAATATTGTCCACTGGTTTATTTTTGTTATATCCATTTAATTAATAGCCATAAAAGTAAGTAATATGAGGAATAGTTTGGCCATTTTCTGTGCGCTGAGGGTGGCTAGTTACGCGCGCACATACCCCAAAAACATCCGCTAGCATGTCCTCACTAAGTACCTGCGCAGGCGAACCTGTATGTGTTATTTTACCTTTATTAATAACCACCAGCTCATCGCACATAGCGGCTGCTAAATTTAAATCATGAAATGAGGCAAACACAGTGACCCCTAGCGATTTTGCCAGTTCCATCACTTGTATTTGATATTTAACATCTAAATGGCTGGTTGGCTCATCCATGATGAGTAATTGCGGTTGCTGCACTATAGCGCGGGCAATCAATGCACGTTGCTTTTCGCCCCCCGAAAGCGATTCAAAATTTTGCTTACACTGTTGCTCAAGCCCTACGGTTTTTATTGCCTGTGTAATTTTTTGTTTGTCGCTGTGGGTGGTGGCGCTAAATAATGATTTATGAGGTGTAAGCCCAAGGGCAACCACATCAAATAATGTTAGGTTAAATTGCGCGGGCGTTTCTTGTAGAACTACAGCAACATATTTTGCGTAGTCTTCACTTTTAAGCTGCCAAATATCCTGCTGATTAAAGGTAACGTTACCAGCGGTGGGTTTATTAAAGCGATACAAACAGCGCAGTAAGCTCGACTTACCCGCCCCATTTGGGCCAATTAACCCAATAAACTTACCCTTAGCTATGTGTAAATTAATATTGTTTAAAATGGCGTGATCATCAACTTCCCACGACACATTTTGAACGTTTAATAAGGGTGTATTTGGCGCTAATGTAGTTTGCAAAAGTGAGTCCTTGGAAAGCGTGCACTCACTAACACACAGCTAAAAGACTAGTGCATCAATAAAAATGAGTTTACCCGCTCGTTAAAAAAGTATACCAATCTAGAACTTCTCATGCTGATTGATATGTCTCATTTGTATCTGACTTAAAGCGTGATGCTAATTACAGTTACGGGAATAGTTGAGGAATTTCACCCCATTCCAAATGAGGGTCTATTATGGGCGGGTAAGTAAATAATTTAAAGCAAAAAAAACCGCGCTCATTAGAGCGCGGTTAATAAAGGGAGTGTTTAAGCAACGCTTAAAACTTGTATTCCATACCTAGGCCAACGTAGTCTTGGTCAACATTGTTGTCCATATCAAAGCTTGAGTAAAAACCAAATACTTTAATGTTTTTATTAAACTTATGATCAACACCTACAGAAACTGCCGTTTTGTCGTCGCTGTCATCAAAGTCCATTGCTTGGTATTGCACTTTAAACGTGTTTTTACCCATGCTGTAGGCTGCGTTTAATAAATAGCCGTCAGCTTCTGCGCTACCGTCTACTTTTTCTTGAGTTTGGTACATAGCGCCTAATTTAAAGCTCTCTACTTTACCTTGAATTGACGCACGCACTACATCGTAGCCATTTACTTCGCTATCGGCTGCAACCGAGGCGTATACCGCACTCTTTTTAAGTGCAGAGTCACCGTAAGTAACCGCCATTGAATAACCGTTATCTGCATCTACGTCATCTTCGGCAATAAATGTAGCAAGTACTTTAAAGCCTTCGTAGCTTTTAGATGTATAAGTGATTGAATCACCTAAGCGGTTTTCACCTTTAAAGACATTTTTAATATCGCCTTCAAGGTCATTAAATAAATCTAACTTACCTTGCGATTGTTTAAGCGCTGTATCGTTACGACCCACAACAACTTGACCATATGCACCTTTTAAACCTACATACTGGTTACGTGCAGAAATATTGTCGTCGTTATCACCTTTAGAGTCAGCATCAGATACATCAACTTGAAACTCAAACTTATAAACCGCTTCTAATCCATCAGTAATCTTTTCAGACCCTTTTAGTCCAAAGCGAGATGCATTACTTTTAATTTCAGTGAAAGACCCTTCGCCATCATCAGACGATTGCACAGTAACATTCGCTTTACCGTATACATCAACGTCTGCAAACGCGCTAAAAGATAAACCACTTACTAGTGCAACACATAAGCTCGATTTTACAAAATTCATGTTATTTCCTCGATAATCACAAGACTAATTTTTAAAACAGCTGCAGTTTGTCACCGTTAAATGACAGATATATTACAAAGGAAACATTTTTGTCTTTTTATTTTAATAAAAGTGTCTAAATTCTGAAAACAAACCGACATGAATATTTAATAAACAAAATTGTACCTATTCAACCTCATTAAAAATCATAGTCGGTATTTAGTGTTCATCAATAGGCTGATAAGCATTTATTTTAGGTAATAAGTTAATCAGGGTTTCTATTAACTCTTTTTGTTCGTTGTCTCTGTGGTAGGCCACAAAAATATCACGCGAAGTATGTTCTACGTCTTTTACATGAAACAGCTCACCCTTTTCTAGGTGAGACTCAACAAGCACCTCGGGGATGAACGCACTGCCGCCACACTGAAGAATTAAATCAAGGGCAATACGCCCCGTACTGGTTCTAAAATAAGGCGGCGTTTTACCGGTAAATTGGCGCGCATGCCATAGCGAAAACGTAGTGCCCCAATCAACATATACATATTGGTTATCAAAAAAGTTCTCGTTAGTGGCCGTGTCATAGCCACTAACCGGAATAATTGGCAGCTCGCAAATTCGCTCTACCACAAGCTCGTCTACTTTAGGGGGGTCAAATAAAATGGCTAAATCAAGCGTACGCTCTAATAATAACCGCGTGCTTTCTTGTTGGGCTTTAACCTCTGCGACCAACGAGACCCCAGGCATAGCCGACACAATATTAGTAATGCCAAATTGTAAAAACGCATCCCATATATTAGGTGTACCCGCTAAACTTATTTGCTTGTGCATGTTATCGGCAAGTGCCACATCCACTTTGGCACGCTGCATGCCGGTGATGATCATTTTAGCGTGCGGAAGCAATCGCTCTCCTGGCGCCGTTAATTGAATATTGTTACGCTGGCGAATAAACAAGTTTACACCCAACCCCTGCTCTAATTGGCGAATTCGAAAGCTTACTGCCGATTGAGTGATATACAGGTTTTCGGCCGCTTTACCAAAGTGACGCGTGCGCACAACCTCTACAAATGTTTTTAATAAATCTATATCCAATTTTTTATCCTCACGATAAAAATAACTTGTTTAATAAATTGTCAAACTTGCATCATACTCCAGCAATAAACAGGGTATGAGGATACAGTTATGAGCAACGATATTTCACTACTTCGCCAAGCGTTTGTTAGCCAACGTCAATTTTATGATGATCAAAACTTTCCTCGCGGGTTTAGCCGCAGCGGAAACTTCACCTTATTAGAAGCCAGCATATTAGAGCAACACGGCGTTGTACTAAAAGGCCTTTATAATAAAACTTTAGCACCCCAAAATACGCTACAAGAGCAATTTGTTGACGTAGTTTGTGGCAGTAAAGAACCTACAAACCCAATCGAAAAAGCCTGGGTTAAATATTTAAAACTAACAACCTGTAAAACCAAGTTTCATACACTTTTTGGCCGTTCAAAAATGTCAGGGCCGGTACCAATAAGCCAAGATGATTATAGCGAATCAGATAGCGTATAAGCCCCTAAGATATTTGCTTTTTTGCGTTTTAACAGTTACAACTTGTATAAGCAAATACTTTTGCAAAATATCAAACAAGGTTGTTACGTGACGCGAAAAATACTCATAGTTGAAGATACGCCTACTATAGCGCGTGTGCAAAAGCATATCGCGCTTAAAGCAGGTTACGAAGTAGATATAGCCGAGTCTTTAGCGGCAACAAAAGAGCTAATAAAACACAATAGCTACTTTTGCGCTGTTGTTGATTTTATCCTTCCCGATGCTCCTGCCGGTGAGGCGATTCCGTATACTATTAATGCCGACATTCCCACCATCGTAATGACAGGCAACATAGATAAACAAACTCGCGACACGGTAGAAAAATACCCAATAATTGATTACATAATCAAAGAAAACAAACAAGCTTACCAATACCTAGAAAAACAACTAAGCCGTTTACCACGTAACGAGAACGTAAAAGTGTTGGTCGTCGACGACTCAACCTCTACCCGTAGATACATTTGCAGTTTACTAAAGCGCCATAAGTATCAAATACTCGAAGCAAAGGACGGCAAAGATGCGCTAGAGGTACTTGAAAGCCAAAAAGACGTGTCTGTTATTATTACCGATAACGAAATGCCAAACATGAATGGTGATGAGCTATGCGCCGAAATTCGCCGGCTTTACAGTAATGATGAAAAAGCCATTATCGGTATTTCAGGTGCTGACTCGTCAGCATTATCGAGCCTATTTTTAAAAAATGGTGCCAACGACTACCTTCATAAACCCTTTAACAGCGAAGAGTTTTACTGCCGACTAAGTCAAAACGTCGACATGCTTGAGCAAATAGCAACAATTAAACGCCAAGCAAATACCGACTACTTAACAAACCTGCCTAATCGACGTTACTTTTTTGAAGAGTCGAGCAAGTCTCTCAAGTATTTAAAAAAATCAAATCAAGATGGCGCACTCGCCATGCTTGATATAGACCACTTTAAATCGATTAACGATACATACGGTCACGATTCAGGCGATGAGGTTCTCAAAGGGTTGGCGGTGTGTTTTAAAAAGTACTTTGAAAAGCAGCTAGTCGCTCGCTTAGGCGGTGAAGAATTTGCCGTTTACTTTACTGATGCAACCACAGCGCAAGCGCTAAAACGCCTTGAAGGATTTAGGCAATTTATAGAGCTTAATAGCCAAGAGTTTAGCCAAGAAAAAATTAAATTTACAATTTCTATTGGTTTTGCAAGCGGCCCTATTTACCAAATAGATGAGTTACTTAAACAGGCCGATTTAAAGCTATATGATGCAAAAGAAACCGGCCGTAATAAAGTAATAAGCTAAACCTTAACGCTGCTTTATAGCAACTTGCTTAAACTATTATTGCGCATAGGTATTAAACTTCGGCGGCGGTAACAGCCGCTTTTTTACGCTTACGCGATTGATGATAAGAGTCCCAAGTAAATATAGCCAGTGCACTCCAAATACAGGCAAACGTAATCACCCGCTCTGCATCAAATACTTCATCGTAAAACACCACAGCAAGCATAAACATTAAACTTGGCCCTATGTACTGAAAAAAGCCCAATGTTGTGTACTGCAAACGCTTGGCCGCTCCGGTAAAGCAAAGCAGCGGCAACGTAGTAATAATACCGGCACTAATTAACAGCGCATTAGTATGCCAATCGTTTAGGGCTAAGTCGGAAGTAGGCGTTGGTGCCATTACCCACCAGTAAATTAATGCAACCGGCAGTAAAATTAGGGCTTCGAGTAAAATGCCTGGCAGCGCTTCAACAGGTAACTTTTTACGCAGTAAGCCATAAATAGCAAAAGACGTGGCAAGCGAAAACGCCACCACCGGAAACGAGCCAAAACTGACCAATTGCAATACTACGCCCGCAAAGGCTAAAAACACTGCAAACCCTTGTAACTTTCGCAGCCGCTCGCCTAAAAATAGCATGCCCAACAGCACATTAAGCAATGGGTTTATGTAATACCCTAAACTGGCATCGAGCATATGGTTATTATTAACCGCCCAAATAAACAGCCCCCAATTAAAGCCCAATATAGAAGAGGTAAGTACTAACATTAAAATAATTTTTGGCTGGGCAACTATGCGCTTAACCTTATCCCAGTATTTAAGCACACTGACCACAAGCACTAAAAAAACCACAGACCAGACAACACGGTGAGTTAAAATTTCAAAAGCAGAAACATGCTGTATTTGTTTGAAATAAATAGGCGCTAAGCCCCACATTAAAAAAGCTAAACAGGCAAAAATACCGCCTTTACGCTGCTCGTTTGCAATCGACATACATACTACTTATTCATACTAAAAGGCCGACAGTTTATACCAATTCGCGCTATTAAGTGATTTATTTTGCGGTAACTAAAGCTCAGCGCAAGGCAAAGCTTTTTATTTTAGCCGTACGTAATTAGCAGCTTTAACCTACTAAATACGTACCTGTACCAAAGGCGATTTGGATTGCCTTTTCATTGTGTAGCTCCATTCTACATACACACACTTTATTACCAGAGCGGATCAAAGTAGCACTGGCTGTAAATGCTTCCCCTTTGCCAGGGCGCAAATAATCTGTGCGCAAATCAATAGTGCCTAAGGTAGCCAGCTTTTGCTGTACGCTAGGGATATCAAGGTCGGTTAATTTATCAATAACACTGGCTGCTGCAAGCATGCCGCCCACATTATCGAGCACCGCCGATATAATACCGCCATGAAGAATTTTTTGTGCAGGATTGCCTATAAATACATCCTGCCAGGGAAAGGTAATTTTAGCTTGCTCAGGGCTGAGCGACTCTACCGAGATATTTAAAAACTGATTAAATGGCATGCCATTTACAAACAATGCGCCAACTTGTTCAATTAACATTTCTTTATTCATTATTATTCTCTATGTTTAAATTAACACTGGTACGATGAGTTAAGCATACCTGAAGCAAAACCACGAGGCACTAATTAAATCATTTACCTCTAAGCTAAAGACATCCTATTAAAAAAACACTAAAATAGCCGCCGATGAATACTCTAACCCCTACACCTAGCACATTGGTCCGCAAGCCCGACACGGTTCTTAAACAAGTGTTTGGCTACAGCGAGTTTCGTGATGGCCAAAAAGCGGTGATCGACGCGGCCATTAATGGCCAAGACTCTTTGGTACTTCTGCCTACAGGCGGCGGTAAATCAGTGTGTTACCAAGTACCAGCGTTAGTGCTCGAAGGGGTTACTGTGGTAATTTCACCGCTTATCTCGCTCATGCAAGACCAAGTAACGCAACTGCAAGCATTAGGTGTTAAAGCCGCTTACATTAATAATAGCCTGGCTCGCGAAGAGCAACAATTAGTGTACCAACAATTGCACCAAGGGCTAATAAAATTACTGTATGTTGCCCCTGAAAAAGTGCTTCAGCATGAATTTACTGAGCGACTCAGCCACTTAAATATCAGCTTATTTGCAATTGACGAAGCACATTGTGTATCGCATTGGGGGCATGACTTTAGACCTCATTACTTTAGATTAAATGAGCTTAAGCAGCGCTTTTCACATGTACCTATGATGGCACTGACCGCCACGGCCGATAAAGCGACCCGCTTTGATATAGTTGAGCAATTAAAATTACAACAGCCCTATATACATACCGGCAGCTTCGACAGACCGAATATTCGTTACACCATCGAAGAAAAGTTCAAGCCCATGGCGCAACTACTGCGCTATTTAAAAGAGCAAAAAAATCAAAGTGGCATTATTTACTGCACTAGCCGTAAGCGTGTTGATGACATTGCCGAAAAACTCGCTGATGCAGGTTTAAATGCCGCCGCGTACCATGCCGGTATGAGCAACGAACAGCGCCAATTTGTGCAAACCGGATTTGCCCGTGACGACATTCAAATAGTCGTTGCGACCGTTGCCTTTGGTATGGGCATAAATAAACCAAATGTGCGTTTTGTTCTGCATTACGATATTCCAAAAAGTATTGAAGCCTACTATCAAGAAACTGGCCGCGCTGGGCGTGATGGCTTAGCCGCAGAAGCCATTATGTATTTTGATCCCGCCGATATAGGCCGCGTTAGGCGCTTTTTTGAAGACATAGACGATGAACAACGTCGCCGCGTAGAAGAACAACGCTTTAATGCCATGGCCAGCTTTGCCGAGGCGCAAACATGCCGCCGGCAAATACTATTAAACTACTTTAGCGAGTATAAACGCGAGCAATGTGGCAACTGTGATATTTGCATTAACCCACCAAAAAGCTTTGATGGCACATTAGTAGCGCAACAAGCGCTTTCGTGTGTGTATCGAGCTGGGCAGCGTTTTGGCTTAGGCTATATTGTAGAATTATTACGCGGGGCTAATACCAGCCGCATACGCGACAACAACCACCACGAACTCAGCACCTATGGCATAGGCAAAGACAAAAGCAGTGAATTTTGGCTCAGTATATTACGCCAACTTATACACCAAGGCTTGTTAAGCCAAGATATTACCCAAGGTGCCTCGCTGCGCTTAACCGAAGCAGCACGCGCAGTGCTTAAAAGTGAATACGCTCTACAGCTTGCCGAGCCGCGCTTACAAGCTAAACACGTATACCAAGATAAACTGGCGCAGTTTAACTACGACAAAAAACTATTTGCCCGCTTACGGGCTCTGCGTAAAGAACTCGCTGATGCCGACGATGTACCGCCGTACGTTGTATTTAACGATAAAACCTTAGCCGAAATGGCGCAATTAATGCCCACCAACGACAGCGAATTTTTAAAGGTGTCGGGCGTTGGCTTTACCAAACTCAATAAATATGGCGGCGAATTTTTAACGGCCATTCGTAATTACCTTGCTAGCAATTAAGTAAACTATGACCCAAATTGAATACAATCACGCCCATAAATGCATTGTTATAAGCCCGGTAGAAGCCCCACACGATGAAGACTTTGAGCTGTGGAGCACGCTGTTTTTACACGCAGATGAAATAACAATTATTGACTACGCAGGGGGTGCTGACCGTCATCAATTGCGCTTTAGCTATCAACAGCAAACCTTTAATTTAAATTTTGAACACTACAGCGAAAGTATTTGGATTAATGGCGAAGGCCAAGAAGCCGAGCATTTATTAGCAGCCCTTGCTTTTTACTTAAGATAAAACGCCTCGCATAAGCACTAATTAACAAAGGTGCATAACGGTAACAATTAATTAGTTTCAAAATCCATACCTTTTACTTACATTGTAATAACAATGATGTAAGCTGATATTACGACTCATATTTGCAGTAGTATTGAAGAGGTTGAATGGTGAATAGAAAATGGATTGCACACTGTTGTATAAGCTTAGCCCTTGTAAGCTTTAGTGCGCCTAAAGCCTTTGCACAACAACCACCCAATAAAACTAACACCTGCTCCGCTGTGCAAACTCACTCAGACAAAAGCAATAATTTACGCCGTGAGGTTGAAGATAAAACCACACTGATTAATAGTCGCAGCGACGCCCGAATAACCTCAATTACCCTTAAACAACTTAACGTTTTTAATACCGAGCTGGAGGAGGAAAATAACGCGCTTTTTCGTTTTGCCAACCGCGCGCATATTCAAACCGAGCCAGACGTTATTAGTAATATTTTGTTATTTAAACAAGGCGATAATTACAATGCCAGAAAACTCGCTGAGTCAGAGCGTTTATTACGCCAACAAAACTATTTATACGATGCGCAAATAAGCGCGGTTGAAAACTGCGACGGCAACGTAGATGTAACTGTGGTAACTCGCGATTTATGGACTTTACTACCCGAAATAAGCTTTAGTCGCAGCGGTGGCGAAAATAAATCGAGTATTGGTTTTCGTGAGTCCAATTTACTGGGTTGGGGCAAGCGTTTATCGTTTTCACGCACCACCGACAGCGATCGTAATGGTTATTTATTTGTTTATGACGATCCTAATATATTATCTAGCCGGTATCGCGGGCGCTTAGAGTATGCCGACAACAGTGACGGTAAACGCCACTTATTAGAGCTAACCTATCCGTTTTACGCCATAGATACACCTTATAGCTATGGTATTAAAAGCTTTTCTGAACAGCGAGAAGAGTCGTTGTATCGCCGTGGTGATGAATACAGTGAGTTTGATCAAACAACCGATTTTTTTAGCGCTTTTTTAGGCCACTCTAAAGCATTATCTGATAGCTGGACACAGCGCTTAACGCTTGGCTATGTAAACCAAGAAGACAGCTTTGCAGAAATAGAAACAACCTTTGCTCCCTTGGCCAAAAACAGACAACTAAGTTACCCCTATGTGAGTGGTCATTGGTTTGAAGACAGTTATATAAAAGTACGTAATTTTGACAGTATTTCGCGCACCGAAGATTTAAATTTAGGGTGGAATATTAAAGCCCTATTAGGCTACTCAGATGAGTCACTAAGTAATGATGACAGCAGAGCCGTGTATTCGTTAAAAGCTAAAAAAGCGCACTTTACTACCGACAGAACGCTGTGGCGTTTTAGTGCTCAAGTGGATGGTTATTGGAATAAAGAGCAAAAACAACTAGAAAACTTTTTAGCCACCAGCGAAGTGCAGTACTACTTAAATACCAGCGAAAACCAATCTTGGTTTGTTAAAGCCCGTGCTCAGTATGCTAAAAACCTAACCGCCGATAAGCAGCTAACACTTGGCGGCGAAACGGGCCTTCGTGGCTATCCTATGGATTACCAGCATGGCGACCGAAGCTTTTTAGTCAGCTTAGAAAAACGCTATTACTGGGAGTACGATTTACTGCAGCTATTTAAAGTCGGTGCAGCGGGCTTTGTTGATGTTGGCCGCGCTTGGTTTAACGATGAAGACAACGGCGAGAACGATCATGTTTTAAAAAATGTTGGTGTGGGTTTGCGTTTAGCACCTAGCAGAGCAAACTCTGGCACCATGATCCACCTTGATATTGCCGCCCCGCTTGATAGCTACGACGATGTTGATTCGGTGCAGTGGCTCGTAAGTGTTAAAAACACCTTTTAAATAGCGAGCAATAAACGAAAGCGTTACACTAGCGCTTTAAATTTACCTAAAAACAGTACGGGATCACACTTTGGAATTGTTTGCGCTTTTAGAGCTAGTGGGTACGCAATATAAATTGATTTTTACCCTTATGGCCATTTTACTTTTTCCTCTTTTATTAAAAGTCACTAAAAAGTTGCTCGAAAAAGCCATAAAAGGAAAAGTAGATGTTCATCGTAAATTTAGAGCTGAGCTGTTATTAAAAATAATACTCGCGTTTGTAGTGCTGTGCTTAGTGCTTATATTTTGGGGTATAGAGCTGCGCGGGCTATTAGTTTTGGGCTCATCCTTATTTGCTATGCTCGGGGTCGCTTTATTTGCCGCTTGGTCGCTGCTTAGTAACCTTACCGCTTTTTTACTCATGTTTATTCAAAATGGTTTTCATGTGGGAAATTGGGTGCGTATTGTTGATGGCGCAAACCATATAGAAGGGCGCATTGTCGAATTAGGTTTAATGAACGTGCTACTTGAGCATGTGGATGGGCACCGAGTTGTTTACCCTAACAACCTGTTTGTGACACGCCCGGTTATGGTATTAAATAAAGAACCTAAGCCTACAAAGGCACCGGTAATAAAACGGATTATTGGCCCTAAAAAGACATAGTTTAAAAAGTCATATCCGCAAAAAAGCCGCAGTAAGGCAAACCTCACTGCGGCTTTTTAGTAGCTAACATAGTGCTAATTATTTAGCTCAGCTGTTTTAAGCTCTTCATCTAAATCATTTATTTCGTCAATAAAATGCTCTAATTGCTGCTCTACTAAGCTGTTATCATTTGCAAAGTAAGCAAGGTGGAATACCGCATCCCCTTCATTTACTAATGGCATAGTTTGCTGGCCTATCACAATACCGCCCTTAGGCGCTAAAAGCTCAAGCTCGGCATCACCTAATGGGCTACTTATGTACGCCAGCACTTGGCCTTTTTCTACGTGTTCACCTAGCGATACTTGCGCACGTACAATGCCATCTACCTCAGCGCGTATCCAACTTGTAGACCCTGCAATAATAGGATCGGGCAGTTTTTTAGGACGCTTGCCGCGGATCATTTTTAAATGCCGCATCACATAATCCACACCCTGCACACCTGCTGCAATGGCAATAGGGTCAAAGCGTAAGGCTTCACCGGCTTCGTAAGTAATAACCGGTATACCTAAATTAGCGGCTTCACTACGTAATGAGCCATTACGAAGGGATGCATTTATAACCGCTGGCGTACCGAATGCTTTAGCCATATCAGCGGTTGCTTCATCATCTAAGTTAGCGCGTATTTGCGGTAAGTTAGTACGGTGAATAGCCCCCGTATGTAAATCAATAATGTGGGTACAATGTACCGCCACCTGATTAAAAAACATATGTGCCATACGCCCCGCTAGCGATCCACGCTCAGAACCCGGAAAGCTGCGGTTCATATCACGTCTATCGGGTAAATAACGTGATTTATGAATAAAGCCAAACACATTAACAATCGGCACAGCAATTATGGTTCCGCGCAGTTGGCTTGCATCTATTTTAGAGAGCAGCTGGCGTACAACTTCTACACCATTTAGCTCATCCCCATGAATAGCGGCACACACCATCAGCACTGGGCCTTCCATTACACCATTAACCACTTCAATAGGAATATTGAGCGGTGAATGGGTGTAAAGTTTAGCAGCCTCTAAGGCAAGGGTTTTACGCTCGCCCACGCCTACACTTTCACCTAGTAAGGTAAAAGGACGATTAATTTTAACCTTTGCCACGGGTTGCGGTTCCTTTAATAGCAGCATTTTTTTCGATGAAATCAATCACCATACCGGCAATATCTTTACCTGTTGCCACTTCAATCCCTTCAAGGCCTGGAGAAGAGTTTACTTCCATTACCAACGGCCCACGAGATGAGCGAAGTAAATCAACGCCCGCTACATTTAAGCCCATTGCTTTTGCTGCAGCAACGGCGGTTTTACGCTCTTCTGGGGTAATGCGTACCAATGTAGCGCTACCACCACGGTGAAGGTTTGAGCGAAACTCGCCTTCTTGCGCTTGGCGCTTCATGGCCGCTATTACTTTATCACCAAGTACAAAACAACGAATATCGGCTCCGCCGGCTTCTTTAATGTATTCTTGAACCATAATATTGGCTTTTAAACCCATAAACGCTTCAATAACACTTTCAGCCGCTTTACGTGTTTCAGCAAGTACAACACCAATGCCTTGTGTGCCTTCAAGTAATTTAATAACCACCGGAGCACCGCCTACCATTTCTAGTAAGTCTTTAACGTCATCTGGTTTGCTGGCAAAACCGGTTACCGGCATGCCTACGCCTTTACGTGATAACAGCTGAAGTGAGCGTAATTTATCGCGCGAACGAGAAATAGCCACCGATTCGTTAACAGGATAAACCCCCATCATTTCGAACTGACGTAAAACAGAGCAACCATAAAACGTCACCGATGCACCAATGCGTGGAACAATGGCGTCAAAATCTTTTAAATTTTCACCACGGTAGTGAATTTCTGGCTGTTCTGAGTTTATATTCATATAGCAACGAAGCGCATCAATCACCTTTACCTCGTGACCGCGTGCCTCTGCCGCTTCAATTAAGCGACGCGTTGAATACAAATTTCTGTTGCGAGATAAAATACCAATTTTCATAGTTAAAACCTTAACTATCTAATAAATGAGATAAAGCCGGATCAACGACTATACGATTTTCCATGGCTGTACGCCCTAATAACATTCTAAACTTCATGGTTGCTCTACTCGTTAAAGTAACTTCTATTGGCCAGCTGTGCTGCCCTGCAGACAACCTTGTTTCTATAAAGTAGCGCAACTCTTTTTGCCCACTAGAGCTGGTTACGGCCTTAATTTTTTTAACCTTTGCTTTGCAAGTAATGCGTGTTTGCTCATCGTCTTGCAAAGGCTGGGCTATAAATTTCACCCACTTTTCACCGTCTTCTTCGTACTCTTCAATGTTAATTGCATGAATACATGAAGTGCGGGCGCCAGTATCAACTTTTGCTTTAATCTTCTCGATGCCAAGCTCGGGTAAACTTAACCACTCACGCCAACCAACTGTTAACTTTGCTGTCATAAATTTGCCCTTAATAAAAAAGTGACTTATACGCTACGGCGCAAAAAACACCAGCGAAATAAATTTATCTAGTCGATGAGTAAATTAAATTGATCTTTTATAGGAACTAATCACACAATGCGCGCCTTGCTGTTTAGTGCCTTATTTAGCAATTAAAGCCTGCATATAGGTTTTACCTTAACGCTAACTTATTAAAAGTTAAAGTAAGTTTGTAAAGCACTATGCAGATACACTATAGTTAACTGTATTAAAAATACACTATTATATGAGTTTAAAATATGATTAATGGTTTACTGCATGCACTGGTGCTTGATGAAAAAGGCGGCGCGCACGCCATAGAAAACACCCGCGATTTAAATAACTGGCACCCTAGCCAAGGTAAACTGTGGATACATATGGACTACAGCCAAAGCGAGGCAGTAACGTGGCTTAAAAGCCAGGCTCACCTTACCGACTTTGAGCTTGATTCGCTTATTGCTGATGAAACTCGCCCTCGCTTAACACCTAGTACCAATGGCCATATGCTGTTTTTGCGTGGTGTAAATTTAAACCCAGCGCAAAGCCCTGAGGACATGGTGTCAATTCGTTTATTTATTAGCGAATCTGTGGTTATCACAACGCGCAAACGTCGCTTACTTTCGATTCAAGATATATTAGCAGAGCTTAATGCTGGCCACGGCCCATGCTCAATATCAGAGTTGGTCGGCTCTATTACGCAAAAACTGACATCACGCATGCAAAGTGTCATTGATACGCTTGATGAAACCCTCGATGAATTTGAAGAAGAAATAGACGAGCCAAGTAAAAAGTTTGATAACCAAGGTTTATCTCAACTACGCCGTCAAACTATTGCCTTAAAGCGTTACTTAAAACCGCAAAAAGAAGCGTTGAGTTTAATGGTAAATAACCATTACCCCTGGCTTTTAGATGAAGATAAAGCAAAGCTAAACGAAACCACTAACTTACTTATTCGTTATTTAGAAGAGCTAGATAGCGCCATAGAGCGTGCGCAAATTATTCAGCAAACCATTACTAACCAAGTGTCTGAGCAATTAAATCAACGCATGTATGTAATGTCGGTTGTGGCTGCGCTTTTTTTACCACTGGGCTTTTTAACGGGCCTTTTAGGGGTAAATGTAGGTGGCATACCAGGTACCGAAAACCCTTATGCATTTAGTGCATTTGTGATTTTTTTAATTGTGCTTACTGGCGGTATTGGCGTGTACTTTAAAAATAAAAAATGGTTATAAAATAAAGTTTTTTTATTATGGCCACTCAATTGAGTGGCCATAATAAGTCACTAATTAATTAGTTTCGCGCGTATAACTCACATTGGTCATCGTCACTTTTGACTCTGTAATGCCTAAATCCTCAAAACAGTTTTTAAACGAGTTAGAGTTTCCGGCCTCACCACATTTGTCTAATGTGTATGGGTCTTGCGATTGCAGGTAGTTACCAAACTTAAAGTATGACTGCGAATCATCCTCTACTGGTATACCGAACGAGTTACCGAATGCCGTAACCTCTACATCGCCGTAGTTATTAACTACCCGCAAGTTAAATTTCTCACCGCTGGTCATTGTACCCAAAGCAAATTTTTCTTCATTACCGCTGGTATTACGTAAACGTACGTACACATCAAAAATTCCGTTGTTCGCTACGCTATCATTAAAGCCCGATTCATCAGTATCCGACACATACACTTTAGATATAGTGCCGGTATCGCTAGCATGGTGCTGCGATATAATTGTTTTTCCGCCATCAGACATCTCAACTTTTACCGTAGCTTCGAACACTTCATAGGTTTGAGTCATAGCAACGCGTAAACTTGCTTTAACCTTATACTCATGACGCCAGCCATTACCATTAGGCGTAATATGTTGTGCCTCTAACGGCACAAACACTAAGGTGCTATCGTCAACGAGAGGATTTGGGTTATCCCCTTCTAAATCAAAAATGCTACCACTGGTTATGCTGCTAGGAATTGTTGAACCATTTGAGTTATCGCTGCCGCCATCTGAGCCACCATCATTACTGCCGCTGCCCTCAACCAAGGCAAAATTATCAAACCTTACATCGCTGGTGTTGTTGTAATGTTTAGCAAAAACCTGAAGTGAATTGGTGTTTGCTGAGGTAAATGTTTTTGTTACTTTAGTCCACGAAGAAACATTAAAGGTTTGGTTTTTAAATAAACCATTTAAATCGTTTACACCAATTTGCCCTTTACCCAACACATAAGCACTTAGGGTGTATTCAGTGTTAGGCTGTATATCTACCACTTGATAAACCCGTGCTGGACTGCCCTGAATCTTTAACGATTTTGAGCCACTGTAAGCATCTGAAGAAATAGCGGCTGGGTCGGTTTCGTTCCAGTTACTAAAGCCACTTTCAAAGCCTGCATTATTAATTGTTGCAGCATGAGATAGTGCTGAACTTGTCGCAATTGCGCTGTAAAAAAACAGTTTTTTATGGTTAATCATTATCTTTATTCCTTTAAACCTGAATATAAAAATAACCTAACTACCTAGTTTTGTGTCAGTCACTAAAACTTAGATCACCCTGTGTAAACAGGTTTCTATTTTTGTGTATGAATAGATTTGGCAAGAATACTTGGGTTACAAAATCAATCTAAAACCCCTGAATTGGCCTTACCAATATTAATGCCATTTGGCGAGATAAAGGCTATATTTTTTGTTACCAATATGTCAACAGAGGATGTAATAGAAAATAAGTATTAGTTTTATTAAATATTGCATTTACAACTTGTAAATAGTTATAACTATTCAATAGGTTATATATTAGGGACAGGTTAGCAATAAATAAAAATATTTTTTCAATTTAATGAATAAGTAGTACGTCGAAACAAGCTCTATTACCAATAGGAATATGAACAAGCTTAACTTTTAATGAATAAATTAAGGAGAATTAAGTTTTTTATATGAAAGATAATAATTGGTTATAACAAAAATGAAATTGGTAACACGAAAAGTATTAAATTTTTGCCGTTAAATAAGGCAAAATAAAGGGGGGTATTAATGCGCCATTACACTAAAAATGAATTAATATCTGAAAATAGGCTGCGGTTTAAAGAGTCATGTTTACTCTGTGCACAAAAAAGCGAGCATATATAAATGCTCGCCTTTATCAACTAGCTAACGCCTTACTCTTGAAAGTAAGTGCCCCAACCGTCGTATTCAACGTCACACTCAACAGCTAACGCTGCAAGTTTATCAACGTCTTCCATTATAACTTCAACGTCTAGCTCAGCTTCGACTACAATATCAAAGCTCCAAATTTTGCTGCCATCTTCTAGCTCAAGCTCTGCCGGTTCTTCAACATCGTAGCCTAATTTAAAGGCAGCCAGTGCCGCTTGCTCTAATTTGCTAAAATCTTCGCATACAAAATGATGCTCAACTTCATAAAGTATTTCAGGATCAGAGCCATCTTCAAGTAGTGAACTTACGATGTCTTCACTTATTTCACGCCAGTTTTCCATTATTTATCTCTCGCTTGAGCATCTAATTCAGTTATTTTAGCAGCCATAATACTATGCACTTGGGTGGCCTGTTCACGGGCACTCACTTTTTTATCAAGTGATATAGGCGCTAACATTTCAATGTAAATTGTACCATTATCCCAGCGGTTTAGCTTAATAGTTTTATCAGTTGTGCTCATACATACCGGTACTATGGGTACATCTGCGCTTAAAGCGGTGTGAAATGCACCGGTTTTAAATGGCAGTAAACCGCGGCCATAGCTTCTTGTGCCTTCGGGAAATACCCAAATAGATAGGCCTTTTTGTTTAATTTTTTCAGCGGCTTTTGAAATTGTACCTGCCGCTTTTGAGCGATTAGCTCTATCAATCAATATGTTGCCCGACAACCAGTAAAGTTGTCCAAAAAATGGGATCCACTTTAAGCTTTTTTTGCCTAAGCTAACGCAGTTTTCAGGCACCATAGCCGATACAGTAAATAAATCGTAATTGTTTTGATGGTTTGATAGGTAAACCGCAGGGCCAATATTGAGCGCATCAGGGTGGCGTTTAAGGACAAGTTTAACCCCTAACATTTTAGCCATTGAGCCAAACCAGCCGGCTATCACATGCACATTATTAGGGTGAAACGGTCTCACAATCGACAGTAACAACCCAAACACGCAGCTGAAAAATATAAACAGCACCATAATTAAAACACGTATAACAGCTAACAAACTTCTCTCCAAAATGTGTGTGCAATGCGCTATAAGCCACGCATATTTCACTATTATAACGTGATTTTATGACGATCACGAGACAATAGCGAACAGCTGTAAGCTGAAAAATACAGCATAAACAAAAACGGCCTGCAAAAGCAGGCCGTTAGAGGTGTATATTTCGGGTTTATTCTTCGGCTAATGTGTCATCACTTTGCTCATCTGCCGGCGTAAACTCCACCACTGCTTCATCAACACGCTGTAGGCCTCGCGGTAACTTATTACCTCTACGCCCGCGCTCACCATGATAATGCTCCAAGTCGCTCGGTTTAAGCGTTAGCTTTCGTTTACCAGCATGAAGGGTAACGCTACTGCCTTGTGGTACCACCGCCAGCACTTTGACAAACTCTTCACGTGCTTGCACTTTAGCCCCTGGTATAGAGATAATTTTATTGCCTTTACCTTTACCCAGTTTTGGTAAGTCGCGCAGTGGGAACAACAGCATGCGCCCTTCGTTCGAAATGGCCATGCAGTAATCGGTTGCTACATCGTTTACTCTGATTGGTGAGAGTAAAATTCCGCCCTTAGGCACGCTCACCAAGGCTTTACCGTTTTTATTTTTACTTACTAAATCTTTAAAGTCAGTAATAAAGCCATAACCCGCGTCAGAGGCCATAAGTAGCACTTGATTATCTTCACCCATTACCACGTGCTCAAAATTAGCTCCAGTGGTGAGGTTAAAGCGCCCTGTCATCGGCTCGCCTTGGCTACGTGCCGATGGCAAGCTGTGTGCATCGGTTGCAAATGCACGCCCTGCTGAGTCTAAAAATACCGCAGGCTGATTACTCTTACCCTTAGCGGAGGCTTTGTACTCATCGCCAGCACGGTAATTAAGCCCTTCTACATCAATGTCATGGCCTTTACCAACACGTGCCCAGCCTTTATCAGAAAGCACGACTGTTACCGACTCTGAAGGAATTAAATCTTTTTCACTCAGAGCTTTAGCTTCTACGCGCTCAATAACAGGTGAGCGGCGATCGTCGCCATACATGTCGGCCGCTTCTTGAATTTCTTTTTTAAGAAGCGTTGACATACGACGGTCTGAGCCAAGCGTTAGCTCTAACTTGTCACGTTCTTTGGCCAGTTCATCTTGCTCGCCACGTATTTTAAATTCTTCTAGTTTTGCTAAATGACGAAGTTTTAATTCTAAAATGGCTTCGGCTTGAGTATCGGTTAAATCAAAGCGCTCCATCAACACAGGTTTTGGTTTATCTTCTGTGCGAATAATTTCAATCACTTCATCAATATTTAAAAAGGCAGCAAGTAAACCTTCTAAAATATGCAATCGTGCCAGTACTTTATCTAAACGGTGCTGTAAGCGCCTACGTACTGTTTCGCGTCTAAACGTTAGCCACTCAGATAAAATACTGCGTAGGTCTTTTACTTGCGGGCGGCCGTCAAGGCCTAGCATGTTTAAGTTTACACGGTAGTTTTTTTCAAGGTCGGTGGTGGCAAATAAGTGCGCCATTAACGGCTCAGCTTTAATGCGGTTTGAACGCGGTACAATCACAATACGGGTTGGATTTTCGTGATCAGACTCATCTCGTAAATCAGCGACCATTGGCAGCTTTTTAGCATTCATTTGCGCTGCGATTTGCTCAAGCACCTTAGCCCCTGAACACTGATGCGGTAGCGCAGTAATAACAATATCGCCATGCTCTTCAGTATACACCGCGCGCATTTTAATTGAGCCTCGGCCGGTTTTGTATATTTTATGAATATCGGCTTTCGGGGTAATTATTTCAGCGTCGGTTGGATAATCAGGTGCGTGTACAAGCTCAAGTAACTCATCAAGCTCGGTTTTAGGCTTATCAAGTAATAAACAACAGGCACTGGCTACTTCACGCACATTATGTGGTGGAATATCGGTTGCCATACCTACTGCAATACCCGTTACGCCATTTAACAAAATATGCGGTAAGCGCGCCGGTAATACTAATGGCTCGTCCATGGTGCCGTCAAAGTTTGGCGTCCAATCAACGGTGCCTTGGCCTAGCTCTTTAAGTAATACCTCAGAGAACTTTGATAAGCGTGCTTCGGTATAACGCATTGCTGCAAACGATTTAGGGTCATCTGCTGCCCCCCAGTTACCTTGCCCATCAACTAATGGGTAACGGTAAGAAAACGGCTGCGCCATTAATACCATAGCCTCGTAACAGGCACTGTCGCCATGCGGGTGGTATTTACCTAATACATCACCTACCGTACGAGCCGATTTTTTATATTTAGCAGCGGCCGATAAACCCAGCTCGCTCATAGCATAAATAATACGACGTTGAACCGGTTTTAAACCATCGCCAACATGCGGTAATGCACGGTCCATAATTACGTACATAGAGTAATTTAAGTAGGCGTCTTCGGTAAAACGCCCCATTGTTTGTTGTTCAATTCCTTGCATTAGCAAGGTATCTGTATCACTCATTAAAGCTTACCTAGTTTTTCTTATAGCTTACGCGGTAGATCACGTTTGCGTAATCGTCGCTTATTAGCAGACTGCCGTCATTTAATTGTGCAAATGCAACTGGGCGTCCAAAGGTTGTTTCGTTATGCATAAAGCCGGTAATAAATGGCGTGTATTTAGTAATACGCCCTTGCTCTACATTGGCTACAGCCACTTTATAACCTGATTTTTTAGTACGATTCCACGAGCCATGTTCAGCAACAAATAGCTGCTCTTTGTAAGAGCCCGGGAACTGTTTACCGGTATAAAAATGAATGCCAAGTGGCGCAACGTGAGCTCCTAGCGCAAGCGCTGGCGGGCTGTAGTCGCTAATGTTTTTACCTTTACCAAACTCAGGATCTACAATGGCACCGGCGTGAACATAAGGAAAACCAAAATGCTCGTTTTCTTTACTTACGCGGTTAATTTCATCAGGTGGAATATCATCACCCATCATGTCGCGGCCATTATCACTAAACCATAATGCTTGCGTGCTTGGATGAAAGTCAAACCCCACTGAGTTGCGTACCCCTTGGGCTATTGTTTTAATTTGTTTGGTTTCTACATCAAGTGCAAAAATACGCCCGTAACGCTCATCTTCGGCGCATATATTACACGGAACACCAACCGGAATAATAAGCTCTCCGGTGGGTGCAAAGCGTAAAAACTTCCACCCGTGGTGACGATCCGATGGCAACGCGTTGTAAACCACGTCAAATTTAGGGTCTTTTAACTGCGTGTCTACGTTTTTAAAGCGAATAATACGGTGTACTTCACCTACGTATAAATCGCCATCTTTAATTGCTAATCCCGAGGGCATATTTAGCCCCTCAGCAATCACCATTTTTTTATCTGCTATGCCATCACTGTTATGATCGATTAACGCATACACATTTCCTGCTTTGCGCGAACCTGCGTAAACAATGCCTTTTTTTGATACTGCTATTTGGCGTGCATTTTCAACATCATCAGCAAATAAGCTTACCTCAAACCCAGGTGCTACGGTGAGTTTGTCTAGTATGTCTTTTGCCATTGCTGGGGCTGTTGTTAAGCCAAGCAATAATAAACTTCCTAGTATTTTATTCATTTGCCTCTCCAAGTGTTAAACACAAGCTTATTATACCTGTGCTTTATTACCGTGATCTTCTAGCCACTGGCGTCTGTCTGACGAGCGCTTTTTAGCAAGTAGCATATCCATCATTTCTAATGTTTGCTCCTCTTCGTCTAGCGTAAGTTGCACTAAGCGGCGAGTGTTTGGGTCCATTGTCGTTTCGCGCAGCTGCAGCGGGTTCATTTCGCCGAGCCCTTTAAATCGTTGCACGTTTACTTTACCGCGCTTTTTCTCTGCTTCTATGCGGGCCAAAATACCTGTTTTTTCATCTTCATCGAGGGCGTAATACACCTCTTTACCAATGTCGATTCTAAACAGCGGTGGCATAGCTACGTATACATGTCCTGTTTTAACCAGTTGCGGAAAATGACGCACAAACAAAGCACACAATAAGGTGGCAATGTGTAGTCCATCCGAGTCAGCATCGGCCAATATACAAATTTTATTATAACGCAGGCCGGTTAAATCAGTTGAGTCTGGGTCAATACCCAGCGCCACCGAAATATCATGCACCTCTTGCGAGGCTAATATTTGCCCTGATTCAACTTCCCACGTATTCAAAATTTTACCGCGCAGTGGCATTATTGCCTGAAACTCACGATCGCGTGCCTGCTTAGCCGAGCCACCTGCTGAGTCACCCTCTACCAAAAATAGCTCGGTACGGTCGTTATCGGCGGCACTACAGTCGGTTAGTTTACCGGGTAACGCAGGGCCTGAGGTAACGCGTTTACGCACTACTTTTTTCGCCGCTCGCAATCGGCGCTGTGCATTTGAAATACATAGTTCTGCAAGCAATTCTGCAGTGTCTGTGTGCTCGTTTAACCATAAGCTAAATGAGTCTTTAACCACACCCGATACAAACGCTGCACATGAGCGAGAAGAAAGCTTTTCTTTGGTTTGGCCGGCAAATTGTGGGTCTTGCATTTTTACCGATAACACATAGCTACAGCGCTCCCAAATATCATCTGGGGTAAGCTTTACGCCACGCGGTAATAAGTTTCTAAATTCACAAAATTCGCGCATTGCTTCAAGTAAGCCTTGGCGCAAACCATTTACGTGTGTACCACCTTGTGCGGTAGGAATAAGGTTTACATAGCTCTCAGCAATCGACTCACCGCCCTCAGGTTGCCATACAACAGCCCAATCAGCCCCTTCAATCGAGCTTGAAAACTCGCCTACAAATGGGTCTTTTGGCAGTACTTCAAAGCCTTTAACAGCTTCAATTAAGTAATCCTTTAAGCCTGTTTCGTAAAACCATTCTTGAGTTTCTTTAGTTTGCTTATTAACAAACTTAATGCGCAAGCCTGGACATAAAACCGCTTTTGCTTTTAATAGGTGGTTTAATTTAGTAATTGAAAAGTTAGCTGAGTCAAAGTAACTCGCATCGGGCCAAAATCGAACGGTTGTACCAGTGTTGCGCTTACCAACAGTGCCGATGACATTTAAGTCTTCAACTTTATCGCCGTTTTCAAAGGCCATTCTAAATTGTTGAGCGTCGCGCCTTACCGTTACTTCAACACGGTGCGATAACGCATTTACAACCGAAATACCTACCCCGTGTAAACCGCCCGAAAACTGATAGTTTTTGTTAGAGAATTTACCACCTGCATGCAGCTTGGTAAAAATCAGCTCCACCCCAGGAATACCTTCCTCAGGGTGAATATCTATAGGCATACCACGGCCATCGTCTATAACTTCAAGAGAGTTATCTTCGTGTAAGATCACATCAATTTTAGTGGCATGGCCCGCCATGGCTTCATCGACACTGTTATCGATAACCTCTTGGCCTAAATGGTTTGGACGTACCGTGTCGGTATACATACCAGGGCGGCGTTTTACCGGCTCTAATCCATTGAGAACCTCAATGGCTTCGGCGTTATAATTTTGCTGACTCATAATTTTTATCTTTATATGCGCTTAGGCTAATTTGTTTTAGGTAATTTAAGAAACTCTACAATACTATCTAAGGTGCGTTCAAAACCAACAAAGCTGTGATCGCCACCAAACTCAACTAACTGTTTGCATTGTGAAAAATAATTTACTGCGTGTTGATAATTTAACACTTCATCTCCCGTTTGCTGCAACAAATAGAGCAGTTCGGGGGATGTTAATTTAGGCACATACAATGCTTTTAAAGCATCCATGTGGCTGGTATTTAACTCATAATGATAATCTTGATACGGATTATAATTGTGGCCAATAAGCGGCGCTAATAAGTTAAACGGTGCTACTGCTGGGTTTATTAAAGCTGCTCGCAGGTTATAACGCTGCGACAAGTAGGTGGCATAAAACCCACCTAGTGAGCTCCCAAGTAACGCGGTATCTGGCGTTAATAAATGCTCAAGCTGTAAAATAGCTTGTAAGGGCTCGTGATTTAAACGCGGTACGCAATAGTCAACGTCATAGTTTGCCATAAGCTCACCAAAGCGCACAGCTTTATATGATTTTTCAGAACTATTAAAGCCATGAATATAAATTACGCGTTTAACCATACAACATCCGTTTTAACTGTTAAAGCATTGTCCTGTGTAGTTAAATGCAACATTCGATAAGCGGGGCCGTGGTTTTCTTGCTGCCATTGCGGGCAATTTTTTGTAAATTGCACCGAACTGGCGGGCGTTGCATAAATACTCAGCTCTCTAAAAGTTTGCGTATAGTGATTATGCACATGACCGTGCAGCAACGCCGCTACATTAGCACTATTAACTAACACGTTTAATAATTGCGGGCCGTTTTCAAGCATGTGTTTATCAAGGTAGCCATTAATAGCAAGCGGGTTGTGATGACAAAACACCACATGCTGCGATTGCGAACTTGCTAAACAATCCGCGATTTCATTTAAGTGCTCGCTAGACACCCACCCTGCAGGTGTAGGGCCTTTTGAATTTATAAGTAGCAGCTCAAATCCTTGTGCGATAATACGTTTAGCCGACACTATTTGCCCACCACTGATGCGATTAAGCATGGCAATCTCATCATGATTGCCTGGTACCCAAAATACTGGGCAGGTCAAATCAGCGTTTTTAATAAGCTCAGCAAATAATAAATAAGACTCAAAACTATGATCTTGTGTTAAATCACCACCAAATATAACCGCATCTAATGACTGCGTGGCCATGTGCGCTAATGCTTGTGCAAAATGCGCGGCGGTGTTTACGTTAAAGTACTCAGCGTTAGGGTCGGCAAATAAATGGCTATCGGTTATATGCGCAACACGCAGCGATGAGCGGTTAAAGTGATAATGCTCATCAAACCAAGCCATTGTTTATATCCCAGTTTAGTACTGCTCGGCCATGCTCTACACAGGCTACTAACCAGTCATATAAAAATGCATTAAGTTGATACTTTTCATCTTTTTGGTGCATTTTAGGATTTGGATAACCATAAGATGGCTTTATCCGTTGATGATAATCGTGGTGAATAATTTCAGCCACTTTTGCATCTTGATAAAGCCTGACTGTTAAATACAAAGGAGAAACGCCTTTAACCATCCCTGTTAGCTGTTTGATAGAAATATCCAGTGTGTACTTAGCACTATCGTCAATGATAATGGCAAATTCACTATGACCTAATTTAACTTTACGCACACTATTAGCACTGCGCTCTTTAGGTAATAGTTTTGAAAGACGTACGTAATTATGCTCGCAAAGCGTCATGTACTTTGGGAGGCTCTGAATATATCGTTGGGTTGCTAAAAGTGCTGTCAAAGTACCGCCGTATTAAAAAGTTAAAATTATGTCCACTTACTGCTTATTTTTTCACGATTTAACGCCAACCACTGTAAACAGATTACCGTTGCCGCGTTATCTATTTCACCGTTATTGAGGCGCGAAAGCGCATCATCAAGGCTTAATATATGGGTTTTAATGTCTTCACCTTCGCTTTCAAGGCCATATACACCACTTTGTACTTGGCTTAAATCTGCCCGCGCTAGGTATAAATGTAAGCGCTCAGTGGTACCGCCCGGACTTGAAAGGTAAGAGAGCATAAATTCAAGATCAGTAAGCTCAAGCCCAGCCTCTTCATAGGCTTCTTTTTTTACCACCCCTTCGTAATCGGTACTGCCATCGGTCATACCGGCAATACATTCTAGCAGCCAGGGCGAGTGTTTGCTGTTAATAGCGCCAATACGTATTTGCTCTATTAAAAGTACACTTTGCGTAGTTACATCATAAGGTAGAACAGCAATGGCATCGCCCCGCTCTAGTATTTCGCGCTTTATAAGTTGCGATGTACCACCATTAAACAGGCTATGCTCAAACTCATACATATCCACCTTAAAAAAGCCATTATACAGACTTTTAACTGCTTTTAAGCTCACATCTTTATGTGTAAATTGAACCAAGCTTTTATCTGCCATATTATACATCCCGCTTATTTAAACGATTAAAGTTTGTTAATATATTCTGTTACATTTGAACATACAGTTTTACTAATTTCTTTTTTAGTTATTTAGCAAAACACGTTACCATGCTTTTAGTACAAAATTTGTCTAAGGACTGAACCTAACATGAAAAAGAACATCCTTGCAGCGCTCGTTAGTTTGTCGTGCGCATTAGGCACAACCACAGCAAGTGCTGAAGATTTAATGCAAGTTTTTGAAATTGCTACTGCTAACGATCCCACTGTTTTAAAAGCAAAAGCCCAAGCAGATGCGCAATCTTACGAAAGCGATTTAGCAATGAGTGCATTACTGCCGCAAATTGGCGTAAGCATGGGCTATGAAAAAAGCGATTCTACCTCTTTTCAGAGCGTTGGTGATTTAGCTGACCAAGTTAAAATAAACAGCGATACCGACCAATTCACGCGTGGTGTTAGTTTAAGCCAAACCTTATTCGACTTAGGCGCATGGAATACACTTGATATTGCCGAAAAACAAGCGCTGCAAGCCAATGCGCAATACGATAACGCAAAACAAAACTTAATTGTGCGCGTTGCTGAAGGCTATTTTAACGTATTAAGCGCCATTGATAACCTTGAATTTGTGCAAGCCGAAAAGCGTGCCATTGAACGCCAGTTAGAGCAAACCAAACAGCGCTACGCAGTTGGCCTTACAGCAATTACAGATGTTCACGAAGCGCAAGCACAATACGATAACTCAGTAGCACAAGAAATTATTGCCAGTAATGCCGTTGAAACCGCACGCGAGCAACTGCGTGAAATAACCGGTAAGTACCACGCAAAACTTGATTTTTTAAACACCGAAACATTTTCAACAGTAAAACCGGTTAAAAAATCGACTGACTTTGTAAAAGTAGCTGAGAACAATAATATCAGCTTACAAGTGGCTAAAGTCACGGTTGATATTGCTAAGGATCAGATCACGCTTGCTAAAGCTGGCCACTACCCAAAGCTAACACTTGATGCCAGCTACGGTGATTCTTTAACTGACCAAAATATAAATGGTTTAAGCTTTAACGACCAACCACGTGCCGACTCAACATCGGTTGCCGTTAATTTAAGTGTTCCTCTGTACACAGGCGGCGCAACCGTAGCTGCAACTAAACAAGCCCGTGCGTTTTATGTTTCAGCCAGCCAAGATTACGAAACAAATTACCGCGCCGTAACGCGTACCGTTATTACCTCATACAACCAAGTTGTATCAGACATCGCGACTTACAAAGCCTTAGAGCAAGCCGTGGTATCAGCGCAAAGTGCGCTTAAAGCAACAGAAGCTGGCTTTGAAGTAGGCACGCGTACTATTGTTGATGTGCTTGTAAGCACGCAAAACCTGTACGATGCAAAACGTAACCTAGCTGATGTACGCTATCGTTACGTGTTATCTACGCTTCGCTTAAAGCAAGCTGCTGGTACACTAACAAGTGCCGATTTACTAGGTATTAACCAAGGCTTAAAAAAAGCCTAATAAGTTAAAAGGTAACGTTTAAAGCCAGCCATTGCTGGCTTTTTGTATTTTATAACAGTAAGCGTTAAACTAGCGTTTTTATTTTAGAGAGTATTTTGTGGTCACCTCATCTCCTTTTAAAGCCTCGTTTTTAGGCCCTCGTTATTGGCTAACGTGGATTGGCGTTTTCTTTTTGTATTTGATTTCGTGGTTGCCACAAAAAATTCAGCTTAGCTTAGGTAAGTTATTAGGGCGCTTAGTACATAAATTTATGAAACGTCGTCGCCATATTGCCGAGGTTAATATAAAGCTGTGTTTTCCTGATATGAGCGAAGCCGAGCAACAACAGCTTGTGCTAAAAAACATGGAAAATACCGGTATTGCCATGGTGGAAACTGGCATGGCCTGGTGGTGGCCGCAGTGGCGCGTTAAAAAAGCGTATGGCTCTATTAAAGGATTAGAGCACTTTGAGCGCGTGCAGGCTCAAGGTAAAGGCGTATTGCTATTGGTGCCGCATATTTTGCATTTAGAAATGGCGAGTCGTGTTATGGGCACCAAATGCCAAGGGCTGGGATTTTACCGCCCACACAACAATGCACTCATGGAATACTTTACAACCAATGGCCGCCTTCGTTCTAACGAGTATTTAATTGGACGAAAAGACGTAAAAGGCTTGTTAAAGTCACTAAAAAATAAAAAGGTGTGTTACTACCTACCCGACCAAGACTACGGCCGTAACCGCTGTGAATTTGTGCCTTTTTACGCAGTGCCAGATACAGCCACAACCACAGGTACATTACTTTTTGCAGCAAGTAAACACTGCGAAACCATGAGCCTAATTAGTCGTCGTGATGAGCACGGTAAATACCATTTAGAAATAGTACCTGAGCTTGAAAATTTCCCAAGCGGCGATGATAAAGCAGATGTAACACGTGTAAATCAGCGCGTTGAGCAATCAATTAATGCAGCGCCTGAGCAATACATGTGGCTGCACCGCCGTTTTAAAACACGCCCAGATAAAAATACTCCTTCTTTTTATAAAAAGTAGTGGTATAAATAAATAATGATAATAAATGAGCATAAGTTATGTGGTTTTGGGTTAAGCATTTAATACTAGCAGTTGCATTAATCTTACTAACTACCTATGTGTTAGTTGGTACGGGTCCATTGTTTGACATAAAAGAGAGTAAAAACGCAGCCGCCGAGGGGCTTTCACGCTTTTATTCGTCTATCCGTAACCAAGTTAAATCCGATAGGGAGCGCGATAAGTTTGTACTACAACTTAAAAAACCCGAGCAAACACTTGATCGTGTTTTAGCAGAGCGCGGCAGAGCCGTTGACCCTATGCCTGCTAGCTGGACAGGAACAAGTGCACCAAGACGCTTTGAAAACGGCTCAACGTTAAAAGACGTACTTAACCAATACGCTAAAAGCGAAGGTATTCAATTATATTGGTATTTGAGTAAAGACTACGTTGTAAAAGATCATTTTAGAGTTGATAGCAGTTTTACCTCAGCGCTTTATCAAGTAGGCCGCGCAATTAATGATGACTTTGAATACGAAGTGTATACCTACCTTTGCCACAAACAGCGCGCAGCGGTGATCACTGAGCTGCCCTCTGAATTTGTGCGCAGCAATTGTTTAAAGCTTAATACTTAGCAGCGTAAATAAACCAAACCCATAGATAATAAAAACCCAAGCCTGTGCTTGGGTTTTTAGTGTTTATGTTTCGAGGGCGTGTTGAACTTTGATGGTTGAATTTGCAGCAGCATGTTTGGTTTTTAGGCAAGACAGAGCCTATGAAGTGTGGGTATTCCACATAAATAGGCGATAACGCAGCATAAATGCCAAACATGCGCTGCCCTTCGGGTTCTGCCTAGGGGCGATAAACTCTTTGTTGCCTACATGGATGTAGGTAAGGGGCGTGAGCAGGACGCGGAAGCTTTGCTCAGTTTTTACTTATTCTTACAGGGATGTAAGTCATTAGAATAACGCAGGAGCAGTTATCGAGCCCACTAGGTTACAAACCTCGCGCCGCGATTTAATCGTCCCTAGATTGAACAAATTTCAATCCGCAAAGATCAACACGCCCTAGTTCAAATATTGCATTCCAGCATGCCGTTACACTTTCTATATCGGTTTGATACTCCTTACGCGACACCAAGCGACCTTGCTGATTTAGGCTTAAAACGTGGTAACGTGAGCGATAATCAATATACGCCTGGATTAACTGCTGCTTTTGGGTTTTAGTGATACAACCAATCGCGGCAGCGTCTGTGAGTATTCTTACATTATCGGAAAACACCGTTAGCTGGCTAAACTGATTTGCGTTTTTGAGCACTAGGTATTGAGTTATAAATTCAATGTCGGTCATGGCGCCTACATCTTGTTTTAAATCAAATTGCTCAGAGTTTCCTTTAGCTAAGTGCGTGCGCATTTTTTCGCGCATTTTAAGCACATCCTGTTTGAGTGTATCTACATCCCGTGGGGCACATAATATCTCTTTACGAATTTGTGCAAAGCGCGCTCTTAGCTCATCTTGGCCTAATATAACGCGGGCGCGCACAAGCGCTTGGTGCTCCCAAGTCCATGCTTGCGTTTGCTGATAATGATTAAAGCTCTCTAAGTTAATAGCCAATAAACCAGAGGCGCCTTCAGGGCGCAGGCGTGTATCAAGCTCATACAATATGCCCGAGGCGGTACGGGTATTAAATAAATGCATTAAGCGCTGTGCAAGTTTTAAATAAAACTGTCGTGAGGTAATCGATTTATCGCCATTGGTACTGCTATTACCGTCGTGATTATGCACAAACACAAGGTCTAGGTCGGAGTCGTAGCCTACTTCAAAGCCGCCCGTTTTACCGTACGCAATAACGGCAAAGCCTTTGTGTTCATCATCAGTGTTTGGTGGCATGCCAAAGCGCTTAACCGTGTTATACCACGCGATATTAACTGCTTGGTCTACCACAGCCTCGGCAAGAGCAGTTAAGTGATCGCTTACTTTCATAACATCAATCACACCGGTTGCATCGGCAGCCGCGATACGTAATTGATGTGTTTGCTTAAATTGCCTAAGCGCTTCCATTTGTAGCTCTAGGTCGTCGTGTTCTATACGTAAAAAATATTGCCGTATTTCATCTTTATAGGCGCTCAACGGCGTAGGTTTGTAAAGGGCAGCAGGGTCTATTAGCTCATCAAGCAAAATAGGATAACGGGAAATATGCTCCCCTATCCATTTACTATGGCAACATAATAAAACAAGCTGCTTTAGCGCACCTTGGTTTTCGTAAAGCAATTCAAGGTAAGCAGTACGCGATACAATTTTATTTAAAATTTGGCATACCAAGGTAAATGTCTCACCACTGGCATTAAAGTCACTGAGCTGTTTGAGCAATAAAGGCATTAGCTTGTCGAGAATATCTCGCCCACGATTACCTATATTTACCTTACTCAAACGTTGTTTAAAATCATGAAGTGGTACTTGCCACTGATCTTTTATGTCGTTTAAAAAGCTAACATCACCATGATCCCAAGCACTTATAAACGCACCTTCGCAGGTATCAAGGGGAACGGTTTCCTCCCCTATCACCAATAAAAATTCATCGTGAATTTTGGCCATGACCTGCTCAATATCGCTCATGGTATGGTTAAAACTTTCAGACTCGAGTAAGTAATTTAAGCGCTCTTGATTAAGCTCATCATCGGGCAGGGTTTGTGTTTGTTGATCGTCAAACATTTGCAAGTATTGCTCTACTTTACGTAAGTGTAAGTAGTTGCGCTTTAGCTCATTCGCTTCTTGCTCATCCATCGCTTGGTTTAACGTTAACTGCTCTAAGGCGTACAGTAACGATTGGGTTTGTAAGTTAGCTTCTCGCCCACCACGCACCATTTGCAAAGCTTGTACAATAAATTCAACCTCGCGAATGCCACCAGCACCTAGTTTTATATTGTTGGTCAGGCGTTTTCGGCGGACCTCTTGGGCTATCATAAGCTTCATTTTTCTGAGCGATTCAATCACCGAAAAATCAATATATCGACGATAAACAAAGGGTTTTAAAAGCTGTATAAATTCATCCCAATATTGATTGGGTGTGCCAATTAGCCGCCCTTTTAACATGGCGTAACGTTCCCAATCGCGGCCTTGCTCTTGGTAGTAATCTTCTATGGCGTGAAAGCTCATCACTAAAGGCCCACTTTCACCAAATGGGCGCAAGCGCATATCAACCCTAAATACTTGGCCATCACCGGTTACTTGATTAAGTGCATTAATCAGTTTTTGCGCTACTTTGGTGTAAAACACTTGGGCTTCAATACGTTTGCGCCCACCTTGGGTCGGTACATTGCGCGGATAAGCAAAAATCAAATCTATATCTGATGAATAATTAAGCTCGTGGCCGCCCAATTTACCCATGCCTAAAACCATTAAAGGCAAAGAGTTACCTTGCTCATCTAATGGCTCCCCTGCTGTTTTTGCCGTTTGCGCATGGGCCCATCTATTTGCGCTATTAATTAGCATATCAGCTAATAGGCTTATGTATTTTATACTGTCACTGATTGGGTTATCGCAACACAAATCGAGGTACGCTACTTTTAACCAGTATTTTTCTCGGTACTGTCTTAAAATCTTATTGCACTGGTTTTCATCTACTTGCTGCAAGTCAAGGCCGTCGAATGGCGCGGGCACGTCTCGGCTAAATTGCTCATCTGGGTTTATTAACCAGTCTTTTAATTGAGGTTGCGACTCTAAACTACGAAAAGCAAAGTCGCTCAAAGCACATAATTTTACAACTTCTTCTTGTATAGGTTGCTGCGGATACAGCTGTGCAAAGCGTGTTGAGCCAAGTTTTTGTAATTGAATAGGAAGTTGCATTTTGTTACTCATCAATCCTCTCTTTTATATATGCGCTAACCATACTAGAATAACTAAAACCAAGAAAGGTTATCTCTACTTAGGATCAGCATGTCATATTTATCATTATCTAACACTAGTTTAGTTGCGATTGCCATTAGTTTTGCGGTTATATGCATTACTATTTTTAGTCTTAGAATTGTCGCTCAAATAAAAGCAAAACAGGCACTTAAAGATGAACTAGCGCAGCATGATAATTTTGCAATGGGGATTAGTTTCGCCTCAGAAATTACCGTGGTTATTGCCACTATGGCGTTTTTATTTGATGAAATAAGTATGAGCACGGCACAACATAATCCATTAAAAGTGGTTATTTTAATTGTTCTATTATTTACATTTATAAAAGTCGGACATTTAATTCATAGAAAATGGATATTACACAGATTTAATGAAGAAGCTGCTATATTAAAGCAAAATGTATGCGCTGCATTGGTTGATTCTGGTATGTTATTAGCCAACTGTATTATTGCACTTGGCTTGTATACCTGGACTCATGCACAAGGGTTTAGTAACTTACTTATTGCTTTTGTTAGCTTTTTTACGCTACAAGGGATGTTTGCACTAGATAGCAAAATCCGTGAATACCGCTTCGCTAAAGCAAACCAAGGTGCGTCACTGCAAAGTAACTTTAACCTTGAAAACACCTCTATTGGCATTAGATACGCAGGAAAATCAATAGGTTTAGCCCTAGCCGTGTATGCAGGATTATCTAGTGCGGCCTTTCAAAATGGAAAAATGGTCGAAAATATATTTACACTGGTAATGCATTGCGGTGTAATGTGGGTGTTATTATATTGTTTAAGTTTTGTAATAAAAGCAATTTCATTACCCAATATTGATGCCGCTTTAGAGGTCGACCATCAGGACAATATAGGCATAGCATGCATTGAGTTTGCTGTTTTTTGTGCTATAGGCTATTTACTTATTAGCATGTTTTCACTTTAACGCCACGCTATTAAATAAGTCGCCAAGCGCCCCGTATTTAGTTAACTGGCATAACACATTTGCATAAAGCAACGGGGCCCTATGTCATTTGAAGTAACTAACTATTTGTTAATTGATATAGATAACGAATTTAGTCGTACATTTGCCGAGTATTATTTTAAGCACGCGGCACCCAATACACCCAGCACCTTAATAGTTGCAGGCAGTAACACCCGTAAGCTGGTAAAAATGATGTTTGACGAACTCATTAAAGACTATTGCTATTGCGACCTAGAAAACGAAATTAGCGTATCTGAACTAGCCACTTACCTGCACGAGCACCACGATATTCAGGGCGTATTATTTAATAACACCGACTATCTACTTGCCGACGACAAACAACGTTTTATATATAACTCCCTGCATGAAAAACGCTACGTAGTTAGCTTTGACGACAACGGCTATACATTTAATCGTATTACTGACGAAGGCTTTAAAAATCACTTATCGTGCGATACCGATATTGCCGAAACACCTAAAGATTTAATCGCACTTGCCAAGGCACTTAAACAAAAATAAATAATTGCGTACAGCGCCCTGCTTACTTACCATAGCGCTATACACCTTTACGCTATAAAATAAGTGACCCCCATGCGAGTACCTCATATTTATCAGGCATCGAGTATTGCCTTAAACACCCCGGTTTCTTTAAACGACGATGCAGCGGGCCATATTGGCCGCGTATTGCGCATGAAAGTAGGCGAACATGTGTCTATTTTTAATGGCGAAGGCGGTGAATACTTCAGTGAAATTATTGAGGTAACTAAAAAATCAGTTGTTGTTATGCCACAACGTTTTGATGAGCATGATGTCGAGTCGCCGCTTAAAATTCATTTAGGGCAATGCGTATCACGTGGCGACAAAATGGACTTTACCATCCAAAAATCTGTTGAACTTGGCATTAGCGAAATCACCCCTATTTTTAGTCAGCGCTGTGGCGTTAAACTCAGTGGCGACCGGTTAGAAAAAAAACACCAACAATGGCAAAAAATTGCAATTTCAGCCGCCGAACAATCGGGGCGTAACTTTGTACCAGTTGTTCACACACCGGTTGATTTAAAGCAATGGCTTGAACAACAAACAGACGCCATTAAGCTCACTTTGCACCCTCGTGCCGAGCACAGCATTAAAACAATAACCGTTCCAAGCGCCGGTGTACGCTTTTTAGTAGGCCCTGAAGGCGGCTTTACCGATGAAGAAATGCTGCAAACTAAAGATCAGCACTTTGTTGATATTCGCTTAGGGCCGCGCGTTTTACGAACAGAAACGGCCGCTTTAACGGTCTTAAGTGCATTACAATTGCAATTTGGCGATTTAGCTAATTGAAATAGCTCAATGGTACCCTCATATAAAAACTATTAGCACTCTAGTAGTCATTATAATTAGATTAAGGCACAGCGCATGGCGATAAAGTTAGGTATTATTTCTGATCCTATTAGTGGATTTAACATCAAAAAAGACACCGGTTTTGCAATGATGATGCAAGCGCAAAAACGTGGTTACGAAATTTACTACATGGAGATGGATGACTTATCACTTCGCCAAGGTAAATCGTATGCAACCGCAGCAAAAGCGCAGGTATTTAACAACACCGAAAAGTGGTACGAACTTGAAGAAAAAACCACAATCGCGCTTGCCGACCTAGACGTTATTTTAATGCGAAAAGATCCACCGTTCGATACGGAGTACATCTACGCAACTTATATCTTAGAGCGTGCAGAGCAAGAAGGTACTTTAATTATTAATAAACCACAAAGCCTGCGCGATGCTAACGAAAAGCTATTTACAGCGTGGTTTAGCGAGCATACGCCAGATACTCTAGTAACACGCAGCCAAGCTCAAATACGCGCGTTTTTAGCTGAGCATAAAGACATTATTTTAAAACCACTCGATGGCATGGGCGGCGCATCTATTTTTCGTATTAAAGAAGATGATGCAAACATTGGCGTTATTTGCGAAACCTTAACTGAGCATGGTAGTCGCTTTGCCATGGTGCAAAATTACATTCCAGAGATCAAACAAGGTGATAAACGCGTATTGGTTGTTGATGGTGAAGTTATTCCGTATTGTTTAGCGCGTATTCCACAAAATGGTGAAACCCGCGGTAACTTAGCTGCAGGTGGCCGTGGTGAAGCCCGCCCCCTTAGCGAGTCAGACCTTAAAATAGCTCAAGCAGTTGCCCCTACGCTTAAAGAAAAAGGGTTAGTGTTTGTAGGGTTAGATATTATTGGCGACAAGCTCACCGAAATTAACGTAACAGCACCAACCTGCGTACGTGAAATTGAAGCCGCTTACGATATATCTATTACCGGTATTTTGTTTGACGCAATTGAGCGTAAGCTCGCTAAATAAACACCATTTAAAAGTCCATTAATTTAAGTATTTCATACAATTAATGGACTTTTTATACGCTACGTATATATCTATGCCATACTCAAAGTTCAATAAGTATTCATAAACTAAAAGGGTGAAATCTATGCAATCATTAGAAAATCATTTTTTAATCGCTATGCCGTCGATGCAAGACCCTTTTTTTAAACGTGCTGTTACCTATATTTGTGAGCACAATGAAGATGGGGCTATGGGATTGGTGATCAACCAGCCTATTGATGTGACCGTTGGTGAGCTTTTAGATAAAATAGAAATAGACAACGACAAAACCCAACAAGCCGCGCAAGTCTCTGTTTTTGCAGGTGGTCCGGTTAAAACCGACCGAGGTTTTGTACTTCATTCACCTCAGCCAGGCTACTCTGCAAGCCAAAAGCTTAGCAGTGATATAATGATCACCACATCAAAAGACGTACTTGCCAACCTAACCACCGCCCATGCACCTGAGCAATTTATTATTACGCTTGGTTATTCGGGCTGGGAGCAAGGACAACTTGAGAAAGAGCTTTTAGATAACAGTTGGTTGATCATTAAAGCCGATCCGAAGATCATTTTTGATACGCCGGTAGAAAAACGCTGGGAAAAAGCAGTTTCGATGCTGGGCTTTGATGTTAGCCAACTTTGCAGCGAAGCTGGACACGCTTAAAGAACGATAATGACGAAAAAAAACCTTAAGCCGCAAGGCCAGCGCACCGTAATGGGCTTTGACTTTGGCACCAAAAGCATTGGTATTGCCATAGGACAAGAGCTTACAGGCAGTGCGTCTAGCCTAAAAGCGGTAAAAGCCCAAGATGGTATTCCTAATTGGGATCATATTGCGGTTCAAGTTAAAGAGTGGCAACCCGACTTAATGGTCGTCGGGTTACCCCTTAATATGGATGGTACTTCGCAAGAGGTAACCTTTAAGGCTAAAAAGTTTGCTAACCGCTTGCACAATCATTATGGCATACCGGTGCAAACACAAGATGAGCGACTCACAACCGCCGATGCAAAAGCGCGTTTATTTGAGCACGGTGGCTATAAAAATTTAGGGAAAGGAAATGTCGATAATATGTCGGCAGTGATTATTTTAGAGAGTTTTTTTGAAGCCAGTTATGGTGAATAAATAATGCCGACTCCTTTAATTACGTAATCTATTTTAAAGGTAGAAAAACACCGCAGTGGTATAAAACGTTATAAGTAACTTTATCCATAAAAAAAGCGCCGCTGGGCGCTTTTTTTATGGATAAAATGCAGTGTTAATTGCTGTTTTTATCATCTAGTCCATCAATAGTTACACCTTGTAAAAATCCTGCACCTTGTTGCTCATTATTGCGCAGCTTAATCATTAAGCGTAAATCGTTTGGCGAATCAGCATGATGCAGTGCATCGGCGTAATTAATACGTTGCTGTTTGTATAGCTCAAATAAGGCTTGGTCAAAGGTTTGCATACCCATTTCTTTAGATTTAGACATGGCCTCTTTTATGCCACCAATATCCCCATTTTTAATTAGCTCTGCCACCATGGGTGAGTTTAATAATATTTCAATCGCGGCTACACGCCCTTCCCCATCAGAAGTGGGAATAAGTTGCTGGGCAACAATGGCGCGTAAATTTAGCGCTAAGTCGTACTTAAGCTTGTCGTGTTTTTCTTTAGGGACTAAGTGCATAATACGGTCAATGGCTTGGTTGGCATTATTAGCATGCAATGTAGCCACACATAAGTGACCCGTTTCGGCAAAGCTCAGTGCGTATTCCATGGTTTCTTGCGAGCGTATTTCACCAATTAAAATAACATCGGGAGCTTGGCGTAAAGAGCTTTTAAGTGCCGACTCAAAGCTGTCGGTATCAAGCCCTACTTCGCGCTGAGTAATAATACTTTTACGGTGCTCGTGCACAAACTCAATCGGATCTTCAATGGTGAGTATATGGCCGCGCTGGTTGCGGTTTCTGTAGCCAATTAAGGCAGCCAGTGAAGTTGATTTACCCGTGCCAGTACCACCAACAAACAGCACTAACCCGCGCTTTGACATAATTACATCGGTGAGTGTAGAGGGCAGCCCTAAATCACTTACATCAGGTATTTGCGTTACAATGCGGCGAATAACCATACCCGCTCTATCGCGCTGCCAAAAAGCCGATATACGAAAACGCCCTTCGTCTGTGGCTATCGCAAAGTTACACTCTTTAGTGGTATGAAACTCGTTTTTTTGTTTATCGCTCATCGCTGACTCTACTAGCGCAAGCGATTGCTCGTCACTTAACTTATCGTCGCTAAGAGCGATAAGCTCACCATTAATTTTTGCACTGACTGGTAATTGACTAGAGACAAATAAATCCGAGCCTTTTTTATCAATCATTATGTGTAAAAAGTGATTTAAAGATAAATTCATAATATGTCCTTAGCCACCAAACTGGGTTTTATCTTGGGCTTTTTCTTTTGCGGCTGCGGTTGTCACAATGCCGTGATTAACTAAATTATTTAAACATTGATCCATGGTTTGCATACCGTGTGATGCACCCGTTTGAATAGATGAATACATTTGTGCAATTTTATCTTCACGAATTAAGTTACGAATCGCCGGTACACCAATCATAATTTCGTGCGCGGCCACGCGTCCACCGCCAATTTTTTTCAGTAGTGTTTGCGAAATAACGGCGCGCAGTGACTCAGAAAGCATTGAGCGCACCATATCTTTTTCTTCACCTGGGAATACATCAATAATACGGTCAATCGTTTTTGGTGCCGAGGTGGTATGTAGCGTACCAAACACTAAGTGGCCGGTTTCAGCGGCGGTCATCGCAAGGCGAATGGTTTCTAAGTCACGTAGCTCACCAACGAGTATTACATCCGGGTCTTCACGCAGCGCGCTGCGCAGTGCATTAGAGAAGCTGTGCGTATCTCGGTGCACTTCACGTTGGTTAATAAGACTGAGTTTATTATCGTGTACAAATTCGATAGGATCTTCAATGGTGAGGATATGGTGATGTTTTGTTTGATTTATATAATCGACCATAGCCGCAAGCGTTGTTGATTTACCCGAACCAGTTGGGCCGGTAACCAATACTAAACCACGCGGGTTATCTGATATTGTTTTAAAAATATCTGGCGCACCTAAATCTTCAAGCGTCAGTACATCGCTAGGGATGGTACGAAACACCGCTGCAGGGCCGCGGTTTGAGTTAAATGCGTTAACACGAAATCGAGCAAGGTTAGGCACTTCAAACGAAAAATCCACTTCTAGATTTTGTTCGTAGTCCTTGCGCTGATTATCGTTCATAATGTCGTAAACAAGGCTGTTTACATCTTTGTCTGCAAGTGCAGGTATATTAATGCGGCGAACATCACCATCTACGCGTATCATAGGTGAAACACCTGACGATAAGTGTAAATCAGATGCTTTGTGTTGCACACTAAACGCTAATAATTCGGTAATATCCATTTATGACTCCACAACTAACTGATAAATATATGGTTACAATAGCAGAACGACTCACATCCGCCTACGCTAGAATTACCAGCGCGGCTAAAAATGCTAAACGTAGTAGCGACGCTATTACGCTGCTAGCAGTATCAAAAACAAAACCAAGCGACGATATTATTGCTGCCTACGAGCATGGCCAGCGCCAATTTGGTGAGTCTTATGTTCAAGAGGCTGTAGATAAAATAGCTCAACTACACACATTTAGCGACATCATTTGGCATTTCATTGGCCCTATTCAATCAAATAAAAGCGCCCTTGTTGCTGCACATTTTGATTGGGTACAAAGCGTAGATAGAATAAAAATAGCTAAGCGTTTAAACAGTCAACGTCCAGAAAACCTAGCGCCTTTAAATGTGCTTATTCAAGTAAATATAAGCGCCGAGGAGGCAAAGTCGGGCTGTAGCGTAGAGCAAATACCCGAACTAGCTGAGTTTATTGACCAATGTGAGCAACTCACTTTGCGTGGTTTAATGGCTATTCCGGCTAAAAGCGACGATCCGAGTGAGCAAAGTCAATCTTTTGAGCAATTACAAACTTGCTTTGATAAACTAAAGGCCCAATATCCTCATATAGATACGTTGTCGATGGGGATGAGCAATGATGTTGAAGCCGCCGTTAGCGCAGGTTCAACCATGGTGAGGATCGGCACAGATATTTTTGGAACTCGAACTTAAAAGGTGATAACAGACATATGTCAGATAAAACAATCGCATTTATAGGCACAGGTAACATGAGCTACGCCATTATTGGTGGCATGGTAAAAAACGGTTTTAATGCAAACAACATCATTGCTACAAACCGCAACCAAGAAAAGCTTGCCAAGGTAGCAGACGATTTCAAGGTGAAAACCACCAGCGACAATAACGAAGCCTTACGCGATGCTGATGTCATTGTATTGTCTGTTAAACCACAAATGATGGGCGATTTATGTAAATCGTTCCAAGAATCGGGGATCGACTTTAGTGATAAACTGTTTATTTCGGTAGCGGCTGGCTTAACCGTTAAGCGTTTACGCGAAATGCTTGGCCAAAACGTTAAAATGGTACGTTGTATGCCAAACACGCCATCGCTACTAGGGCGTGGTGTATCGGGTTTATTTGGCGCAGATGAAACACCCGAAGAGCACGACTTTGTACAACAAGTGTTTGAGTGCACAGGTATTGTTGTGTGGGTAGAGCAAGAGTCGCAAATTAACGATGTCATTGCTGTGACAGGCTCATCGCCCGCTTACTTTTTCTTATTTATGGAAGCCATTGAAGAAAAAGCGAAAGCACTTGGCTTTAACGATGAAGATGCGCGCCGCTTAGTACAGCAAACTGCGCTGGGTGCAGCCGAAATGGCATTGAGCCAACCAGAGATAAGCATTTCGCAATTACGCGCTAATGTAACTTCTAAAGGCGGCACCACCCATGCTGCGGTTGAGCATTTAAAAGGCGAAGGCCTAGTGCAAACAGTTAGCGATGCAATGGATGCGTGTATTGCGCGTGCAATGCAAATGGAAAAAGAACTTTAAAATTACTTTTTATTAAAGGTTACACTATGAATGCCATGCAATTTTTGATCAGTACCCTGTTTGATTTGTTTTTAATGGTGGTACTACTGCGTTTTTGGCTACAGTGGGCAAAAGCCGACTTTTACAACCCAATGAGCCAATTTGTGGTTAAAGCAACGTCGTTTGCAGTTAACCCGTTACGTAAAATTATACCTGGCCTAGGGGGGCTTGATTTAGCCTCTCTATTGCTGGCATTTATTGTAGCCGTTGCCAAAATTAGTACTTTAATGCTGGTGATATACGGCGCATGGGCTGCGCAACCTGTGTTTATACAAGCACTTATTACCGTACTTAAAGAAGGCTTAAACCTTGTATTTTGGGTATTGATTATTCGCGCTATTTTAAGCTGGGTAAGTCAAGGTTATAACCCAATAGAAGCGGTTTTCCATCAGCTTACTGAGCCAATGCTCAAGCCACTTCGTAAAATTATTCCACCAATGGGTGGCTTAGATTTATCGGTGCTTGTACTAATTATTGGTATTCAGTTTTTACAAATGCTGCTAATGGACTTTTTAGCCTAAATTTTTTGTTATAAGCAAAAGAGGCCCTTTGGCCTCTTTTTTATATAGGACATCATAATGAACCGTTTAATTAAGTTTTTCTTTATTAGTTTTTTAGCCTTTGCTTTTAATGCCCACAGTGAAGACATGCAAGGCGCACAGTACAAAGAGCTGGGCCCTTGGCAAGTGCATTACATTGCTTTTCCATCTACCTTTATTCAGCCGCAAATAGCTAAAACATATGGCCTTGAGCGTAGTGGTTATAAAGGCATTGTTAATATTTCAGTACTGAAAAACAATAGCGATAAAACCGCGCAAACCGCTCAGCTCAGCGGCACCGCAAAAAACCTACTCGGCAATAAGCAAGCCCTTACTTTTAAAGAAGTAAAAGAGGGTGAATCAATTTATTACCTTGCGCAAGTAGACTACACCAACGAAGAGATTTTACGTTTTGAGATAAACATCCAGCAAGGTAGTCAGTCTCAAAAACTCACGTTTCAGCAAAAATTTTACGTAGATTAAAAACATGACCAAAACATTAGTGCTTGCCACAGGCAACCCTGGCAAAGTTAAAGAGCTGGCCAATATGCTTAGCCCGCTTAATATAAATGTGCTTCCGCAAAGCGATTTTAACGTAGGCGAAGTGGCCGAAACCGGCACCACCTTTGTAGAGAACGCGATAATTAAAGCCCGCCATGCTGCTAAAATTACCGGCATGCCAGCCATTGCAGATGACTCAGGCTTAGAGGTAGATGGCTTAAATGGTGCGCCGGGCGTGTACTCAGCTCGTTTTGCCGGTGAAAGCGCCAGCGATCAAGACAACATAGATAAACTACTTAACGAATTAGCCAATAACCCAAATCGTAAAGCCCGCTTTTGGTGTGTGCTGGTATTAATGCGCCACGCCGATGACCCTACCCCGCTAATTTGTAGCGCAAGCTGGGAAGGCGAAATTACACAAACCCAAAATGGCGAAGGCGGCTTTGGTTACGATCCGGTATTTTTTGTAGCAGAGCAAAACTGTACCAGCGCCGAGCTCACCAAAGAGCAAAAAAATGCGGTGAGTCATCGCGGCCAAGCACTTAAAAAGTTATTACTAGAGCTACAAAGCAAAGGCGGCCTGTGAACCTTCCACCACTGAGCTTATATGTGCATGTACCTTGGTGCGTGCAAAAATGCCCCTATTGCGATTTTAATAGCCATGGGCAAAAAGGCGACATTCCTGAAGCTGAATATGTTCAGCATTTAATTGACGACTTAAAAGCAGATTTGCACTTGGTGCAAGGGCGTAAAATTCACAGTATTTTTATTGGCGGCGGTACTCCAAGCTTATTAACTGGCGATGCATACACCCGCTTATTAAGCGAAGTCGATAACCTAATTGGCCTAAGCGACAACTGCGAAATAACCCTTGAGGCAAATCCTGGTACCGTAGAAACCGGACGCTTTAAAGAGTACGTTAAAGCGGGTATTAACCGTATTTCTATTGGCGTGCAAAGCATGCAAAACGACAAGTTAAAAGCACTGGGCCGTATTCATGGCGCCGATGAAGCGCACTACGCTGCAGAGCAAGCTAAGCAAGCCGGGTTAAATAGCTTTAACCTTGATTTAATGCATGGCTTGCCTGGGCAAAGCCTTGACGATGCGCTGAGCGATTTAAAAAAAATAATTGCTTTAAACCCGCCACATATATCCTGGTATCAGCTTACTATTGAACCTAATACACAATTTGCATCCAAGCCGCCAACTTTGCCACAAGATGAAACCCTATGGGATATTCAAGAGCAAGGCCAAGCACTACTTGCTCAAGCCGGTTACATACAATACGAAATATCGGGCTATGCAAAGCCAGGCTTTCAATGCCAACATAACTTGAATTATTGGCGTTTTGGCGATTATCTCGGTATTGGCTGTGGCGCTCATGGTAAGGTGACTGATGCAAAAACCGGCATTATTACCCGTACTGAAAAAATTAAGCATCCGCGCGGTTACATGGATATGCTTAAGCCGTACTTGTATAAAAGCTGGCAAGTAGAGCAAGACGATTTAGCCTTTGAATTTTTTATGAATCGCTTTCGCTTAGTCGAGCCTTGCCCTATTGATGATTACAGTGCGCTGACTAATCAGCCATTGCAAAACCAACAAGCAGCGTTAACTAAAGCAATAAATGCAGGTTTGTTAATACAAGAAAACGGCCACTGGCAAGTTAGCCTCAAAGGGCATCGTTTTTTAAATGACCTGCTAGAATTGTTCGTGTAGTGGTTTTAACCACGCGCGATAAACATAAAATACAAGCAAATAAATATAATACCCCCTAATGGGTTTCTAACAACAAAGGGAAAACAATGCGTAAACTTACCTTTATTGCAGCAGCCGTGAGCGTTGCTATTTTAGCCGGCTGCCAGCAGGCACCACAACAAACAACCCCGGCGCCTGCAGTGCAAGCGCAACCTGTGCAAAGCGAAATCGACAAAGCGAATGCGTTTTTTGAAGATACCTTTAACCGCGATGTAATGAGCAGCCCGGTTTATCAAACTTACATGGGTATTAAAAAAGATTACGATAAATGGGATGACGGCAGCGAAGAGCAAAAACTAAAAGACCTTGCGCAAGCAAAAGAAGACTTAGTTACTTTAAATGCTATCAACCGCGACCTGCTTGATGATGCCACTAAAGTAAGTTACGACTTAAAAAAACAAGACCTAGAAAGCTCGATTGCTGATTTTAAATGGCGTTACCATAACTACCCGGTTAACCAAATGTTTGGTACGCACTCTATGGTGCCTGCGTTTTTAATTAACCAACATTCAATTAGTAATGTTAAAGAAGCTAAAGATTATATTGCGCGTTTAAACGGTGTACCTACTGTATTTGATCAGCTAATTACTGATTTAGAAACCCGTGCTGATAAAGGCATTATTGCGCCTAAATTTGTGTTCCCACATGTTATAGATTCGAGCAAAAACATCATTCATGGTGCGCCGTTTGATAAAGGTGAAGACTCAACACTATTAGCCGACTTTAAACGTAAAGTAAGCGCTCTTGAAATTAGCCAAAATGAAAAAGATGCCTTAATTAGCGATGCAACTGATGCATTAAAATCAGCCGTTAAGCCTTCTTACTCTAAGTTAATTAATTACTTAGCACAGCTAGAAAAACGTGCAGATAACCGCGATGGCGCATGGAAACTGCCTGACGGCGAAGCGTTTTACAATAACGCACTTAAGCGCACCACAACAACTGACTTAACCGCTAAAGAAATTCATGCCATTGGCCTTGCTGAAGTAAAACGTATTCATGATGAAATGCGTGAAATTAAAGACAAAGTAGGTTTTAAAGGTGATTTAAAAGCGTTTATGCAGTTTATGAAAACGGATAAACAATTTTATTATGCCAATGACGAGCAAGGTAAACAGCGTTATTTAGATGAAGCCACTGGCCTAATCAACACCATGAAAACTCGTCTAGATGAGTTATTTATTGTTAAGCCAAAGGCTGATCTTAAAGTTAAAGCCGTTGAAGCATTCCGCGAAAAAGCAGCAGGTAAAGCATTTTACCAACAACCTGCACCAGATGGCTCACGCCCTGGTATTTACTACGCAAACCTTTACGACATGGAAGCAATGCCAACGTACCAAATGGAAGCATTAGCGTACCATGAGGGTATTCCGGGTCACCACATGCAAATTGCTATTTCACAAGAGCTTGAAGGTGTACCTAAGTTTCGTAAGTTTGGTGGCTACACCGCTTATATTGAAGGTTGGGGCTTATACTCAGAGTACATTCCTAAAGAAATGGGCCTTTACTCAGACCCATACTCAGACTTTGGTCGCCTTTCAATGGAATTATGGCGCGCATGTCGCCTAGTGGTTGATACCGGTATTCACGCAATGAAGTGGACTCGCCAAGAGGGTATTGATTACTACGTAAATAACACGCCTAATGCCACATCTGACGGTGTTAAAATGGTTGAGCGTCACATTGTAATGCCATCGCAAGCGACAGCTTATAAAGTGGGTATGCTTAAAATTTTAGAGCTGCGTGAAGAGGCTAAAAAGCAACTAGGCGATAAGTTTGATATTCGTCAGTTCCACGACGTTATACTTAAAAATGGCCCTGTACCACTTAACGTACTAGAGAACTTTGTAAACGAGTGGGTAGCAAGTAAAAAAGCTTAATACTTGGTTATAAATAGAAAAAGGTCGCTGATGCGGCCTTTTTTGTTTTATAGTAATAAAAACGCTCAGAGGTAGGGTTAAGAATGGATTTAAGCATACAATTACTTAATGCGCGCATTGCTAAGCATCAGCTAGACGAGCTCGATAACGACTTTAAACAGTTAAGCCCGGCTCAGCAAACATTACAGCTAAACCACCTTTACGAAAGTGCTTTGCGGATGAGTATTAAATACGACTTTATGCAAAATGTGGCAACACGTATTTTAACAACCAACACCCCACCAGCACCTTTTATAAACCAATTAACAACAATTGATGCATTAACGTTTTTTACACCTGCATTAAAAGAAAATAACGGCTTTTTAGCACAAGACAGCCAAGGAAATAATGTACTGCACAATGTATTTAAACACGCCAATGCTCAAAAGCTGGCGTTTAACTATGTGCGCTCATTAATGCTATTTGAATCTAACGATAATTTAGTAAAAGCCCTTGCACAAACAAATGCTCGCGGCCTTACCCCTGTTGCCTGTTATATCGCCTATGCTGATAAACCTAGCACACCAATAAAGCATGAATTTTCAGCATTATTAGCGCTTATGGAAATAGAGCAAAAACAAAATCCAACCGCTAAACAGCAACTGGCAAACATATTAAAAGGCGCTGATATAAACGAAACCAGTATTTTACTTAGCGCTGCTTACCTACAGCGCTCAACCGCGCAAATTGCCCACTTAGTTAGAGCAATTTAGTCACTTAAGTAATATTCAACACTGGTGACCACCCTCACCTTTTTGATATGTGGCGTGTTTGAATCGCGATTGCTAATGCTAAATTGCCCTTGGCGAGCGGATTTTATTTTACCCAGCGTTGAGTTCGAATCTTTAGCAAATTTGTTGGCAACTTCACGGGCTTTTTCTGTAGCCTCTTGCACCATGGCTGGTTTTATATCGTTAAGGCCGGTAAATAAATACTCAACTTTGGTTTCGTAACTATTTTGCACAATGGCAATGCCCTGTTTAGCTAATTGACTCACTTTACTCAGCGCATTTTGTACTTTGTCGGGCGCGTTCGAATACACAATAATATTAGCGCGTACCAAGTAACGAAACTTTTGATTATCGTTAGCGTATTCACGGGCTTGCTTATCAATAATCGACTGGCTACCCGTGCTTATTTCGTCATCATCAAAGCCATGTAGCTTTAAAAATGCAATAACAGCATCGTTTTTTTGCTCAACCCGACTAACCAGTTTTTCTAAGTCGTTGTCTGCATCACTGTATTGCAGCGGCCAAATTACCGTATCAGCGCTAACTTCACGCTCTGCTAACCCTTTAACCTGCACACTACGTTCCATGCTTTTTACATCTACTGCGGCACTTTTAATAATAAAGCCTAATAAAATTAAGCCTATACTTAGGCAAATTGCGGCTATAACTGTGTAAAAACCGGGTGTTTTATTCACAAAAAACTCCTTGATTGATATCAATAATAAGTATCTATGCGCTCGAAATAACACAGCAAACAGGGTACATTGAGACTATAAATAACGCAAAATATAATCAGCCAAGGATATGCCATGAGCTTAAAGCGCATCAGCCAATTTTTTAATCCGGCCTCGGTAGCCGTTATTGGCGCCTCGAATACCCCCACACGCGCGGGGTTTGTGGTTATGCGCAATTTATTACAAGGTGGGTTTAAAGGGCCAATCATGCCCGTAACCCCTACCCATAGTGCGGTACACGGTGTGCTTGCCTACCCTGATATTGCCGCGCTGCCCAAAGTGCCCGACTTAGCCGTTATTTGTACAAATAAAAATACCTTACTGAGCATTATCGAGCAGCTAGGTGAACTTGGCTGTAAAAGTGCAATTGTGATTGCTGATGGGCTCTCATTGAGCCAAAAAACAGCCTTAAAGCGCGCTGCAAATGCACATCACGTTACTTTGCTTGGGCCTAATTGTTTAGGGCTGCTTATTCCGCATATTGGCCTTAATGCCAGCTTTTCTCACACAGTTGCAGCACCAGGGAAACTGGCATTTATATCGCAATCCGCAGCGGTGTGTTCCACTATTTTAGATTGGGCTAAAAATAAAGAAATTGGCTTTTCGTATTTTGTTTCGGTCGGTGATTGCCTAGATATCGATTTTGACGAGCTGCTCGATTTTTTAGGCCGCGATGCTAAAACCAAAGCGATTTTGCTCTACATAGATAATATTGAGGATATTCGCGGGTTTATATCAGCAGCACGGGCAGCGGCCTTTAGTAAACCGGTTATTGCCATTAAAACGGGAAAAACCGGAGCAGGCGCACTGGCTGCTGAAATTCATACCGGTGGCAAGCAAAGTTCAGATGCAGTGTACGATGCGCTTTTTCAACGCGCCGGAATGCTACGTGTTAGTGATCTGCGCGAACTTTTTGCAGCCACGCAAACACTTGCCATCCACCCTAAATTACTAAAAGTTGAGCAGTTAACCATTTTAACCAACGGCGGCGGCCCGGGGGTTATGGCGGTCGATGAGCTTATTTTAAATTCGGGCAAACTTACCCAGCTTAGTGAGCAAACACGATCCGCACTCAATAAAGTTATTCCGCAGTCGGATACTACATCTAACCCTGTCGATATTTTTGGTGACTCTGCTCCGGCGCGTTACAAGCAAGCATTAGAAATTTTACTTCGCGCCGAAGAAGTTAAAAACTTACTTATTATTCATACCCCTTCGGCACTTGCACCAAGTGAAGACTACGCCGATATGATAGTGCAAACCTTACAAAAAATACCAAAGATGGCACGCCCTTATGTAATGACCAACTTTATGGGGGAAGATGCGGCTTATGCCGCGAGGCGTGTTTGCTCTAACCACACTATTCCAACCTATCGTACGCCTGAGGGTGCGGTTGGCGCATTTATGCATTTAGTTAGCTATCGTCGTAACCAAAAACATTTAACGCAAACACCCGAATCAAATACCGATGATGCAAAAATAAATAAATCAGCGGCCACTACGCTCATTAACGAATTTTTAGAAGAAGAGCAAAGCTACTTACCCACTCATCAAGCAAGCCAAATTCTTAGTCATTATGGTGTTGAGTGTATTCAAACAGAAGTAGCCTACACGCCCACAGAGGCGCGTGAGCAAGCAATTGAACTAGGTTTTCCGGTAGCGTTAAAGTTGATTAGCCCAAGTATTGCCTCAAAATCAGAAGTAGGGGGCGTGGTTCTTAACTTAAACGATGCAAACGAGGTTGAACAAACCGCCTTTGCCATGCTGATACGAATTAAAAACACCTATCCAGATGCTGTTATTGAAGGGTTTTCATTGCAAAAAATGGCGCCGCGCGCCGGCGCTAATGAACTGCGAATCGCCATTAAAACTGAGCCTAATTTTGGCCCTGTTATATTACTTGGTGAAGCGGGTAATGGGTTAGAGTATGCCCAAGCAGCCGTTGCTTTGCCGCCGCTTAATATGAACTTAGCTAAATACCTCATTGCAGCCGCAAACGATAAAGGCGTATTAAAAGATCGCATTTTGCCAGAAAAAGTCGACAAATATCGCTTGTGCGCCCTGCTCACACGTATATCTCAACTTGTTGTCGATCAGCCCGATATAAGTGCCATGGAACTTAATCCTATTTTAGCCAGTAATGGGCAATTTTTGGTGCTTGATGCCACAATTAGTGTTAATCGCTATCAGGCACGCAGCGATCGTAAACGTTTATGTATTCGCCCTTACCCTATTGATCTTGTAGAAGAAGTAACCCTTAAAAATAATACACGAGCTACATTAAGGCCTATTCGTCCAGAGGATGAAAAAGCCCACCAAGAGTTTGATCAATCACTCAATAAAGAAGATCGTTACAAACGCTTTTTTGGTGAGCTGCCCCAGTTTAACCACGACCAGCTCGCAAAAATGACACAAATAGATTACGACCGAGAAATGGCCTTTATTGTATGCCAGCGCTTTGAAGGTAAAAGCCGCACCCTAGGTGTAGCACGCGTTATTATGGACCCTGATAATTTACATGCTGAGTTTGCAACCGTGGTTCGCTCTGACTACCAAGGCTTAGGTCTTGGCAGACTGCTTATGAGCGCTGCAATAAATCATTGTAAGCGCCAAGGCGTAGAAGTAATTGAAGGCATAACACTGCCTGAGAACACCGGCATGATTGAGCTTGCCCGTAAGTTAGGTTTTACTATTAGCCGTGATTTTGAAGAAGGCAGTATTAATATGCTGTTAAAGCTAAACACATGAGCAGCACAGCAAGACAAACGTTAGCGCAGGTATTTGAAGGGACTGGCGATTACCGCAAAGCGGGGCATATACTAGATACCGCGCTGATTGCTTTAATTATGCTTAACGTTATTGCCATTGTGTTGGAATCAGTACCGAGTATAAACAAAGTATATTACCCGCAGTTTTTACTATTAGAGGTTATTTCGGTGGCTATTTTTAGCCTTGAATACCTTGCAAGGCTTTGGGCCTGTGTCGATAAAAGCAAATACGTAGCTATAAAAGGTTCAAACGCAAAACGCCGGCTGCATTATTTTTTATCACCTTTGGCTCTCATCGATTTAATAGCCATTTTACCCAGCTTGTTAATGTTTGTGTTTCCTCTGGATTTGCGTTTTTTACGTGTATTAAGGCTGTTAAGAGTATTTAAACTTACTCGTTATTCACGTGCAATGCAGTTGCTATTACAAGCATTTAAAGACGAAGCGAGCTCGTTACTGGCTGCGTTTTTTATTATGTCGGTACTGCTAATACTTGCCTCCTGCGGTATTTATTTATTGGAGCACGATATTCAGCCAGATAAATTTGGCTCTATTCCTGCGGCTATGTGGTGGGCTATGGCGACCCTCACTACGGTTGGGTATGGTGATGTTGTACCGCTAACGCCACTTGGTAAACTATTTGGTGGCGTAGTCACTTTGGTGAGCATGGGAATGGTGGCAATTCCTACAGGCTTGCTTGCCTCAAGTTTTTCGGAGCAAATACGTAAACGCCGGCAATTTTTTGAAGATGCCGTACATGAGCAAATTCACCAAGGCAGTTTAGATGACTCACAGCGTTTGCACTTAGAGGAGCTGCGCTACAAACTAGGTTTAAGTAAGCTTGAGGCCAATAAAGCAATTAAAACGCAGCTTAATCAACGCAACAGCCATTTATTTTGCCGCCACTGTGGTAAACGCCAATAAGCTTATTTTTACTGGTTAAATATGTTGCCCCAATCTTGTTTGATCAGTTCGGGAACAGCTTCTTTAGGTACTGGCTTACTAAATAAATAGCCCTGAAAATGCTTACACCCTAACTGCTTTAAAAACTGCAGCTGTTGTTTGTTTTCAATGCCCTCTGCCACACACTCTTTACCTAAACTATGAGCTAAGGTAAGCGTTGATTGAATAATGGCTTCATCATCCGAGTCCACACCAATATCTTGCACAAAGCTTCTATCTATTTTTAGTACATCGATAGGAAAACGCTTTAAATACGTTAATGAGGCATAGCCTGTTCCAAAGTCATCCATGTAGAGTTTACAGCCAAGCTTTTTCAGCATTTCCATACTGTGCAGCGCATGTTTAGAGTCGCGCATTAAAATAGACTCGGTGATTTCAAACACTATGGCTTCTGAGGGCACATTAGCGTGGCTCAGCGCTTTATGAATGTCGGTTACAAGCTCTTCGTATTCAAAATCAAGTGCTGAGAGGTTTATCGACAAGTACAGCTGAGGTGAAATCTCACGCCATTGTTTAAGGGCTTGCAACGCACGGGCAAAGGTTTGCAGCATAATTTTTGTTATTAACCCTATGCTCTCAGCCGCTAAAGAAAACTCTTGCGTGGGCACTAAAGTGTTTTCTGGCCAGCGTAACAACACTTCAAAACCTTCGGTTTTTTGAGTGTGCGCATTCACTATAGGCTGGTAGTAATTGCAAAACTCTTGCTCTTGATACGCTTTAGTTAGCAAAGACTCTAAATGCAGGGCTTTTTGTACATGCTGATTCATCTCCTGCTTGTAAAACTTATAACTGCTTTCGAGCGACTCTTTTGCATGGTACAAAGCTATACTGGCAGCTTTTAACAGCGCCGCATGATCTGCGGCGTCATCAGGCGCTATTGCTACACCAATACTTAAATTAACATTTACCACCTGGCCATTAAATTCCATATTTTGGCTTACAGAATCTATTAATTTAGAGCAAATAAGTAATACTTCTTCAATTTGCTGCACATCTTCCACCAGCACCACAAATTCATCGCCACCAAAGCGCGCAACACTTGCAGAAGGACGCAAAGAGCGCTTAATGCGCTTAGCCACTTGCTTTATTAGCTCATCAGCCGCTTCACGTCCAAATGAGTCGTTAAAGTATTTAAACCGCTTAATGTTTATGTGCAGCATAGCTACTTTACATTGATGATTTTGCGCTTGCTCAATCGCATGCTCAACCCTGTCGTTAAACAGCATACGGTTAGGCAAACCGGTTAATGAGTCATAGTTGGCTAAAATATGAAGCTCATTTTCAGCCAATTTTTGCGCATGAATATCGGTTAAAATAATAACGTAGCTGCTTAAACGGTGTTCAGTGTCGGCCACTGCACTTATTTTTACTAACACATGGCGCTGCTCACCACTGGCAAGGGTGACTAAGTCTTCACAGGAAAAATGCTCACCCACATTCAGCTTTTGCATTATCCGTAAATAGTCAAAACGATTACTTCGCGATATACCTAAATTAAGGGCGCGGCTAGAGCGTGGCTCACTAGGAAAGTTAAAGGCCGTTTGCAACGATTTGTTAGAGGCGCGAACCGTAAAGTTTTTATCAAGAATAAATACCCAATCGCGGGTTTGCTCAAACGCAGCGGTAAATAAACGGGCATGCTCTTCAAACACCATTTCGCGGGTCATATTGGTGTAAGTACCCGCTACTTTTTTAGGAAGTTGTCCGCTCCATTCCACCACTTTGCCAAAGTCTTTATACCAACGCCAATAGCCTTTAGCGTGGCGTAAACGATAAGTGCAATTAAAGTAGCCTTTATCGGTTGATAAAAATTCTAACCATTCTAATCTGAAAAGCGCTTTATCTTGCGGGTGAATTTTAGCTAGGTAATCATCTAGGCTCACGCTTTCTTGATCATACCCAAGTTCATTACATAAGCGCGGCTGGTAAATACTACTCGATGTTGACTGCCAATCCCACATGCCCGACTCACTACCCTCTAAGGCTAGTTTTAATCGCGCTTCACTTTCTTTACTTTCTTTATTAGCGGCCAGTAATATGCGCTGAATTTTGTTGCGGCGCATTACCCAAAAAGCAATAAATGCGATAAACAAAACGCCATAAAGCACCATAAAATATGGCGCTCGCCACAGGGGATACTTAACACGAATTTTTAGCACTGCAGGCGGCGTGTACTCGCCGGTTAACGGATCTTTAGCCCATACTTTGAGCTGGTAATTACCTGGATTTAATTTAGGGAATAACACCCGATTATTATTACGGGTGTAGGTTTTTTGGCCGTTATCGAGCTGGTACTCATAAATTATGCGCTCTTGATAGCTAAAGGCCATCGCCGAAAACGCTACCTCTAAACCGATATCATCATGGTTGAGGACTATTTCATTTAATGGCTGTTTTAAATCGATAGATAAGTCGCGCGACATTAAATCAACTCGCGTTATATTTACATGATCAATTAATGAGTGGTAATTTTGATTTTCCATCGGATGAAAATATGTAATGCCCTTTAAGCTGCCATAGGCAATGCGCCCATCGCTTAAATGCGCCATGGCACTGCTGTTAAACTCAGCAGAAAGCAGCCCCTCAGATGTAGTAAACTGCTGAAAATGAAGTGTTTCTGGGTTTAGTCGCCATATGCCTTTATGGCTGCTCATCCAAATCATGCCATTATCATCAAGCACCATGTCATAAAGTAAGGTACCTAACTTATTTTTTTCTAAGTCAATCGTGTGTACCAATTTGTAACTGGCTGCATCAAGCCCAATCAGGCCAAAATTAGATAGTGAAATCCATAAAATATTGTTGTTATCGACCACGTAAGAAAGCACATTAATAGCCACGTTATCGTGCTGTTTTGGCACTTTATAAATGGTGTTTAATGCTAATGTGGTTGGGTTTACCTGGTATAAAATACCCGCATTAAAAAACAGGGGCATATCAGGCTTGGTTGCCAGCGCTGGCGAAAAACCATGCGCCAAAAACGGCTCTATTTTGCTAAAGGCCCCTTCTAATCGGGTGATCTGCTGAGTATCAATATTATATACAAACATACCGTGATCTGAGTGCACATAGTACAAATCACCGTTAGGCATTAAGGTTACGCCGTGTACCCAGCCTTCTATGTAGGCTCTATTGTTGGGGTTTGTTATTGTTGGCTCGTTAATTTGATGCGTTATGGGGTCAAACTCAAACAGCCCACGGTTTGTATGTAACCAAAGCTTTTGCTTATAAGGAATAATTTCATACACGCTAAATTCGGTAGTCAGTAAGTCTACTTTGTGGTTTTTTAAGTAAACTTGGCTGGTGTTAGTGGCTAAATCAATTTCGGTTAAGCCATTATGCGTTGCCAGCCATAGGCTGTTGCCATACTCCGTAATGCCCCAAACCGAAGGATGTGAAAGGCCATCGCCACCCAGTTTACTACCATCTATATTGCTAAAGTGATAGGTATTATTAGACAGATAAAATGCACCATCGGTTTTAGTAGCGAGCCAATATCCCCCCGATTTATCTTTTACCATGTCTATCATACTGGTATCAGATAGGCTGTATTTACTTTGTGTAATACGTGTATTTTTTACCAACTCTTTGCTATTTAAATCAAATTTAAAGAGCCCTTTATTAGTCGCCAGATCTAGCTTTTCGCCTTCGTTGATGATGCGCCATACATTTAAATCGGCAATAACGGCTTGGTTTTTAAATGCTATGTCGGGGCGTTCAAACATGCCTGGCAAGTCGCTAATATCAACTTGATACAAGCCTTTAACGGTGCCTACTAACAACTGATTATTTTCAATAACCGAAAACGATTTAACGTTGTTTTGATAAATATGCTCAGCTTTGCTTTTTAAATGCTGCAGCGGCCTAATTTGCTCAGAGGCGATATCAAATACAAACGCCCCATGGCTTGTGCCTATAAAAATATACCCATTGTAATGAAAAAGCTCTCTTACTAAGGTGTTTTCGTATTCTTTAGGCAGCTCAAATAAGCTGGTTATTTTACCTGTTTCAATATCTAATTTAGCAAAGTCGCGACCACGCCCAATCCATAAGGTTTTGTCATCAACCGCGGCCATACTAAATACCGACTGGCTTAAAATTTGTTTTTCGCTGGTAGGTTGAGAAATAAATTGCTGGTAGGTGTCGGTACTTGGGTCGTATTTAAATAAGCCGGCAAGTAATGAGGCTATCCAAATATTGCCTGCGGGGTCTTGGTAAATACAATCAATTATGGCTTCTTCAAGCTCGCCATTAGGGCCATTAATTGAAACAACTTGATAACCATCATAGCGGTTTAACCCCCCTTCGGTAGAGAGCCATAGGTAACCGTTATCATCAAGCAGCATAGTGTTCACATAGCTTTGCGACAGGCCTTCACTGGGGGATAAACGTTTAACCTGTGCGCCAACTTGGCAACTAAATATAGCGATTAAAGCTATACAGCAACTAATGATCCAATGAACGCCTTTACTCATGGCTTGATCCGTTGTTTTTGTTATAAGTATTCGAGTGCGACTATATTTCGATGCGTATAAATATCAAAAAGTGCTTTTAAACCAGGAGTATATGTTAATACTTGGTTAAAACCAAGACTCGTATATAAAGCTGTAATATTTTTATAAGCAAAGGTGTAAAGCGGCATGCTTTGCTGTTTTATAGCAGCGCATACTAGTTGCTTTGCCAGCCCTTTTGCACGGTGCTGCGGGGCAACAAATACGGTCGATAAAAATAAAAAATCGTGTTTATTTTGTATCCGACACGCCGCAACTATCTGCATTTCACTGTAAACAACCCAAACCTGATCTTGCTTATTAGCACGTCCTCTTACGCTATACAGTGCATAAAACTTATTAACTAATGGAATCTTAAGTGTGTCTAACTTTTGTACTGTATACATATATTAGCTTAGCATTAACGCCAAATACTGCTCAAACTGTTGCTTTAAAAACGTTTGCTCTGCCACTGGGCGGCTATGAATCGTATTATAAACTTGCTCACGTGTTTTTTTATTACGTTTAATTTGATAAGCCCAAAATGAGGCTTCGTAATCTAATTGAATCTGGTATTTTTGCTCTCGGGGTAAAGCACATAAATTAAAACTCACAACCACTCCTAAGTACGGTTAGTTATCCGCATTTATTATACGTATATTTGAACCCATTTACTGTTTAAAAAGCAACAAACATGGGCAAAAACCAGACTATTTTGGTATTATTCGCTGCGATCATTTGCCCTGTCCTCATTTTAAACGGAAGTAACCTTGCAGATACAGCTCAATGCTTTGTTTTTATTAGTCGTTTTATTTTTTAGTAAAATTACACTCGCCAATCACAATAGCGTTATATTTAACCGCCCGGCCGACTCAGCTCAAGCAAGCTATGCGCTCGCTTTACTCACATTAGCCTATAAAGAACTTAATTATGAAGTACACATAATTGATTTTAATCGCCAAAATGCCTTATTAGCAGCCAATAATGGGGTGTTAGATGGCCAGCTTGGCCGCGATATGAGTATAGAGGCGGACAATAAAAACCTGATCAGAATTAACTACCCACTGTTTGACTATAAGCTTTTACTGTTTAAAAACTGCCAACCCAATACACTCGATAAGCTCGATAGTATTGCGGTTTTATCAGGCTATCCAGTTCAACACCATTACTTAAATGAGCATAAGTTTAACGGCAATATTATTGAAGTAAAAAATATTACGACCCAACTTAACCTACTAGCCCAGCATAAAGTTGATGGGGTAATTATGCTCGACTTTGTGCTTAAAGCCGATAACTTTTCCCTGCCAGAGACGTGTATGCAAACCCAGCTGCTAAGTACATTTTCGCTCTATCACTATGTACATAAAAAGCACGCGGCTTTGGTAAGTAAATTATTGAATGCTTTAAATAAACTACACGATAACGGCACTAGTCGCGCATTGCGCGCAAAATACAATTTAAAACTCTAGCATGTACAGCAAGGTTTAAAATTCAAAGCCTTGTTGTTTATCTAAAGTGGCTTGTGATTGCGCAGCTTGGCGTTTTTGTAAATACCGTTTGTAACGTTGTTGGCACAAGCTAAGTACTTTCTTTTTTTGCGCATTGCTTAACGCGTTCCAATTAAAGCGCTCATCCCGGCTTCGGTAGCAGCCTTTGCAATAACCTCGGTTGTTTACTTGGCAAATACTTTTACAGGGGCTTGGAATATCAAATATTTCAATTTGTTGCATTGCGCCCCCTAAGTAGATTAATTGCTTTGTATGAGTATAGCGTTATTTATGCACAAAAAAAAAGCAGCGTTTACGCTGCTTTATTACGCTATTTGCCAACGCAGATGCCTAATGGCTTTGCTCACATACTTTGTTTGTGATTTCAGTTTTGCGTTGAAATGGCTTTGCATACATAGCTAAAACAAGTGGCTTTAGCTCTTCTGGCACTAAGGCTAAACGCTGCTCAAAAGTGGCGGTATCGGGCTCATCAATAACTGCTTGCTTGCACCCACCGGCAATGTAATTTCCTGGGTGTAAGTAAAAAGACTCAACAATATGCTTATCAATTGTTTGCGCCAGCTCATCAGCATCATCGCAGCCGCTTTCAACCGGTTGCCCAAATGCTAAGTGCACATGCCCTTTAGCAGAGCTAAACCCTTCAACAATACTTGCTATGTCTTCGCCTGCTGATTTTACGTATTCACCGTGCTGCTGTTTATGATAAAGCTCTTTTGCTTTAGAAATTGCACAAGGCTCATACTGATAGGAAATAGACACCGGAACAATTTTTAACTCTTTAATGTACTCGCCAAATTCTTTCTTTTGTTTGCGACCATTAAGTTGCAGCATTTTCAAAAGTGCCGGATCTGTTTGATCAAAGCCGTCTTTAGCACGCCCTTCTTTTTGCGCAATCCAAATAGAATTTCCTGCTGTTAACGAGTCATAAATATACGATGACAACTGCGTAAGCGCCTTAAGCATCTCTTTAGGTGCTTTGGCTGAGCGCTTAACGATAAAGCTTTTATTTAAACGCATCAGCTCGGTTATATACGGTATTTGCAATAAGTTATCACCAATTGCTATACGCACCGTCTTCATTTTATGTTGATACAAACCCCAATTAACAAGTGCAGGGTCCAGCACTATGTCGCGGTGGTTTGATATAAATAAATACGCCTGCTGCGGGTCTAATTTGTCTAATCCCGAAAAGGTGACTTTTGAGGTAGTGCGTTTTATAAGTTTATCTAAATACTTTGCAACTTCGTTTTGTACATCTTCAACGCTCGTAAATTTACCCCATTTTTTTCGTAACTGGCTTCTCACCAGTGTACGAGCAATAAAAGGCATAGCGGATATAAAGCGCGGTAAGTTGTACTTTGCTATTACATCTATAAACGCATTATCGTTAATTAAACGCGCTAGCGAGGCCGCAACTTCATCGTCGTTGTAAGGTCTTATGTCTGCGTACTTATCTTCTAATTCACTCATTACTGCATCTACAATGTTAAAAAAACGGCACGCAAAACGTACCGTTTATATATAATTTTGATTATAACTCAGCCACTCTTAAATAAGAAATAGCCATTTGGTTATGCTTATTTGCGAGCCATTTCAGTCTATGACCACACAAAAAGGGGTTGGTGCATTGTTTTTTAGTTTTATCAACGTTAATAAGGCTTGTTGACCTTTCACAGGAAAGTGAGTTCAACCTCAATTGATAAACAGGCTCCAGCGATATAGCCCGCTAAAATATCATGTTATTTATATTTGAGTGGGCAGACCAGCCAATTTAAACTTTTATCAGCAACCTGACTTTTTGTACTAAGCATTTGGTAGTAATAGCATTAACAAAGGTGTGTATTCGTAGTACCTTAAACGCTCTTGCCATTTTACGGTACGCATTTAGATAGGACACACAATGAAAATCACCATTCTCGATAACGCTACTTTAGCTAAAACCTCGTTAACTTGCATTGAAGAACTAGGTGAGCTAACTACTTACGAACTTACGTCACCTGAGCAAGTTGTTGCTCACAGCGAAGGCGCGGACGTCCTTATTACCAACAAGGTTGTGCTAAATCGCGATACGATAAGCCAACTTAAAACGCTCAAGCTTATTTGCGTAAGTGCAACAGGCACTAATAATGTTGATTTAAACGCCGCTGAAGAATTTGGTATTGCCGTTACCAACGTAGCAGGCTACTCAACCCCTTCGGTTGTACAGCACACGTTTTCGTTAGTGACTAATTTATTAGGTAATACACACCGCTACCAGCGCGACTGCCAGCAAGGCGCTTGGCAAAAAAGTGAGATGTTTTGCCGATTAGATTACAGCTTTAATGATTTACAAGGTAAAACATTTGCCATTATAGGTGGTGGAACGCTAGGTAAAGGTGTGGCGACAGTAGCGCAAGCTTTTGGAGCCAATGTAGTGGTTGCAGAGCGTAAAGGCGCCTCTTGTAGAGAAGGCCGTACACCTTTTGAAGAAGTATTAAAAACCGCTGATATAATTAGCGTGCACTGCCCGCTTACTGATGAAACACGTGATTTAATTTCGTTAGATGAGCTAAAAATGATGAAACCCAGCAGTATTATTATCAATACCGCCCGTGGTGGCATTATAAATGAAGCCGACTTAGCCACAGCCCTAGAGCAAAATTTAATTGCCGGTGCGGGTGTTGATGTACTTACTAAAGAGCCGGCAGAGCCTTCTAACCCGCTGGCTAATTACACAGGCGAAAACTTGCTTCTTACACCTCACATTGCATGGGCCAGCACAGAGTCAATCGTACGCTTAATTAATGAGGTAAGCCTAAATATTGCAGCCTTTACTAACGGCGAGTCTCGTAACCGCTTGGTATAATAACAATTTGCAATAATAATGAGCCGCATTGAGGCTAGGTTTTACCTGCCTCAAAGTCGCTCATTCTATTTAGTAAATAGCTGTAACGTGTTTTCGCTATACTAAATAAACGCAGGCTAGCTTAATCGTTAAAAAACCTAAAAAGTGGCTGTTTTTGCTAATGATTTTTATAATTAATCACTTAAAAACAGCCATCACAATCTAACCCTATGAATTTTATAACTTTGTTATATTGGCCTATTACTTGCTCCTGATAAGTAAATAATTAAATTAAAACTCATCAAGGACTATAACAATGAAAAAATCACTTTTAGCTGCTGCACTTATTGCTCCGTTTTTAACAGGCTGTGTTATTGCCGTATCAGATGGCGAAGCAGAAACGCACTGGGCAGGTAACGACTCATCAAGCTGGCAACATCAGCATAAAAAAAACCGCGAAGCGATTGCAGATTTAACAATGGATAGCAGCTACCAATCTGTTTTAGCGCAATTAAAAACGCCAAACTTTACCGAGCTATTGAAAAAAGACGATGATGTGTATCAGGTACTGTTTTACGTGACTAACAGCATTCACTCTGATGGCAAAACAACAAAAGATGAATGCACGCCATTGGTATTTAAAAATGATAAATTGGTAGGTATTGGTGAAAGCGCGCTGGGCATGATCACAAAATAATCGCTAGTAGCGTAAAGCAGCCCCACTTGGTAATAACATTAACGTGTGGGGCCGATTTAAATAACGCTTTAATATAAACACAGCCACATTATAAGTTAAGCGCAACCACCTGATCTCGCCCTGCATCTTTTGCGGCATATAGCCCTAGGTCAGCTTGTTCGAGTAAGGCTTGTTCGGCACTTGCATTGCCGTTTTCCATACTGGCAATGCCAATACTGATTGTTATGTGATCTGCATTTAACGAAGCTTTGTGCTCTATATTGAGGCTGTTTACTGCTTTTCTTAACTTTTGGGCAAATGCTAATGCCTGTTGTTTATTAACATCGGGTAATACCGCTGCAAATTCTTCCCCCCCGTAGCGGGCAATAAAGTCAGTACTACGCTCACATTGCGCTGCTAACGCCTGGGCAACCTGCTTTAAACACTCATCCCCCGCTCGGTGGCCATAGCAATCGTTGTAACGCTTAAAGTGATCTATATCTACTAATAAAACAGACAAACACGAGCCATTACGTTTACTTCTACGCCATTCACGAGAGAGGTTTTCATCTAAATAACGCCTGTTGGGTATTTCCGTTAAACCGTCTATTGAGGCAAGCATTTCTAACAAATCATTTTTTTGCTTGATCAGTAATTGGTTGCGTACCCGCACTTTGACTATAGACGCATTAAAGGGTTTAGTGATGTAATCCATTGCACCTAATTCAAGTCCTTTTGCTTCATCGGTGTGGCTATTATTAGCCGATATAAACACTATAGGAATAGACTGAGTAATAGGGTTTTCTTTAAGCTGTACAAGCACTTCATAACCATCAATGCCTGGCATCACCACATCTAAAATAATTAAATCGACCTGATTAGATTTAATAAAGGTGAGCGCTTTTTCTCCACTTTCGACTAAAAATACGTCATGCTCCGTGCCCAGTGTTTTTTCAAGCACCAGCCGGTTAAGGGGATCATCATCCACAATTAGTATTTTAGCTCTTTTTGGCATCCCGTCCCCCTAAGGTTTCAATAAATATAATCACTTGCTTTAGTTGAATGATTAGCTCTTTTAAAGTGTGCTGAAGCGGCTCGTTAGTTGTTTTAAGGTGCGTTTCACATTGTTTTGCACACAATGAAAGCCTAATAAAACCTAAGTTACCCGCCACGCCTTTAATGCTATGCACTAAGCGTACCACTTCATCTCGCTGGGTGTTTTCTTCAATTTGTTCTAACTGCGTTTCACACAACTTCGCAAACTTTCCGACCATGGTTGCCAGTAAATTTTCATCAAAATTAAACTGGGTGAGCGCAAAGCTTTGGTCATAAAACTTAGGTTTTATAAAGTCTACGTCTCTAATTGCATCTAACAGCACAGCTGCAACCACAGGTTTAGTCAAATGCTTATTCATGCCGCTACTAAGTGAGCGCTCAACATCTGCAGGTTCACAATGTGCTGTTAAAGCAAAAATAGGCAGCTGGCGCGCGTCAAACTGTTGGCGAATCAATTGCGTTGCTTGGCAACCATCAATATGCGGCATTTGCACGTCCATCAAAATTAAATCTGGTTTTAATATTTGTAGCAGCTCTATTGCATCTGGCGCATTGGTAACCGTTATTACATTTATATGGGACTGTTTTAGCACACTACTAATAATATCTAAATTAAGCGGGTTATCATCAACCGCCATAATAAGTAGACCCGATATATCTTTTTTTACTTCTTCATTATTTTCAGCGGCTTTAGGTGGCTCTGCCCCCGCATTAGCATTTAAGCTAATCAAGCGCTGAGCTAACGCCGTAGCTTTAACATGTTGTGCGTTGATTTGCATAGTACAAGGCAATGCTAAAGTGTGCTCGTGATTAACCACAACCACAGGGTATGAGTTGCCACTGAGCGTTTCGTGTATAGATTCAACCTTTAATAAATCGTTCAATGTGGTTTCATCAATAATCAGTTGCTGTGCATCAGCAAGCTTTATTGGGTAGCGAAGCGCCTCTTCTAAATCAATGGCCGTCACTTGTGAGTAGGCATTAACCACTTCGTTTAGCTGTACAGTGTCATCGCTCACAATGGCTAATGTATTAGGTATAAATACACTATTTTTAGCCGTATCTACCGCAAGCGCTAGAGTAAAGAAAAACTCACATCCACGGCCTTTGTCGCTATTAATTGCAATTTCGCCGCCCATTAAGGCTACACCATGTTTAACTATAGCAAGTCCAAGCCCGACCCCTTGGTGAATACGCGTAGAAGATTCATCGCCTTGAGTAAAAGCATCAAACAGTCGTCGTTGGTCAGCCTTAGCAATACCTACACCACTGTCTATTACGTGAAAACAAATACGTTGCTGATCTAAAACGTCATTTTCTTCAAGCACCATTTTTAAGGTAATACTGCCTTTATTAGTAAACTTAACGGCATTGGTAAGTAAGTTACCTAATATTTGTTGCAAACGTATTGAATCCCCCACCAGCGCGGGGTTAATGAGTGGATCTATTTCAATATTAAAGCTTAACCCTTTGTTTTGGCACAATGGCGCTGTTAAGCTCTCGCAAATATCAATCAGTTCAACTAAGCAAAAAGGCACCGGTTTTATTTGCGCTTGCGAACTTTCTACTCGGGCAAAATCGAGCATTCTGTTTAGCATTAATAATAAGCTTTGAGCTGCGTTTTTAGCCTGCTTAGTTTGTTGCAGCTGCTTATTTTTTAAGCCTTGCTCTACTATCATATCTAACAGCCCTAACACAGCGTTAAGAGGGGTGCGGATCTCATGGCTTAGATTAGCAATAAAGCGGCTTTTAGCTATTGTTGCGCGTTCTGCGTCATGCTTAGCTTTAGTCAGCGCACTTACATCTTGAATATGAATAACATAATAAGAGGGATCACGGTTTTCATCCCACACCAGCGACACACTCAGCTGCAGCCAACTTGTTAGTTTTCCTTGTGAGAGCGTTAAATGATAAACCCGTTTTTTATCATCTAATAAGTGACAAAGCGCATTTTTTATTTCTTGCCACTGTGCCTCATCAAACAGCATTTTTAGTGGCTCACCAGTTAAAATATCTTGCTGTGAAAATAACTTACGAGCCGCTTTGTTAACTTGCAATATGGTGTGCTCAAGCGAAAGTAACACCACACTGTTTGCTGCAAACTCTATTGCACTTCTAAATTTAGATTCTGACGCTTTTAACGCCGATAGAGTTTGCTGCTGCTCAGTAATGTCTCGCCCAATTCCCATAGTGCCTAATAAGTGCTGGTGCTCGTTATAAAATGGGGCAATCGTTAATTGATACGATTTGTCGGTGCTATCTATGCGTTGCTCAATGCTACTTTTGGTTTGTAAAACTTGCTTTTCTAGTAGGCTTAACTGCAAATCGTCGCTGTCTAAATCTTCAATACGCTTACCAACTAGGATGGCTTGCTCTTTGCCTACATAGGCTTCAAATGCTTTATTACAACCTAAAAAAGAGCCATCAATATTTTTAAAGTAAATAAGATCAGGCACACTATTTAGCATGGTATTTAATAGCGCTAGGTGTCGCTCTTTTGCTTCGTAGCTGCGTTTTAGCTTTTGAGATTGCAGCTGTAACTGTTCATCGAGTTCTTTATTAGCCTCTTGGAGCGACTCAACTAACTGTGCATTTTTATCAAATACATATTTAACGCGAGAAAACCAAGGCTGCCAATTTAAAGGGATGGGATAATTAGAAAGCGCGGCTTTAGGGGCATCATTTTGTTCAAAATATTGCATTAAATGAGTCATAGGCCTAACAAAAATACGTTGGCTTAACCAAAAAAATACCGCAAACATTAAGCTTAAAAATAACGTTAAAAACGCAAACTCTAAAAGAACTTCATACCTAATTGGCGTGATCACTTTTATTTGCGGCTCATAAAAGGCGGCATGAATGGGCAGATTCCCCATAGCTTGCATAAAAAACTGCGCATTTTTGTTATTAACTAAGTTTATTTTTTCATTGTTATGGGCTAATTCAGGCCAATAATCTTTTAAGGCTGTTGCTTCATTTAACTGCTTAACAGAGCTGGCTATCACTTGATGCGACTGGTTCATAAACACATATTCGCCTTCGCTTGGTGCCACCTTTTTAAGCCAGCTAGACATGGCCTCTAAATCGTATATTAAAATGATGTAGTCTGACGAATTAGGTTGTTTTTTACGGCCAATAGCAAAATAAGCGCTATCGCGTATTTTAACAATGGCGCTTGAGGTAAGCTGGCCAGGTATAAATGTGGGCTTAAAATTACCATTTAAAATTTTATTAAGCATAGTGCTTTGGCTTTTATTACGCCTTACCACATAGGCAAACCCCGAATCATCAACATAGGCAACAGCCGACAACGATTGCATAAGCGATAACGCGGTATTAAACGTTGGGCTTAGGGTTGTAGCTTGCTGCCATTGGATCAACGCCCGGTTAGAAAAAGCAAACTGCCCTTTACCGACTATTTCGCCTTGGCGCTCGCTAAAGTGGCGGTAGTAGTAATTGTCGTATTGATTAATACCTTCTAATAAGTTGCGATTGAACTGCTCAACACTAGGCTGCTGATACGATATAAAGGCATTGTCAAAAAAGTCGTTTACCGAGCTCATTATATGGCTAACTTGAGCCGACACTTGCTCAAAATCGGCTTGACGTTTTTCTATGGCGCGCTCAACTTTTATATTATACAAGTGCAAACACAGTAAAAATGCCACAAATAAGGGAACAAATAATGCTACAAATAAAGAGCGGTAATAGTCTTTTAGAGGTAAAAATTTCAACGTTTTGCCTAAGTTTTGGCCCGATAGTCAGCCACTAGACTATCGAGCCAAATTGTTCTGCGCAAGTTATAAATTTTCTTCTGCAAAGGAGGCTAAACGGCTGCGCACTACCCCGTTTAAATTAACTGTTGCACTACCTTCAAAGTCTTTAAAACGCTCAACAATATAAGTAAGGCCGGAGGTAACGGGGGTTAAGTAGTTACTATCTATTTGCGCTAAATTACCGCTACAAATTAGTTTTGTTCCCTCGCCACAACGGGTAATAATAGTTTTAAGCTGAGATGCCGTTAAGTTTTGGCTCTCATCCAAAATTACCACTGCATTTTGAATACTACGCCCACGCATAAAGTTCACCGACTTAAACTGTACATTGGCTTTTTCCATTATGTAATTTCGACTCGAAATTGGGTTCTCGTCTCCTTTGTGTAGTACCTCTAAGGTGTCGGTAATTGCAGCTAACCACGGCGCCATTTTTTCTTCTTCGGTACCGGGTAAAAAACCGATAGACTCAGCTATTTCGGGGGTATTACGCGTTACAATGACCTTGTCGTAAATACCACGCTCAATCACCATTTCAAGCGCACTGGCCAGTGCCAGTAATGTTTTAAGGTATTATAAATTATAAATAGACACACCGACCGACCGATTAAATGCTATGATTTACATTAACCATTCTGAAAGTCGATGAATTTTTTAAGGTATACCTAAGTCAGCCCATGAAAAACTATAACAATAAAAGCATCCTCAACATCGACAATGCAATTTTCCAAAGCTTAGCCCCAAAAGGTAGCTTTTTACAACATTGTTTAATCTGCTCAAAATGGGATGATGAAAACGAAAAAAGCTCTTCTCTTGCGCATTACAATTTACGATTAGCGATATCAAAGTTACTGCAACTGATAAAAGCTGACGAAGAAGAGCACCAAGCATTAATCCATTTATTAGTGCGTAAACCAGAAACTATAACCATCACAGATCTAATCCAAGGTTACAAGTCAGTTGAGCTAGCATTAATAAACAGCTTTCCTTTGAGCAGAGCCAAAAGTTACAGCACCGCAGTCAGAAACTTTTTCAATTCATTCAGTGCTCCCATAGAAAGTGGCTTCAATGCATCAGAATTAGCTTATGAAACACTATTATCAACAACTGTAGACTTTAAGAAAAACCCTAACATCGACCTTTTTACCGTCTATGTAAGAAATCAAACAAAATTTGCCGTTATTGATCCCGATACCTTCCCAAATCTATTTGTTAACGATTCGGTTTTACACAATCTTCTGGTCAATTTAGAAAACGCATCAAAAGAAGCCCCCTTTGAATACTCAGTCATTGCGGGCTTAAAAAAATTAATACGTGAAATTGATCAGTGGCCTGAATATTCTGAAATAAAAATATTACTTAACAGTCCCTTAAACTTATTAACCCCAAATAAAATTAACGATGCACTAATCGATTTTGAGAAATGCTTACATAAGGCATTGCCAAATAGAAAGTTGAATCAGCTAAGTACACTGTTTAGACAGAAACTATTTGATCATGGACTAACCGCTCCTGAGCTAAATAAAGCGAAAGACCTCTTCAAAACCAATTTCAACAGCTCAGGTCAGTTAAAATTTAAACCACGATTCATAATACAATGTAAGAACGTTGAGCATATTGTAGATTCGTTTCAACTACCATTGGTTCTGCCGTTAGAGAGTGTGGGCGAGAATTGTTTTAATCAGTTCGAAAAAATATCAGAAACCAGCGTTGCCGATACGGACAGCGTAACTGACCTAATAGAAATCTTGATGCTGCTTCAGCAAGGGGGATATAGTGACGCGAGACTATTATTAGCTAAAAAACCCGAAGACTTGATTACTTATAATGTTTCCAAGGGTTTAATAGATCTAGAGCTATTAATCACCAAACACTTCCCAGACAAGAAACAAGAAAAGCTACGCCTTATTCGTGACTTTCTGAACTTATGTGATATCCCAACTCAAAGTGGAAAATTATTAAACGATTTTGAGATTGATTCGACTATCAATGTAAAAGAAAAAGTTAAAACTATGGCTTTTCAAGGGTATTCCAAAGTTAACGGTAAAAAGAGTGATGTTACCGTCGAGTTTAACCTGACCAAATTAACCCCCTTATTAAAATTAAATAGCGTGCTAGTCACGGCGTTGAACAACCTACAAACGTACACAAAAACCACGCCGATGCCTGCCATATCTTTATCTGACATAGAGCGAACTTTAGGCTATGTCGTAGATACATCATTAGAGTCAGCGCAAGTAAGGCATATCCTTATCAGCCCTTTATCTGACCTAGAGCAGCGGGATTTCAGGTTGGGCTTTGCTCAACTTGAAGACATCATCGATGAGCAAGATATACAATTAAAAGCACCTAGAAGCCAAAGTCTACGAACATTTTTAAGTAATCACGCGGGTAAAATCAACGGCCAGATTGATATAAAAAACTGTGGTTTCAAATCTCGGTTTAGCGCTTCTGATGAAATGAATGCTCAAAAACTAATTGAGCCTGTAGATGAGAATGGCGATGTCTTACCCAGCCCTATTTTAAACCAACAACAATCGCTGTCAGAACTAAGAAAAAGTGTACAAGCGTACTTTGAAAAGCCAATTAACCAGATACTAAATGCGTGTAAGAAAGAAGTTGAATGTTATAAACAGCTTGTATCTACTTTTAACACTTATACGGAAAAAGACGAAAATGGGGTTCACATCAAAGATACCCCAGAAGAAGTTACTGTTCTAGTTAAAGATAATCAGGTTGACGAAGGTCGGTTGATTTTAAAGTCACAAGCGAGTTCCATCAGAAAGGAATTTACAAATGAAGTTGTGATAGGGGCTTACCTTCGACATCAACTATCCATTGGCATATCAGGCTCAATTTACTGCTCTCAAAAATCTGAGTTAATCCCGACTTATGTGAAACACTGGTTTCCTAACTCAAGTACAGGTATGAGAGATTTCTTTTGGTCAGGCATATTTTTGCCTAAAAATGTTCTTCTTGTGTGCTTTATAAGATTAGTTATCAGAACCACTTGGAATAAAGATGTAATAGCTACATTGACTCGTGCAAATTTGCCAGAGCAAATGCCAGAAGGATCTTTTGTACTTGCTGGCTTCAAAGAAAAAGTAGGTAAAGAGACTACGCCCGTTACGATTGAGCCTCATGAAAGAGAAATTCGTGAGGTGATCAGCTTTCTTATCCAACATCATGACAACATGATACGAATGGACTTTCAACCAGATAGTATTTGGGATACTCCGGGTTCGACAAAACTAAATTTCCTATCGGCAGCTATTATAGACAGGCTGCGTGATCACTACACCCTTCCATATTTCCGGATGGAGTTATTAGCCAAACATCAAATGAACCTTAGAAAAGGTATCGACGGTAGCTTGGTTAATTCACAACGAGAACGGAATCATGCAAGCAGTAGAGTCACTTCTGCTTATCTAACGCACCCTATCGCCGTGATTGAATATGAAGCCAACAATGCTGACTTTCAGCGAAAATTTGAGACAACCGTCCAGTTTAGACATAAAGAAACATCAATAGAGAAATACGGCTTAGATCGCAACAACATTGACGAAGATTTAATCGTAGCACCAGCAGACCATAAAGAAGAATTGCCAGATTGGTTCATTTTAGCAGACGGCTCATCATGCACAGACATCTTCGCTGCTGTTGATAAATCTAAGCAAGATAGCATTTGTAAAGGTCGAAAATGCCATTCAGGAGAAGGATGTGAGTTCAATCGCGTAGAACTAGGTGTTGATGAATTTGTACGAACTCTGCGACATCAGGCTTATTACATAGCACGTGGTGAGGTGCTGCTGGCAAAGCATGGTAGAGAGTATTTTGATGAGTATATAGCACCTGACATGCGATTTACGTTTGGTTTAGTGAAGTATGTAGAGTTATCCAATCCTCTAATGTTCAAAGACGCTAAAGGGAGATTAGAAAATGAACAGTAATCTTAAGTACCAGTTCTTAGAAGACATAAAGCCGGAAGAGATACTGGAAGAGCATGACGACCTGCTTTTAGAAAATGCAAAACTGTTGCAAGTTACAGATGAAAAGCTCTCTATTGAAGGTACTGTTTTACATTATCATGCAAAGATCACTGGCGCGAAAGCCAATGAAACGGTAGTGCAAAAAGGCTCTGTAGATCTACGTGATATATGGGTTCCCGGTGCTGCGGGGTGGCAGCACCCAGTGCCTATCTTGGTTTACCCTGACTATGCCAAGGCGCTTGTTGAAATCGTCGATATCTATGCAAACAGAGCTAAACATACGCCGACATTTGTAAAAACAGGGATAATGTCGCAAGTTAACGTTGCAGCGCAATTCATTGAATATATGTGCTTACATGGTCATCTCGTACTAAATGGTGTAAATCAAAAGCAAATCGATAAGATGAAAGTAACGCTCAAAGAAGGTGGTATTCCAGCAACGCTAGCCTTGCATGAACGAGTTAATTCATTTGTCGATTTGTTAATCGAGAATGACGAACTAGAGCCATTTTTAATCAAAGACGGTAATACCGAAAACTCTAAAGTAACTAGTATAAGAGTACCTAAGATTGCCCAATGTATCGGTGCGGTTAGTCTAGAAAATCAAGTTCCAACCAGCGTTTACAAAAAAGTAACAGAACACCTAAAATCAAAGGGAGTTAAATTCGGTGCTCGTTTAGCATCTAAAGGCGCATCTGCACCTTCTCAACCAGCCGTTAAATCTTTGAATAACTGGTTTGGTACTTGGAATAGGTTTGCAAAACTAGATAATGAAGATCGGATGCAGTTTATTCCTTTTCCTAACCCCAACCAGCTTTCTAAAAAACTAGGTAAAGTTGCTGGTCGCACAAAAAATTTGGATTTAGAACATGTTGTTGATCTATTAGGCGGTTCACACCTTTGGGTATACGAATATTCATCCAAAATAATTTCATTAGTAAATGAAATTACCAACTTAAAAAATCAATACCTTGATGAAGGGCTTCGCCATCGAACACTGACTGAAGGTAGATTTCCAGAGTTTTTAGTTAGTTCGAAAAAAGTTAAAGAGCTTGAAAAACTGCTAGGTATTGAAATTCACAAATCGAGTTTAACCGCTTCAGATAAAGATTCTGAGGCGTTCTCTGTAACCGAAGTAATCACGTTATTGATGACCGCATGCTATGTCATATTGCAAACTTACAACGCAAGAAGACAAGCCGAAGTCCAGCACCCTCTTATTGGCATTACGGAAGAGTTCTTTCGCTGTAAAGATAAAAAATTCAATTGGTATCAAGCGTGCTTTTATAACGAGAAAAATGGTGAGCGACGCTGGTACACAACTAACAACGGTAGCACTAAAGCAATTCAATGCTTAATTAAATTGAAAAAAGCATGGGGCGCTGTTGATGTTGACGGTTTGTTTAATGTGCCAAGTTTTCGAATTGATGATCAAGGAAACTTTAAACACTATAAATATCATTTTAATAAGGGAAAAGATTCAAAGATCACTGGCAATGCATTTTTAAAAATGGTGCTAGATGATGCTGAAGTGGACATGTCAAGCCACCCATTCAGACGTATCTACGCTGTTATTTACCATTATCAGTATAAAAACGCAGACTTACTAGCATTATGTCACCAGCTAGGACATGTTGATCCCGAAGAAACAACTGTTTATGTAACGGAGCCTGCCGCTAGAGAAACGCATGAGCAACTTCATCATAAAACCAAGCTGACTCGAAATGAGAAAGCTGAATCAACCATTGCGATAAAAGAAGAAAATAAGTCTCTAGATAAAATCATTGCTGAAGTAGGTGTTGAAACAACGGCAAAAGACATTCTGGCTTTACTTATGGGCACCGAAGAAATGGCAGGTAAATATACTTCTTATTTGAAAAAGGTTTACCGCGTTTTGCAAAAGAGTGTGAGGTTCAACAACTATACCAAAGACAAGTACGGTAAAGGCTTTAGCGAATTACCTGACGAAGAAAAAAGTAATGAAATAGCTCAAGTACTTGATGCTAGAGGTCATAAACACAAGCCTAAACCCCACGCAACTTGCCATAAAAAAGAGAATGAAGCTAAAAAGCATAAGTCTCCTTGTGAGCCATCTGTTTGTAAGGGCTGTGTATACCAAGAAGTAAAACGAACTCAACTAAACATAATGAAAGAAGACTTAATCGCGCTAAAGGCTGTCCTAACTGATTTTTCAATGCTTCCTATTGAACGTATGCGAGCAAAGGAGCAAAGCGATAACTTATCTATTTTGATAGAAAGCCATGAACGCGCAATGGAAAGAAGTAAGAGTATTTTCAAAGGGGGGCAACCTAATGGCTAAGACAAATCAAAACCAAGATCCTCAACAAAAAGAAGCCTTTGAGCGTATTGAACGAAAAGTAGAAATACTTGAAAAGTGGGCAAACGAAGGCATCCCTTTTGTATTGGTTCAAGGTAATAAACAAGTTGATGACAAAGGAAAATATGTCCTTGAATTCTTTCCTACCAGCCCTACAGGACTTAGAAATTGGAACGGTAAACAAAATAGTAAGGAAGTTGTTAAGCAATATGATATTCCGCCATATACAACGTCTGCAAAGTCTTTAGATGCTATACCCACGAGCTTAAAATTAAAAATTTATGGCGATAAAAATAAACTTAACCTTTGGGAAAGGCTGAAGTTTAAGGCCAAGCTGCAAGCCAACACTAAAGAAAAGAACGCCCTACAAGAGCTAGAGGAAGAGCTGAAAATATCTAAAGCTAATCACCAAGGGCTGGCATACGAGTTAATTGAACTTCGAGTGACTAACAAACACTTGGAAGAAGAAAACTGCACGCTAGAGAACCAGATTGAAAGTGTACGTTTGTCTATAAAATCCCAGCTTGATCTGAAGAAAAAACAACTTAAGCAGTCTGATCTAAAGAGCAAGCAGCTTAGCATCGAAAATACAAAGCTAAAAAAGCTTTTAGACGAACATGGTATCGACTACGAAAATGCTGACGAAAGCACCTCTATTATTGATTTTCCGGGGAAGTAAATCATGGTGAATAAGCGCAGAAAATCTTCTCAGGATATCGGTAAACAGAATGCTAAAAAGATAGCAGATTGGGTAAATACTTCGCCTGTTATCCCTTTGTATCAAGGTCGGGTTAACAAGACTCAAATTTTCAAGATGCATAATGTGCCTAAATCAACACTTGATACGAATGAAGATCTACAAAAGTTATTTGCTCCTGATGGTCCAATAGAGAAGCTAGTTCGAAAACAAAACGGGCTTGAGATTGAACTACCTGATGATGTTGAAGAAGAAAATTCAGCAAAAGAAAATGTAGAAAATATGGTTTCAAATAGTGAGCTTGAATTGAAAGTTAAGGTATTAGAGACCCAGCTTAACTCTATTCAATTAGATCTGGCTTCAGAAGAGTTTTTGTTGGCAACAGGTCGGTATATTCCAAAGCTTTACTTGGATGACGGTGACGTGTGATGCAAATAAGCAATATATCATTTCACGAAGATGTTAAGCAATTAACAGGCGTAGTCACTTTAGTTCGGCACTATACACAAGATAAACGTGGTATCTCATCTATATTTTTATTAAAGGTTGCACGTGAAAAAATAGTCGTTAAGGCTGAATTCGGTGCGATTACGTCAATCCCGCAAACAGGAGAAATCTGGAGAGCGACTGGTGATTATTCCTTTGATAAAGAATATGGCTCACAGTTCATTGTAGATGAGGCTTTAAAGCTGCACCCCAACGCAGAAATTTCAACTGAGGTACTTTGTGATTTCCTTATCTACAACGCCCATTTTGTCGGTATAAATAGCTATTGGACGAAGAAACTTAATCTCGCTTTTGGTGAAGATTTATTTGCAGTTTTACAAAGTTACTCAGCTAAAAAGTTATCTAACTGTAAAAAGCTAAAAATCTCACCAGTTATGGCTCAAAATCTTTGTGATGGTTGGGCTAAGGCTGTTGGTGAAAGTGAATTAAATCTATTTTTTGAACGACACAAATTACCAGTTGAGTATGTTGAAAGTACTCGTCAACTACTAGGCCGTGACGCAATTAGCTTGATAAAAAAGAATCCATATCTGCTCTATCCTATAACATCTGTAAATGCTGCAAAGCGGACATGGAAATCACTAGACAAAAAAGTAAGAGCTAACTTTGATATCAATTTAAACGATAAGCGTAGAGCTATTTCATTTGTTGAATCACTACTTTATTCAGCACATAGCAATAACGGTGATATGGCGTTACCTGCTAATGAAGTCAAAGCTGAACTGATTGAAGCAGGCATTGGGCTTGAACTTAATGAAATTGAAGACTGTGCTTTTCAGACACTTTGTTTCAACAAACAAAATGACACTATACAAATCTTAGGTCATCAGGCGATTGAAAAGGCAATTAATGCATTACTTCACAGGCGTTTATCTAAGATAAAGCAGCTATTTGATACGAATTCGTTGGCGTTTGACGAAACGTTATCAATATTAGATCACCACAGTGTTGAACTAAATCCTCTTCAGTTACAGGCATTAGGTAATGCCTTTAATCGACCTGTTTCTTTTATTGTAGGAGAAGCTGGTACAGGAAAGTCTTTGCTATCCCAGATCATCATTGATGTATGCCTTAATAATGGTATTAACGTTTGGAGAGTTAATTCAGTTGTTTGTAATGGAGACAATATACTGCCTAATTTAAAGGGAGAATCTATTAATCGCTTCATTTCACAGGCAAAAAAGCGAAACCTAAAAGGCGCATTGTCAGGAGCACTTATACTGATAGAAAATTCACATTCAGTTGATATGTTAACGTTATATAAACTATTAAAGGTTGTTCCTCTTAATGCTCACATTTGTTTTATTGGTGATAAATTTACATTACCGCCTATAGGTCCGGGATCGTTTTTTAAACAAGCTGTTGAATTGAAAAGTGAAGCCGTAACAGAGTTAGTTGAGGTCAATGGTGCCGAGTCCCAGCTTAATATCCAGCGGCTATATAGCTCTTTAATGGGCAGCACGGCATCATCAGTATTTGATGCTATTCCTGCATTTGACGTGTCAAAAGAACAAAGCCTAAGTATTTACCATACTGAAGATAAATCTCACGAGATGCTTAGTGCCATTACAATCAATATTTGGTTCGAATTGATTCCAATGTTAAGTGATGTACCTAAGATCATTTGTTCGAATCCTCAGTTATGCGATGACATAAATTCTCAAGTTCAGCGTATTCGTTTTAACCGAAAAAAAGTAGCAAAGCTAGAAATTGGAGAATCTGTTTTCTATGCGGGGGAGCCTATTATTTTTGCTAAATCTAATAAGTTTGTTGATGTACCAGTTGGTACGTTGGCAAACATAGCAGAAATATACGAAAAGCCTGTCGTTATATATGGGCGTGAGTATTGGATGAAGATAAACATTGGCGATGATTGTATCGATTTGTCATCAGATGATATTGAAAGTATTTCGCTGTGTTATGCAATTACGGCGCATAAGGTTCAAACTAATCAATTTACTCATTCCTTAGTTGTTTTGGATAATTTCTATTTGATTAATAAACCTTGGCTTTATACATGTATTAACGCTTCTAGTGATTCCATTCTGTTTATCGGCAATAAGAGCCAGCTAGTTGCTCAAGTTAATACAACTGATTTTAGTGCTAAAAGACATCACGGCACCCCTTTGAAATTGGAGGTTTCAGGTGAGTAACAAGATTACTGAAACAAAAATACGCTATGACCGTCACGATCACTACGTCTATCAAGATATTAACGGAGAGGTCCTTTGGGGACCTACTGATTTTCTAATCGATCTTGATAGAGATCCTAAAACCAAGCGTACCTATAGAAAAGCGTTTAGACGATTATTTAAATTTTTGAACTCTGGTAAACATAAAATAAGCTGGCTTGAAATGAATGACTCTCGCATGAGGGAATTTAGGACGTTCTGCTTGAAAGAAACGACAACAGATTCACGATATCGAGGTGATGAAAACGTTGCTAAACAGACGGTCAATAGCGACTTTTTGATGCCAATCTATAACTTTTATCATTGGGTACAAAAGCAAGGTACATATCACCCAAATATTCTTGGTTTTGATCCGGCTAATAAGTTCTCATATCAAATAACATCATCATTATTGTTGAAGGAAATCGCCGTATCTAGAAACGAAAAGCCAAACAATGATTCACTTTATCCAGAATTATTCAGAGATTGTGATAAAAGAAGTAGACAAAAGAAAGATGCTAGCGAATACGAACTAGAAGAATTAAACAATTATATCATTAATGAATATGACGGTTATGAACGCACGTCATTATTGCTAATTGCGCAGATTATGAATGAAACTGGTAGTCGCCCAATTTCAGTTAGTAGTTATAAAAGGCTTCAATTTTCAGATGAAATTATCACTAAAGAATTCGACCTAAACAAACAAGATTACTTGTCGGTTGTTCCGAAGCTAGCAAAGCAAGGTAATACTATGCCGATAAACTTTAGGTTATCTACTGTGCTAGCAATTAGTCATTTCATTAAGAATGATTTGAATGAATTTCTTAGGAATGTTGATACAGGTAGCTATGAAGGGCATTTGTTTTTAGACCCTAACAGCTTTAAACCACTAACGGCAGAGAATATTAGCAAGATCTTTAGTGAAATCACCACAGAACTTGGCTGGCCTAAAGGTAAATCAATTTATTCTTTACGTCATAAGTTTGCAGGAGATAGCCTTGATAAACATCTGGACGCTGCAATAGAGTTAGGTTTTAGTGCAAGTGAAACCGCTATTGCACTTCAGTTGGAAAGAGAAATGACCCATCGCAGTTCAGGCTCCTTAGAAGATTATATTTCAAGTCGAAAAAGAACAATGCAAAAAACGGAGTCTTTTAAAAAGTCATTGAAGATTAGTGAATTAGAATCAGATAAAATACGTCTTGAATTGGAAAAGAAAAAAATGATTGAAATTGCCGAACAGAAAGATAGTGAGAATCAGAAATTACTATTAGAGATAGAAAGGTTAAAAGCTAATTTGACACAACAAAGTTAGTGCAAATAATTATATAAATTTATTTTTAATCAATAAATGGTTAGACTGAATTGTTAAAGTGTTAGGCGAAAGAGGCTGTAATTGGGATTAATAGTACACGGGAACGTAGTCAAGGTTGACCACAGTAACAAAGAGTGGTTAAAAACAACACCTCACGGAAATCCCACTAAAGAAGTTATAGAAGGGCTTACGGTAGTGTTTAGAAATCTGTGTCATTTCAGTATTATTAAGAAAACAGGAGTGACACATGACTCAATCTTTCGACTTCAGCAAAGCATTAGCTGAACTTCAAGCTGGTAAAGATCTTACTGGCGAAGACGGTGTTCTAACACCATTAATCAAACAACTCACCGAAGCGGCTCTTAAAGCTGAATTAGAGCAGCATTTAGAATCTGAGACCGAAGTTAACCGTAAAAATGGTTCAACCAAAAAAACAGTTAAGTCATCCATAGGTCAATTCGAACTTGAAACGCCCAGAGACCGTTCAGGTTCGTTTGAACCTCAGCTTGTTAAAAAGAACCAAACCAAGTTAACGCCTGAAATTGATGAGAAAATTCTATCTATGTTTGCTTTAGGTATGAGCTACCGAGATATTCGAGGCCACATACAGGATATGTATGGCGTTGAAGTATCAGAGGCCACCATCACTGCCGTAACAGACCAACTGATACCAGAGCTTAAAGCATGGCAAGCGCGCAGCTTAGACACGCTTTACCCGTTTATCTGGCTTGATGCCATTCATTATAAGATTAAAGAAAATGGGCGCTACGTGAGTAAGGCTATTTATACCGTACTAGGTGTCAATATCGAGGGCCGCAAAGAGTTACTTGGTTTATATGTCTCTGAAAGTGAAGGGGCTAACTATTGGTTATCAGTATTAACAGATTTACATAATCGTGGTGTATCCGATATTTTAATTGCCTGTGTTGATGGACTAAAAGGTTTCCCTGAAGCAATAGCAACAATCTATCCTGACGCCGAAGTACAGGAGTGCGTTATTCATCAAATTCGTAATTCGATGAAGTATGTTGGGGTTTTGCGCCCATCCCCTCGAAATTAACCTTAGTCTAAATTTTTAAGCTTTTTTCTAACTCTAATTACCGTACTTCGACTAACTCCAACTGCTTCAGCCGTTTTATTAATACTAAATCCAGCTTCAGTAAACGAGGCAATCCTATCATGAGCCTCTAAATCAGGCTGACGACCGTGATAAAGTCCCTTTTGCTGTGCTTTTACAATACCTTCTTTTTGCTTACGTTCACGTTCTCGATATTCTTTATATGCACTGGCCGCTAATATTTCTAACAGCATATTATTAATAGCACTAAGTATTGATCTCATAAAATCATCACTTGGAAAACTGCCAAATGTTAAATGACTGGTTGGTAGATCTAAACTAACAACACTAATTCCTTTTTCATTTATTGAGGCTACAAGAGTTTTCCAATCATCAGGGCTTAGCCTTGTTAAACGATCGATTGATTCAACTAACAAAACATCACCGGACTCTGATTCATCCAATAAACGAATTAGCTCTGGTCTATCTAAAGAATTACCAGATTTATTTTCTATATAAAAAGAAGCAATTCGTTTGCTGAAGCCAGAAACGAATTTTTTTAATGAGCTTTTTGCTCTATTTGCATCTTGCTCAGAAGTTGATGCTCGTAAATATGCTCTTATGAACATTTTTGCCTAATTAGGTCTATTTAGATGGTGTCATATCATATAGGTTTATTTAAGTGGTGTCATTACGTAATTGCCTGTGATATATTAACAGTATCTTTAGGGTGTACCCATGTAGAACTGCATGTAATAACACTAATTTGGACTTTGATAATGAAAAAGGATAAACCATACATTGTTGTGGTTTAATATTGTTGTAACAACGGTAACTTTACTTATTTAATAGAAGAAAAAACAAAATCAATTAGCGATGTTTAAACTGGTATTCATTGATGGTCACTTTAATTAGATATAAAGTAAGTAAACAAAAAGTCAGTAAGGTAATTGATAACGTGTCTAAACGAACCATAAGTATGTTGGCTAAAGAACTGAGTGTAAATGTCGAAACAATTCGCTTTTATGAACGCAAAGGCTTAATTAAACAACCACCAAAGCCTATGCAGGGCTATAGACATTACCCGAAAGAAACGGTAAATAGAATACATTTTATCAAGCGTTCTCAAGAATTAGGTTTTACGCTAAATGAGATTGAAGGGTTACTTGCGTTAAACGATAGTCCATGTAGTAAAGTACAAGAATTAGCTAATAAAAAACTGATCGCAGTACAAAAAAAGATGGCTGACTTGTTGTTGTTAGAACACGCTTTGGAAGAACATTTAGGACAATGCCAAAATAATGATGACGATAGCCACTGCCCAATAATTGATTCGTTGCAACCGAAGTAAATGATTCACTTAACTACCATTTCCCACTAAAACAGCATATCCAATTTTACTTCTGCGCCTTAATTCAAGTTAGCTTATTCCCCGTATCTGTCGTAGCAGATTATCAAAGATAAATTTTTTATAAATCACCCTTGACTCCGTACTTAGGTACATGCAATACACTTGCATTATCACTTAATGAGGTATCTATATGAATCAAAAAGAATCAAACCTTCCAATGATAGGAGGCATCATAGCAGCATTAGGCGCAGGCGTATGCTGTGTAGGTCCTTTGCTCCTGTTATTACTTGGGGTAAGTGGCTCATGGATTGGTAATTTAACTGCATTTGAACCCTATAGGCCATTATTTATCGCATTTGTAGTGTTGTTGTTTGGTTACTCAGGTTGGAAAATTTACCGTCCTGTAGAAGAGTGTGAGCCGGGAACGGCCTGTGCAATTCCTAAGAAACAGCAACAACGAAAAGTCATTTTCTGGCTGAGCGCTATAGTTGCGACAATTTTAGTGACCAGTAATTATTGGATACTTTTGTTTGCTTAATATACAGATCAAGAAATTTATAACATTTTAAAATTTGGAGCTAATTATGAAAAAATTATTATTAACCGCACTGCTTTCACTTTCTAGTTTTGGTGCTTTTGCTGAAGTAAAAACAGTTACACTGGAAGTGCCAACGATGAACTGTGCGACATGTCCAATCACAGTTAAAAAGTCATTAGAAAATGTTGATGGCGTTGAAAATGCGAAAGTTACCTACAAGCCTAAGCTAGCTGTTGTTTCTTTTGATGACACTAAAACCAACATCAATGCATTAATTGCAGCGACTACCAACGCTGGCTACCCTTCAAATTTAAAAAGTGAAAATAAGTAATGTTTAGCCCCTTAGAACTAGTTACGCGTATCGGAGATAAAGCAGGCTCTATAGGTGCACTTGTTTCGGCAATGGGATGCGCCATGTGTTTTCCCGCGATAGCTAGTCTTGGTGCGGCAATTGGGATGGGATTTCTTAGTCAGTGGGAAGGGGTATTTATCAATACGTTGTTACCACTGTTTGCAGTATTAGCGCTGGCAATGAATATCTTAGGCTGGTTTAGCCATCGTCAATGGCACCGTAGTTTTATCGGTTCAATTGGCCCCATTTTGGTTTTACTCTCTTTATACCCTTGGTTCCAGTACGGGTGGAGTTCATACGTTACTTATACGGGGCTAGGACTAATGGTTGCTGTATCAATTTGGGACATGGTTTCTCCTGCGAATAAACGCTGTGATGATGAAACTTGTACCGCTTAACTTTTTAAGAGGAATAAAATATGTCAACGAATAGTTGTTGCTCGTCAAATGACATCCAGCCAGAACAATTACATGTAGCCATTATTGGTAGTGGTTCAGGGGCCTTTGCCAGTGCGATTAAAGCAGCAGAAGGCGGAGCAAGAGTTACTATCATTGAAGGAGCCGATGTAATCGGAGGTTGCTGTGTAAATGTCGGCTGTGTTCCTTCAAAAATATTGATCCGTGCTGCGCAATTAGCGCATCAGCAACGTACTAACCCGTTTGATGGTTTAGAAAATATTCAGCCACAACTTAGCCGCTCCTTATTAGCACATCAGCAAAACGCTCGCGTCGAAGAACTACGCGATGCTAAATATCAACGTATTTTAGAGAGTAATCCCGCGCTATCTTTACTTAAAGGTTATGCACGTTTTAAAAATCAAAATACCTTGCTAGTTCACAAGTCTGATGGTAGTGAAGAAGAGCTGGTTGCAGATCGCATTTTAATTGCAACAGGCTCTACACCAAGCATTCCGCCAATTAAGGGTTTAGTTGATACACCTTATTGGACATCAACAGAAGCCTTATTTGCAGAAGAGTTACCGAGTAGTCTAGTTGTCATCGGCTCCTCCGTTGTTGCTCTGGAAATTGCGCAAGCTTATGCCCGTTTAGGTAGCCGTGTGACAATTCTAGCCAGACATACCCTTTTATATGCTGAAGATCCGTTATTAGGTGAAAAACTGGCAGAGTGCTTTGAAAAAGAAGGTATTAGGGTACTTAATAATACGCAAGCAAGTCATGTTTCTTATGATAGCAATGGTTTTTCATTGGAAACTAACGAAGGAACATTAATCGCTGAAAAATTGCTTATCTCTACGGGTCGCCATGCAAATACTGGAAAGCTTGGTTTAGAAACTGTTGGTGTTGAAACAGATAAAAGTGGTGCCATTGTTGTTAATAGTATGATGGAAACATCAACAGCTAACATTTATGCCGCTGGAGATTGCTCCAATATGCCACAATTTGTTTATGTTGCTGCTGCTGCCGGAAGTAGGGCTGGAATTAATATGACAGGTGGAAATGCGCAACTCGACTTATCTACCATGCCTGCTGTTATATTCACCGACCCACAAGTTGCTACGGTAGGTCTAACCGAAGTACAAGCTTCAGCGGTAGGAATAAATACGATAAGTCGTGTACTTGATATGGAAAACGTACCAAGAGCTTTAGCAAATTTTGAAACGGATGGTTTTATCAAGTTGGTAGCTGAAGAATCCACGGGAAAACTGATAGGCGCACAAATTTTAGCCCATGAAGGCGGAGAACTGATTCAAAGTGCGGCTCTTGCTATTCATAATAAAATGACAGTCGAAGAATTGGCAGGTCAACTATTTCCGTATTTGACGATGGTTGAAGGATTGAAGTTATGCGCTCAAACCTTTAGCAAAGACGTTAAAGAGCTATCTTGCTGCGCAGGGTAATCATTTAACGGTAATGTACTTACAGAAATGTTAATGGAGTGCCAATTGATTGAATGTAATCAAGATATCTTAAGGCATTCCATTAACAACACAAATTGGAAGCATGCTAAATCATGATTAAATCTAAGGTTGAAAACATTCCTGTTGGTGAAGTCAGTTTTTTGACAGAGATACCTGACATCAATAAGTTCATTAGTAGTGATGATGATGCGTTGGATTTTCCTTTGAGTATTTCTCAACTGGCACTAGCTGCACAAACATCTGTCCATACGGTAAGAAATTATGTTCTTGAGAACTTAGTACACTGCGAAGAAAAAACTAAGTCAGGCCATTCACTTTACGGCTTATGTGCATTAAAGAGATTAAAGTTCATTCGAGCAGCAAGGGCGGCAGGTCTTCTTGTAGTTGATATCAAGCCATTACTAATGGCAATAGATGCAGGAGAAAGAAAAGTTCCTGAAGACATCCAAAAGCTGCTACTTACTAAAATCGAGCATAGAAAAGTATTTTTAAATCTAGTAACAAACCAAATTGAAGAGTTTTGCAATTAGAACAATTATAGAACAGTTCATGGCTCGACTAAAAACTTGTTAGCTTATCTGTTTTCTATCAATGTTAGCTTGTATATATCAAGCATATAGAATATCAACACCTCCAATTTTTAATGGCACTTTGATGCGCAGTACCTTTTGAATTAGAAATACAAACAGATGGCATTCTTTAACTTATTGATTCTACATCACTAAGTAAACCAGCTAAGTCGATTTCTTTGCGGTCTTTATTAAAGGCATATTCCCCATTTAGATTAATGTGTTGCCAAGCAACAGGTGAAAGCCGAGAAATAACATCAACCACATCTTGCCTACCGTTCCTCTCTTGGATTTGTAAAAATGCCGATAGTAACGCGGAATTATAATAAATATTGTATGCAGGCATATTAAATGCCTCGAAGAAATGGACAATGCCAATCCATAATTGGAATCTGACATTGTCGCAATTGGCCATCCACTTCGAAGGTAGGTTAGATGGTGTGCTAGATATTTAGCAACTTAGGCTGACACAGAATTCTGAACGCCCTCCCGTTGTAGCCATTTTCTCGATAGCTGCACTTCTTGCTGTCGCATCTCAACATTTTGCTTCCGGCTCATTTATCTCCATCAGAACACTGATGCTATTTATAGCTTTTTCAATGACGCTCTTAGCGGTGCAAAAACTGAAAGACCTATACAGTTTCACAAATTCGTTTATTACTTATGATTTACTAGCGATGAGATGGATAAGATATGGTTATATTTATCCCTTCATTGAAGCATATGCAGGTATTGGTATGGTTGCCCAACTACAGCCTCTCGCAGTGGCACCATTTTCATTGTTTATCGGCACAGTTGGAGCAATTTCAGTTTTCAAAGCCGTTTACATCGACAAACGCCAGTTAAAGTGTGCCTGTGTAGGCGGCGATAGCAGTGTGCCACTTGGATTTGTATCGCTATCTGAAAACTTATTTATGATCGCGGGAGCATTGATTATGCTGCTGATGTAAAGGTATAGCTCTATTCGGCGGCCCCTTAACTGTTAAGATTAGACCTAGGATGCCAGCCCATACCTTTCTAATTCATATGTAACATTTTTTCTGTCGTACTGGCATCAAGATAACCAGAACTGAGCAAACAATCTCAAAGGTTGTACAAAATAACACTAAAGTTTTTTCATTAAGTTTTATTGTTATGCTCTTGTGGTGGCTTTCGCCACCACTTTATTAGTTTTCAAGTTCCACCATATCTTTCGCTGCAATGTCACCAGACACTAGCTTTACAGTTGCGAAATGATCATTCACAATTTTAGTAATTTGTACCGTTCCTACCTTTTCGATAGTGTAGGGATCTTCACCTTCACTCAATACTATTCTTTCATGGAATCTAATAACACTGTATTTTTGCCCAACCTCTGCGCCATGCTTAGCACCAATACAGATTAGAGTTCGATTATCAGAACTTTCTACTACCTGACCTCTCATCATGTATTTATGATAAAAAGTGGTATTGGAACAACCCACTAAATATAAACCGAATGTAAGCAATAAAAGAGCTTTTATATAGGGTGTTTTCATCACTGTTACCTCATTTGACTAACTAATTATCTATACACTTTTTTATGAATTCATTTGTTTTTCCGGCCAGCCCCCGAAGGTGCTTGATGACAACTCCAAGGCTTATGAACAGAGTTATCTTTGATGTTCTGATCAACAAATTTATAGTAACTTTCTTTAGTATGTGTCCACCAATCATCATGAACATCTGCGCCATACTTACGGATTACCTCCTCAATCCCATCAAGGCTTACGTTTGCGGCATCATAGGCAAGGTGTATTTCACCTTCTTTGATGTTGTAACTAACTTCATCTATACCAAAAAGCTGATCTATTTCTTTTACTAACTCGTCACAGCTTTCTTCTGTGACATTGCTAAGCTTTAGGTTTCGAACAACTAAATTTTGCTCTTTAACGCCAACTCTATGATTTAAATCGCTCATAATTTTTCTCCTAATGTTTGTGTGAATGCTGTTGATTGCTATCTTTCATTTCTTCCATTTTACGGTTCATCTGCGGCATCATGTTCCCCATCATTTCTAAATGATGTTCAGCCATCTTGATTTGTTGATGCATTGGCATTTCTTCCATGTTTTTGTGCATGGATTGCATCATCTTCATCATTGAACGGTGATGTTCAACCATCATCTGCTGTTGCTTTTCAGGATCTTTTTCAGTTTTAATGGCATGGACTTCCTTTTTCATTTCCATCATTTTTGAATGCATTTTTCCCATGTTCTCATGCGACATTGCCATGCCTTGATGCATATCCGATTTGTTCGCACCTTCATGTTTATTCTCATTGTTTTGAGCAAATAAGCTTGTGGCCGCCAATAGTGAGCTGACAAATAAAATTGATTTAGTTAACGTTTTCATGATTTTTACCTTCTATGTTCTTATTAAAATTTGGAATCCAACTTGGTGTCGATTCCATATACCTGTGGTACTCCGAACCAAACTCAGCAATCGCTTGTGCTTCTTCGCGTTTCGCTAGCTCGACGTAAACAACGACTAAGATCGGAAACATCGCAAGTGTTGGGATTGTCGGCCACTGCAATAAAAAGCCGAACATGATTAGAATGAAAGCTACATACTGTGGGTGGCGACACCTTGCATACCATCCAGTTGTAGCCAATTGATGATGTTTTTGCGCGTGATGCAATACATTCCATGCTGAAGACAACATAAAGAAACCTGCAACAATAAACACCATACTCACTATATGAAATGGGTCCCAATGGGCATCACCTTGAAATCCAAAGAAAGTATGTAATAAATGCCCATTTTCATGCGCAAAGAAATTTACTTCTGGATAGGTCTCCGTCAGCCACCCCGACAGAATATAGATAGTTAAAGGAAAGCCATACATTTCAGTAAATAGGGCAACAATAAAGGCAGAGAACGCGCTTAGACTTCTCCAATCAGTTGATGTTTTTGGTTTGACAAAACTAAAGGCAAAAAAGATAAAAATTGCTGAGTTCAGTATCACCATTGACCATAAGCCATAATCATATGTTTCATTCATCACTGCTTTCCTTTTTATGTGATTCCTTACGTGCCTTTTCTAACCCTTGTATGTAGCCATCGTGATAGGCTGCATTTTTATCCGTGAGTTCTTGAAAGCTCTCTTCCTTTTTTTCATCAGGCGCATGTGAATGATCGTGACCATGTTTACCATGACTGCCATGCATAAATACGTGCATCAAGGGGCATAGCAATAAAATCAAGTAGGGAAGAAATTGCAGCATATGTTGACCATGCTCAAGCACTAAGAAGTAGGTCACTGCGGCAATAAGTGCCAGTGCAGCCCAGCCTGTAGGTGTTGACCAAAAATTAGGGTGTTGATTTTTCATATTGCCCTCCTAAACGACTTTTAAGACACCGCGATACATTTGCATCTGACAGTGAAACTCATGCTCTCCCGGTGATAAGTTCAATAGGGTAATTTGAGTAATTTCATTTAATTTAAGCTGTTCGCTTATATCCAATGAAGGAATAAGCATTGTTTCAGCGCAGGGGGATTGATCTTTGCGCATAAACTTCAGAGTGACAGGTTGGCTAGCAGACACCTGAATTGAGGATGGGGAATACACACCACCCCTCACTTCAATGAGTACTTCATTACCTTGAACGATTGTTTTATTGGGTTTATATAGCCAAAACCACCAAACAATCAGCGCGATTAACATTAAGCCTAATAAGTTAATAACCATCATTGTGATTCTCCTTAATGCTCTTTTGCTTTAAAAAAGCGAAGTCGATTTGCATTTGACACTACAGTCAATGACGAAAACGCCATTGCAGCACCTGCAATTACAGGGCTAAGCAGAATGCCAAAGAAGGGATATAGAACCCCCGCAGCAAAAGGAATCCCGGCTACGTTATAGACAAACGCGCCAAACAAGTTTTGTTTGATATTTCGTAAAGTAGCTTTGCTTACCGCTATGGCATCAGCAAGGCCATGAAGTGAACCACGCATTAGGGTAATGTCAGCACTTTCGATAGCTACATCAGTCCCTGTGCCTATGGCGAAGCCAACATCGGCTAACGCTAGCGCAGGAGCATCGTTGATGCCATCTCCTGTCATACCAACAATTTCGCCGCCTTCTTGTAGCTCTTTCACCTTGTTGGCTTTATCTTCTGGCAGCACTTCAGCAAGAAACTCACTAATACCCGCTTTTTTAGCTACGGCGGCAGCGGTTTCCTTGTTATCACCCGTTAACATGATGACGCGTATACCATTAGCCTGAAGCCGTTTGATAGCAGAGATTGAGTCTGACTTGATAGGATCTGCAACAGCAATGATTGCTGCAAGTTCACCATCTACAGCAAAGTACATAGGTGTTTTGGCTTCTTTGGCTAAAGACTGTGCTTGTTCAACAAAGCCTGTGAGGTCTACGCCTTTTAACTTCATTAGTTTATCGTTTCCGAAAAGCAGGGCTTTGTTGTTGCAGCTTGCTTCTACACCAAAACCCGTAATGGCGTTAAAGGCTTCAATTTTTAGTAACTCAATATCCTGATCTAACGCACTTTCAACAATCGCTTGCGCTAAAGGATGCTCTGAGCCGCTTTCTAAACTTGCTGCAAGCTGTAGTACGTCTTTTTCGTCAGTAGCTTTTGCTAAAATAATATCGGTTACCTTAGGTGCCCCTTCAGTAATAGTGCCCGTTTTATCTAAAATCATGGCAGTGATTTTAGAGGCGGTTTGCAGTGCCTCACCGTTGCGAATAAGCACTCCGGCTTCTGCTGCTTTTCCTACTCCCACCATGACAGACATGGGTGTTGCCAAGCCTAAAGCACACGGGCAGGCAATAATAAGCACAGTAGTTGCTGAAACGATGGCAAAAGCAATGGCTGGCTCAGGTCCAAAGTTAAGCCATGCTAGCGCACTTAACACAGAGATAATCATCACGACAGGTACGAAAAAAGCTGAAATAACATCGGCCAAACGGCCAATCGGCGGTTTTGAATTTTGTGCTCGTTTCACCATATTGATGATTTGTGCAAGCGCCGTGTCTTTACCAACGCGTGTGGCTCTAAATAAAATCATGCCTGATTTGTTCAAAGTACCTGCGACAACCTCATCTTCTTCAGCTTTTTCAGCAGGCATAGGTTCGCCTGTCAGCATGGACTCATCAATAGAGGTGTGTCCTTCCAATACCACGCCATCGACGGGAATTTTTTCACCCGGTTTTACCTTCACAATATCGTTAAATAAAACCTGCTCAATACCTATCTGAACTTCTTTGTTGTCACGAACCACGGTTGCTGTTTTGGCTTGCAAGCCGATAAGACGTTTAATGGCCTCAGAGGTTTTACCTCTGGCTTTGATTTCTAATGCTAAACCTAAATCAATTAAGCCAATGATCATGGCGGTAGCTTCAAAATAAACATGCCGTGCCATCAATGGAACAGCGTCAGGTGCAAACACGACAACCATCGAATACAACCAAGCTGTACTTGTTCCTAAAGCTATTAGAGTGTCCATATTAGCGGAGTGGTTTTTAAAGCTTTTCCAAGCGCCAACATAAAAATGCTTACCTGAAAAATACATAACACCAAAAGTTAAAATGCCTACAACCAGCCAAGACATGCGCTCAAGGTTTGTTTCAACCGTCATTTCTCCAACCACAATGCTGTAGATCATCAAAGGAACGCCGAGTGAAAGGGCAATAAACGTATCGCGCATTAGCTTTTTGTAATATGCAAAATCCGCAGCCTCTTTCTCATCAAGCGCATCTGTTGCTGAGCTATCATCAATTGGCTTCGCGTTATACCCCACTGACTCAACAGCTTTGATCAACTCTTTTGTTTTAGCTGTCCCATAAACTGTTACTGTCCTATCAGCAAAATTCATTTCCGCACTGACGACTCCAAGAGTTGCCTTCAACGCCCCTTCAATTTTGCCTACACAGCTAGCACACCCAGCACCTTCAATGATAAGCTGTTGGTTATGTGATACTTTCTCCAACGTATTCTCCTTACTTTTACACGAAGAGGGTTGAGCTTTTGCCTGACAGCAACAGCCTGATTCAGTTTTTATATTTGTGTTAGTAGCCACCCTTTTTCCTCCTATGCTTTTTTAATTTGCTCAAAGTTTTCGATGAGATGACAAACCATGTTTGCAGTCGGTGCTTTGTCTTCCATTTCTTCCCATCGAGAAAGCGCAGAAGACATTTTTCCTCGAAGTGCCAACATTGCTTGAAACTGCTTTTCTGTTTCTTCAAGCCGCTCTTTGATCAGGCTTCTGACTAATGGGCACGCACTTTTACCATCTTCAGATTCATTAATAATTTCCTTGATATCTGCAACGGAAAAACCAAGGTTTCTGGCACTTAAAATGAATTTAAGTCTCGATACTTCTTTATTCGAGTATGACTTGTAGCCGTTCACTGACTTAGCAGGTTTTAACAATCCTAATCTGGTGTAATAGCGCACCGTATCAGCAGTCGTTCCAAGGCTTTTTGCCAGCTCCGCAACTTTCATATTCACTCCTCAGTTTTTTAGCTAAGTTTGTACTCTCATCTTCAGCTTAGACCTGTGTCTAAGACACAGGTCAAGTACTAATTCTAGTGAATAAGCTAAAAACTAATTTTTTGGTAAAAGAGAAATCTCGGTCAAAATCGACAGCATTAAGTACTGTAAATAGCAATAGTTTGAGCATGTTCATCATGCCTCCAAAAAATATTGTGCTAATTGTTCAAAACGGTTGGTAATTTAAACCAATCAGTAAATCGTTTTATTTTTGATGGGACTGGCGAAAAAAAGGCGCACTGATCCCGTGATTAGCCAATAATTGGTGGACGATAAAGTAAGAGATGGATACCAGATTTTGGTAGGGGTATACGCTGTAGAATTAGCTCAGAATGAATATTGCAAATACCTTCGTCTTGCGCTTCCACAAGATAGGCATTTAAATGAAAGCTTGTACAAAAACCGCCTTCACAACAAACACAATCACCAGCTTTACATTTTTCACAGTCTTCATCACCATGACGGTTTTTAGAATCTTGCGAATTTTCAGTGTGATAGTGACTATTGTCATTCATTGATTGATGATGCATATTTTTGCTTGGTTGTATAATATGCGTGTCGGAAGATCCATTTTGATGTTCTTCACAATTCATTGGTTTAGCAATAGCAAAGCCATGCTGCGTAAGCAACAGAGTAATTACCACTATTTTAAACCACTTGAAAAGTCCAAACATTTTAATTCCTTATTTATCACCTACAATATTAGCCACTTTATAAAAATAATTTTATGATCTTGATCAACCTTTGAACTAAAACCTAAACTTTTTACTTTTTACTTTTTACTTTTTACTTTTTTAAACAGCTTTAACTTCACAAGTATAAAAGGGGTGTCTAATTTATACTCATGAGATTGAAGCCAAGCATGAGCACCATTAAAAGAAATAAAAACCCTACGCTCATAACTAGGTATTGAGTAATGGATCATTTTTCCAATTGTTCAGCTTTAAGCGCAGTACTTTGCAACAATCGGTTCTATCCCGGGCACATCCAATTCCCGTTCATCAAAAGTGATAAAATGGCCTATTGTACGTCTTTCAATGGCGATGTTTTTTGCCTTGACTCTTTAACCTTAACCATTCGCCAACTTTACTTCTTAGCTGATATTCCACCTTGATAGGTATACACCAGACTGGCACCGATTGAAAACAAGAAGTAGCTTACTATTACTGCTCTTAGTTCTTTCCAAAAAAACTATTAGCTAGGCCTTTCCTAACATAACTAAAATGGTTTAAATCCCAAAAAACGAAAGCTACCATCAATATAGTTGCGGTAGCTCTCATCAAGTCAATATAGTATTTCTTCATATCAGAGCCAGAACTTGATACCTGCAACAAAAGCAGTATCACGAGTACTTTGCCCATTTAACTTCGCAAAGTCGGCTGTATTACCAAATTTATTTGTCCACTCAACGCCAACATAGGGAGCAAACTGGCGGGTAAACTCATAACGAACCCGAAAACCAATAGCACTGCTAGACAAGCCACTACCAAGGTTATTTTGGACGTCATCCTTACCGTAAAGCGTCAACTCTGCTCGTGGTTGAACAATTAACTTTTGAGTAAGTAATAGCTCATACTCAGCTTCGATCGAAAATGCACTATTACCTTGCTCTCCTAAATACGCAGTCATATCAATTTCAAACCAGTAGGGGGCTAGACCTTGTAAACCAAAAGCTAGCCATTTGCGGTTTTCACCTTCGTTATTATAATCAAGTCGAATACCGACTTGTGTATCCCAATAAGCAGATATTGCGTGGCCCCATAGAAAATCTGTTTGGTTCTCCTCTAAATTACCTTCGCTAAAATCTCCTTCAGTTTTGATGACTAATCTATCAAAAGTAGTGCCATACCATGCCTGAAAGTCAAAAACACCTGCGTTTGTTTGCTCATTATATTCAAGACGATCCCCTAGTAGCGCGTAAAATGAATGCTCATCTGCCAAAGTCAGTCGTTTGTCGCTACTGAGTGCATAAGGGCCTTCAGTCAAAGTTGTACCTGCTGCATAAGCATGGGGGTCTCTAGCATCTTTAGGTGCATCTCCGCCTTGTGCTTGCATTTTAGAATCACCCATCTCAGTCATCTCATCTTTTGCAGATACAGATACAGATACACTTATAAGGGGCAAACCTATTAATAATAGTCTTAACGTATTGGTTAGTATTAATTTTTTCATGATACAACTACCTCTCTAAACATACCTGCATCCATGTGGAATAATAAATGGCAATGCCATGCCCAGCGACCTACGTCATGAGGTGTTGTTAAAAAACTAATTCTTTGCGCTGGTTGTACAGGGATAGTATGGCGACGAACCTGTACATCACCTTTTTCATTCTCCAAATCGCTCCACATACCATGCAGGTGCATGGGATGTGTCATCATTGTATCGTTTTGTAAAATAACTCTTAAACGTTGATTATGCTTCATGTGAACTGGCGTGCTTTTTCCAAATTCCAAGCCATCAAATGACCAGCTATAACGCTCCATGTTTCCAGTTAAATGTAATTCAATTTCAGCCTCTGGCTCTTGCTGGTTTGTAATTCCCTCAAGAGAATGTAAATCTGCAAGTGTTAAAACACGGCGTCCATTTTTACGTAAACCTATACCGGGATCATCAAGGTTTGTTCTAGGCATATCAACACGCATATCAACAGAAGCTCCATACTCTGTTTTTGCATGACGCACTTTAGTGCTAGCAACAGCTAATGGGTTTTTAGTCATTCCATGTTTACTATGATCCATTGCCATCGCTCCATGACCCATTGCACTATGATCCATTTTATTAGAATTCATGCCCGACATACCTGCCGTATCAGCCATTGTAGAATGCACACTATCATGGGTCATATTGCCCATCATATCTGTCATCGTTAACCACTCAACGGGGTCTAAAGAAGGTACTGGTGCATCAACGTTAGGTGCCATTGATAAAGTACCTTTAGCATAACCTGAGCGATCCATGCTTTGTGCAAAAATCGTATATGCATCATTTTTTGGCTCGACAAGTACATCATAAGTTTCACCGGGACCAAATCTAAATTCATCTACTGTCACAGGTTCAACATTTTGTCCATCAGCTTGTACAACTGTTAACTTCAGCTCAGGTATTCTTACATCAAAAAACGTATTGCTAGAACCGTTAATAAATCTAAGCCTAACCTTTTCGCCAGCTTTAAACATTCCACGCCAGTTTGTCAAAGGCGCACAACCATTCATTAAAAAAGTCATTGCAGATGCTGATAAGTCTGCAAGATCTGTAGGGTTCATTCTCATTTTATTCCACATTTCCCGGCGTTGTAGCGCATTTGAAACGCTGCTATTTGAAATGTCATCAAAAAACTCTGGAACAGTAGGTTGATTAAAGTTAAATACATCGCCCTGTACTTTTAACTTGCGAAACAAATCCATTGGGTCATCATCAGTCCAATCAGACAATTGGATGACATGCTCATTGTCAGCACTAATAATATCCTTTTCTCTTGGCTCAATAATTAATGCGCCGTACATACCTGTCATTTCTTGAAAGCCACTGTGTGAGTGATACCAATATGTGCCGCTTTGTTGCAGCTTAAATTTATAAACAAAGGTTTCACCCGGCATTATACCTTTAAAGCTAATACCCGGTACGCCATCCATTTGATACGGAAGAATGATCCCATGCCAATGAATTGAACTCGGCACTGATAATTTATTAGTTACCCTGATAGTAACGTCATCACCTTCTCTGAGGCGCAAGGTAGGAGCTGGTATTGAGCCATTGATTGTTGTAGCCATTCTTACAACACCTGTGAAGTTTACGGGTGACTCATCTATCACTAAATCTATTACTTCTCCACTTAGTTCGGGCGCAGTACCTGTTGAAGTTCCAGCAATCAAAGATGAAGCTGCATGAAGAACACTTGGAAAAGCAGCTAATACACCGCCAGCAATTACACCTTGTACAAAGCGTCTACGTGGCGTAGAAACTTGATGTAATGGACTTTTAATTCTCATTTTGTACTCCGTTATTTAACCAATAAATTAATGTGACCAATGAATGTGCTTAATCTTCCATTCACCATTTTGTTTTTCCAGCACTATCGTTTCCATGCCTTGATAATCGCGTTCAACACCTTTATGAGTACCTGTAGTTTGACTACGCGACGCAGAGATAGCGGTATTTCCAAGTATCGTCACTTGATGTTCAAGTGTGTCGCTCTTCATCGCTGCTAAATACTTCATATCCGACAACATATGATGATGAGCATATTCATCAGCGCTCCTTTCAACGCGGCCTCCCTCGAAAATGGTGACATCATCCGCTAACTGCGCTCTAGCCTGTTTTTGATTGCCAGTTTCAAGTGCTTGATGAAATGCCAAAACAACTTTTGCGGCAGGGGTATCTATACCTTTAAACAAACCTTTGTCTTTGTTCTTATCACCATGAGCGTTTGCTGCGAAACTAAACGTCATTAATAAAACGAGTAATATATTTATTGTTTTCATTTTCATTCTCTCTTTTAGGTTTTAATTTGCAGGGCCAACAACACTAGTAAGCCCAGCCGTTACAGATAAAATGGCAAAAGCTACTAGCATTTCTATCGAGATAGATTTAGATAAAGCCTCTCTGCCTTGACTATTTTTAAGTTGTGGAACGAGTATTAGTTTATGTTTAGCAGCAAGTGCCAAAATAGACACTACAAGGGCCAATTTAAACAACAGTGTTTGTCCGTAACTTGAGCTTATTAGTGCATCAAGACTTCCGACCAATTGAATCACGAGCCAGAGGCCTGCTACCAACAATAGGCTCACTGTAAAACTTGCTTGTTTGCCAAAGCTTTCCATCAGCAAATGAAGTTCTGCATAACTTAGCTGATGGCAAGCCTGTTTTAGTGGCAATAACGCCCCAAACCACCATGCCATAACGAGCACATGCAAAATAAGCAAGCCTTTTTCAATTGTGCCTAACTCAGAAATATGACCCAGTAACGTGAATGAGTATGCAAGGATTAATAAACTCAACATTAAAGCGCTTTGTTTTAAGTACGAGTTCACAGCGAGTTTGAACCTTAAAGCTAAAGCGATTATTGCGGTAACTAGCCCAAGCGCTCGAAGCAAAGCTCCAGTGCCGACAGAGGAGTCCCACATAATAGCCAATATATCAGCGTCTATCGCCCCCTGAATTCCCTCTTCTGCCATTGCACCAGTACTGGCAAAGAACCAAGTAATATTAGCGATCAAAGCCATAACTATATAAGTTCTTGTCCACGTTAAATTCGCTATTACAGTATTAGTATGAGATTCATTATTCTCAAATATTTGCCTGAAAAATGTATAACCAGCAATACAGGCAAAGCCGACGTAAAATACAATTTTTGACAGTACAATGACTGTATTCCAGATATACATTTCCATATCAATCACACCGCCTATTTTAGTGAACCATAAAGCCGAAGCTATGTTTCATTTTATGACCATCGTTACCTAAGAAGGTTACATCCACAGCATAGTTTGCAGGAGCTAATTTAGGTAGTTTCCATGTAAATTTGCTAGTAGCGACTTTAGAAGGCTCGAATCCAAATTTAAATTCTTCGCCTTGTTTATTGGCCAATGAAACTTTTACAACACGTACCTCTTTGGTGAACACCAAAGTTAACTCTTCTGGAGGATTCATTAGCATTGCATTATCAGCAGGCACACTTTTTTCAAGATGCACATGCGCAAATACCGCACTACTAAAAACGACACTGATTATGGTTAAAAGTTTAATTAATGTTTTCATATATACCTCTATTTATTTAATGGATTAACGACTAAATTTATCTTTGAAAATTTGATTACTTGGAATCCCAGCATCTGTAATTATTTTTTCCACTTCACTCATCATTGCTTCTGGACCGCACAAGTAAAACTCAGCCAAAAGCAGTTCTGATTTTTGGTTCATATACGGCAGAAGTACTTTTTGAACATAGCCTGAGTGCCCTTGCCATTCCTCTGAAGGATTAGAAAGAGTAGGAATATAAGAGAAGTTTTTATGCTTCTCACTCAGTGACTTCAATTCATTATGGTATAGCAAGTCATCTTCAGTTCGCGCACCATAGATAAGAGTCAAACCACTTTTATCTTTATGCTTTTTCAACTGTTCAAAAATAATAGACCTCAGTGGTGCAAGTCCTGAACCCGCACCAATAAACACGCGACTAACTTTTTTATTTGAAGTGGCATAAAAATCAGAAAAAGGGCCTTTTGCAGTTATCGTTTCACCTACTTGGAGTGAACCTAAATAACTTGAACCTATTCCTGCTTTAAAACCATTCTTTGCGGTCTGCCAACGGATATTAAACATTAACTCATCAGACTCCTCGTCAAAGTTAACTAATGAGTAGTGGCGAGTTACACCGTTATGAGAAAATTTTCCATGATAGTAGCTATCCCAGTATTTTTCATAGCACTCTGGCATATCATCTGGACGTAAGCTATTCATCCCTGCTGGCACATGAAATTGCATATATGCACCAGCTTTAAATGCCAACTGTTTGCCTGATTTCAGCTTAAATTTCACTTCCTTGATAAAAGGAGTAATGAAATTAGTCGCAACCACAACTAGCTCATGATTTTCAATATTGCGATCAGTATTAACTTCAATCGAACTAATTTCAGAGAACCTATGCTGACATCCAAGCCGATAACCTTCCTTAAGTTGCTCCTGAGATAAATGTTCCTGTTCAGATAGTGTGATAGGTAATTTAGTTGAACTTAAGAACACGCATTTGCCACAAGTACCGCCACCACCGCAACCTGAAGGAAGGTATACATGTGAACTAGCTAGCCCTTCTAGTACAGTTGAGCGACCAACTGCTGAGATGTCAGTAATAGTATTTTCATTGGAAAACGTCACTGCCACTTTTTGCCTGTTAGTGCCCCAACCTAGCTTCAGTAAACCACTTCGATACTGTTGTATCAGCCAAGTAACACCAGTAATTGAAAGGAATAGCGTTGCAAAAGCAAATGCAATGATCAACCAATGGTTAAATCCTCCAGAATTGCCATAGTCCATAAAGTGAAGCTTCATCATCAGATCTTTCAATCTGAAATCATCATTGGCATGGCGAAGTACTTGACCTGTAATACTATCTAAATAAATAGTTGTATTGTTCTCATCCTCAACGGCAACTTGCCACATAGGATTTTGCTGCCTTACGTGATCAGAAAACGGAGGTTGAGATAACACTGGAGTAGTTAACTTACCCTGTCCTGAGTAGGAGTTTTTTGCCAAAGTTAGTACTTGTTCTTCAGACAAATTAAATGGCTTTCCTGTTACAGCATCAAATAGCTTTGAGTGGCGTTCTTGATAGCTATGCTGCCCCTTATCGAACACAAAATGATAGTAAGGCTGATGTAAAACCCATATAAGGTTTACTTCCTGCGGAGCATTACTAGTAATGTCTTTAATAGGGAATAGGTCAAAGCCTGTAATGCTACCTTCATGATGAGAATGAACTCTAAGTTCATTACCACTGGCTTTACTGTGATCCATCAAATTGAAGTAAAGGCCCGTTCCCAACCAAATAAGCAGTTGTAAACCAACAAATAAAGAAAGCCACTTGTGTATCGTTGTATTTAACTTAAATAGTAGCATCAAATGACTCCCTTTTTATTTGGGGAAAGCACTCGGTAATAAGTCAATACTGCGCCAGTAATTGCTCCCATTAGACCTAGAGTTGCGACCAAGAACAAAAACCAGTTAGATACGTTTTCTCCATCATAGTAATCCATAATGTGGAACCGCCACATCCAATCAAACAATCGCCAGTAATCATGACGCTTGGCAACAAGTGATCCTGTTTGTTGACTTATATAAAATGTCGGTGTGGAGAATTGCTCAAACGTCACTCTCCAAACAGGTAAATGCCTTGGGGACAACTCAGCAGGCAAGTTTGTCGCTGACTTAATCAACCTTACGCTGTCGATTTGATGATTCAGCGCATAATGGTATTGTGCGATTTCTTTAGCCTTGATTTCATCAACAAGGGCCTGAACAGCTCCAGTTTTAGCATCTATTGCTACTTTTCCATTTTCTCCATTAATAAAAGAATACAAAGGACGGCCCATACTTTGAGTAAGTGTAACTTGGCTAGCTTTAGGATAATCCGCAGCTAGCTTTACAATGGAGTAATCCATACTTGCTAAATCTATTTTGGCTTCCTCACTCTTAGCCAAGGTTTCGCCGTGTATATAGTGAATATCCATAGTCACCATATACACGCCTGTAATAGACCAGAAGAGGAATTGTATTCCGACAAATGCCATTAGCCATTTGTGATATTTTCTAGCCGTGCTAAGCATTACTTTTTAGCTCCGCCTTAGAAAGCTCCTTGTTAAAGGCGTTTAATTCTGGCTTTTTAACGATTGAGTAAATTACTGGGAGCACAATAAGAGTGAGTAGCACAGCACTTGTCATTCCGCCTACCATAGGTGCAGCAATACGACTCATAATCTCCGAACCTGTTCCTGTACCATATAAAATGGGCATCAAGCCGATAATGATTGTTGCAACTGTCATCATTACTGGACGAACTCGTAAGCCTGCACCGTGCAATAATGCATCTTGATATGCATCATCAGAGATAGGTTCAGCTCGCTCTTCAGCTTTTTCCTTAAGCTCAGCAAGTGCCTGATTGAGATAGACCAACATTATCACACCAATCTCAACCGCTACCCCAGCTAGAGCAATAAAGCCCACGCCTACAGCCACAGAGAAGTTAAACCCTTCCAGATACATCAACCATAAGCCACCAATCATCGCCATCGGCAAGGTAACGATAATGATAGCCACCTCACTAAACGCTCTGAAGTTTAAGTAAAGTAGAATAACAATAATGGCGAGTGTTAAAGGCAATACATAGGTGAGCTTTTCTTTCGCTCTTTCCATATATTCGTATTGCCCAGCCCAAGTAATTGAATAACCTGCTGGTAGTTTTAGATTATTAGCCAAGTGTATTTTTGCACTTTCAACATAAGTACCTACGTCAACACCGTCTATATCGATAAACGTCCAGCCATTTAAACGAGCATTTTCACTCTTAATTCCCGGCGGACCGTTCTCAACTCGAATATCTGCGACATCACCTAGTGCAATGCGTTGACCACTTGGTGTTACAACAGGTAATCGTGATAGCTGCTCAGGAGAGTCTCGATAGTCTTGCGGATAGCGTAAGTTAACAGGGTAACGCTCTTGACCTTCTACCGTTTGGGTAACGTTCATACCACCAATAGCTGTAGAAACCACTTGTTGAACATCTTCGATGTTTAACCCAAAGCGACTTGCCTTATCGCGTGAAATATCAACCTTGATATATCGTCCACCTGCAACTCGCTCTGAGTAAACTGATGCTGTGCCTGTAACTTCGGGTAAAATTTGCTCTATTTGTTGGCCGATTTCCTGAATCACATCAAGCTCTGGTCCGGCGACTTTAATACCCACAGGCGTTTTTATGCCTGTTGCTAACATGTCGATTCGGGTCTTGATTGGCATAACCCAAGCATTCGTTAAGCCCGGAAACTTAACCAATTTATCAAACTCAGCTTTTAACGATTCAGTAGTCACACCCTCTCGCCACTGCTCTTGTGGCTTCAATTGAATAAAGGTTTCAATCATGGTTAAAGGTGCAGGATCGGTTGCAGTTTCAGCTCTTCCTACTTTACCAAATACAGTTTCAACTTCTGGCACAGTGCGAATAAGCTTGTCTGTTTGCTGCAATAACTCCCTTGCTTTACCAATTGAAATACCGGGATAGGTAGTAGGCATATACATGAGATCGCCTTCATCCAATGGCGGAATGAATTCACTACCAATTTTATCGACAGGCCAAAAGCCAACGATAGTCACTAATATTGCTGCTACTACTGTCGATTTTGGAAACTTCATGACTTGCTTTAAAACAGGCATGTAGATAGCAATCAATAATCGGTTTAACGGGTTTTTCTTTTCAGAAACAACTTTGCCTCGAATAAAGTAGCCCATCAAAACAGGCACCAATGTGATCGCCAAACCTGCTGATGCCGCCATTGCATAGGTTTTTGTATAGGCGAGCGGAGAGAACATTCTTCCTTCTTGCGCTTCCAAGATAAATACAGGTAAGAATGAGACTGTAATGATCAGTAAGCTAAAAAATAGTGCAGGGCCTACTTCACTCGCAGCCTTAGCAACAATTTGCCAGCGATTTTCATCTGTTAGTGGTGTTTTCTCCATATGCTTGTGCATATTTTCAATCATCACTATTGCACCATCAGTCATCGCACCAATCGCAATAGCGATACCGCCTAAAGACATAATGTTGGCATTGATGCCTTGCATATACATGATAATGAACGACACCAAGATACCTAATGGCAGAGTAACAACTGCCACAATAGATGAGCGAAGATGAAATAGGAAAGCCACACAGACAATAGCAACGACTGCAAGCTCCTCTAGCAACTTGCTCCAAAGATTATCAACAGCACGATCTATTAACTTCGATCTGTCATAAACAGGGACAATCTCCACCCCCTCTGGTAGAGAAGATTTAAGCGATTCAAGTTTTTCTTTTACCCCGTTTATGGTTTGTTGAGCGTTTTCACCAAAGCGCATAACGACAACACCACCAACAACTTCGCCTTCACCATTAAGCTCTGCGATACCACGGCGCATTTGAGGCCCTAAATTAACGGTAGCAACATCACCAATACGCAATGGCGTGCCTTGTTCGTTAATACCAAGTGGGATTTTCTCTATATCACTAACTGATTGAATATACCCCGTTGCGGTAACCATATATTCAGCTTCAGCCATTTCCACAACGGATGCGCCAGTTTCTTTGTTCCCTTTTTGTAAGGCTATTTGTATTAAACTTAGAGGAATATCGTAAGCTCTCAATTTATCAGGATCTACTTGCACTTGATACTGCTTAACCATACCACCAACGGCGGCAACTTCGGACACGCCCGGAACAGTTTGTAGTTCATACTTTAAGAACCAGTCTTGAATGCTTCTTAATTGGCTTAGATCATGGTTTCCAGACTTATCTGTTAAAGCGTAAATGTATACCCAACCCACACCTGTTGCATCAGGTCCTAATTGAGGTTTTGCCGAATCAGGCAGGCTTGATGCTACTTGGCTTAAGTATTCAAGTACTCTGCTTCTAGCCCAATACAAATCAGTATCGTCATCAAAAATAATGTAGACGTAGGAATCACCAAAAAATGAGTAACCACGAACAGTTTGCGCCCCCGGCACTGATAACATCGCTGTAGTAAGAGGAAATGTCACTTGATCCTGCACTACTTGTGGTGCCTGTCCCGGATAGCTCGTCTTAATTATCACCTGCACATCAGAAAGATCGGGGAGTGCATCTACTGGTGTTTTTTGTAATGAATACAAACCACCAAACGCGATAATTAAGGTAATCAACAAAACAAAGAAACGATTGCCGATAGACCATCTAATAATTGATTCAATCATTATTTTTCTCCCACTTAATGATTAGAATGATCAACAGCAGCTTTATTTTCCTTGCCGTGTTGTTCATCTGATTCAAGAGAAATGTCAGTGATAACTAAGTCATCTCTAACCTCAAAAGTGAAAGTGACATTATCACCGACATTGAAATCAACCATTTCTATATTGTCCGCGACGATAAAATCCATCGTCGCAGCAGGTCTATCCCATTTCTCTATTGGGCCTCTGCTAATATTTAGAATCCGTGTATCAATATCAATCGCATTGATCAAACCAGATACTGTTGCTGATGATACTTCAGGCTCACTCATGATATGAATTCCAGTAATTTCATATCCACCGTCTTCGGTTTTGCTCACTTCAAAGTGCAAAGATTGACCTGACTTTAATGAGTCAATATCGACTTTTTCAGCCACAGTAAAATCCATAACCATTTCAGGCCAATCCCAAGCTTCAGCAGGGCCATGTGAAATATTAACCATGCGGTGCCCTGCCATAACACTATTAACATCCCCTTGCATCCAAACAGAGTTAGGCACTTCATCATGAGTCATTCGTTTAAAGTCAGAGCTTTTACTTGATTCAGAATCAATCAAGAATTGGGCAGATGTCACCACAACGTCATCTTCATTTAAGCCGTCTAATATTTCGATGCTGTCGATATCAACCCGGCCAATAGTCACTTCAATAGATTTAAATTGCCCATCACCTAACGCAAGTACTACTCTGTCCTGTTTACCTGTTCTAATAACGGCTTCTTTAGGCACGAGGATGGTGCTATCAGCTTGATTAGCGTGAATAGAGACTTGTGCAAACATATTTGGTTTTAATTGATAGTCTGTGTTATCAAATTTCAATCTCACTCGGAGTGTGCGTGTTTTACTGTTCAATGTTGGATAAACATAATCAACGACACCAGCCCAGTCCTCACCGGGTAAATAATCCAGTGTCATTGATACAGGAAGTCCTTTTTTAATTAAGGCTGCGTCACGTTCAAACACTTCTGCTTCAACCCAAACTTGATCTAGCTGGCCAATGCTTAATAAGGTGTTTCCCGGCTTTACATAAAAACCTTCTCTAACCTTCAAACCATCGACAACACCTGCTTGTGGTGAATAAAAGGTAATTGTTTGCTGAACCTTTCGTGTCTTTTCTAGCTTTTGAACAAAGTCTGCTGAAAGCTGTAACGCTTTTAGGCGATCTTTGGCTGCTGAAATTAAAGAACTATTGTTGCGCTTTAACGCTATTAACAGCTCTTCCTGAGCATTAACTAACTGAGGAGAATATAGTGTATAAAGAGGCTGCCCTTTCTCTACAGGGTTACCTGCTGCTTTGATGTAAAGTTTATCAATCCAGCCATCAACCCGTGGGTGGATATGAATTAGCTTATCTTCATCATATTGAACGTAACCTACCGTTGAGATTTCAGTATGCATATTTTTCAGTTCAACAGGTGCAGTGCGAACCCCAAGGTTATTCACTACATGAGGCGCAATTTTTACTGCTCCGGGGCCAAAGTCATCACCAGATGATCCTTCCTCATACACAGGAATTAAATCCATCCCCATAGGCGACTTACCGGGCTTGTCCCGGCGGTAATTAGAATCCATCGGTGCAACCCAATACAGAGGCTTTTTTTCTCCTGATGTTGCTTCATTACTATTACTGTTTGAGCCAGTACCTTGATATAAGCTCAATGCTCCTGCACCTAGTGCTGCCCCAATAATGACGGCAATAATTGTTTTCGTATTCGTTGACATTATTTTTCTCCAAATTGCTTATTGGATAAGTGCTGATTAGTTTTGTGCGAAGTGTGCAATGGCTTATGTTCAGCATTTGATTTAGATTGAGAATGCGCAAAGAAATAGTTGATGCGAGTAACTGTTTTAAGTGCATCAACATCAATTCTTAAAGCTGATATTCTGGTATTTAATTCGGCAATTCTTGCTCGAACAACTTCGGCAAAATCGCCATCATCATTTGTGTAGGCTGTCAATGACGCTTCTGCTTGGTCATGAGTTTGTTTAAGGAGTTGTTCTTTATAGATAGATTGTCTATCTGATAAGCGTTTAAGCTGTCTTAGTTCTTTTTCTAAAACACTGATCATTTGCTTTGTCAGTAATAGTTTCTCGGTTTTAATAGTCTCTGAATCTGCAATAGAAGCTGCAACTTGCTTATCTTGTCTGTTCTCGGTGAACAAGGGTAAATCAAACGTTACTCCAACAGAAAATAAATCAGCTCGGCTATCACCAGAGGGCATATTGTCGCGATAGGCATAACTAGCATTAACACCCCATTGCGGCTCATATTGCTGTTTAGCTAATTCAACACCTTTTTCTGAAGCTTTGCGTTTTATATCAATTGCAAGTATGGCTGGGTGATTCGAAAGCTCCTGAGCCAATAGATTTCTTGAGTAATTAGATGCTTTTAGGACTGTTGGATTATTCAAAGTAATTGCAGGTAACTTTTTAGAAACCCTAAACTCTAATGGTTGCGCGTCAAAGTTGAATGATTCATTCAAACGATCCGCATCGTAAATATGAAGCCACTCATTGAGACGAGCGATTGTCGTTTCTAGTTTCTGCTTTTGCGAAGTTAATCTGTCATCTAACTGCACGATTTCCAACTGAGCACGAATAACATCTTGCTGTCTAGTTTTACCAACAACGTTTGAATAGCTAGCTTTAGCCACTTCCGCCATCTGCTCAAAGAGAGACCAATCATCTTCAATCAATTTAATAGTTTGTTGGGCTAAGTAAGCATCTAACCAAAGTTGTGACACTTGGCTTTTCAACTTAGCTTTACGATCCTCTCGTAACAGTGGAAATTTCGTGGACTCAATTTGTAACTGGTCTTTCTTGATCTCTAGACTGTCGCCTCTCGGAAACATTTGAGAGACGCCAACCTTTAGCTGAGTCATTCCTTCCTGATCTAAATCCCAAGTATCTGTTGGTAAATTCATTATCCCTAGCGATACTTTCGGATCAGGCAAAGTACCTGAAGCAATACTTCTATTTTCAACTGCACTTTGTTTCAATCGGCTACCATGAAGCCAAGGATCATTTTGCTGAGCTAAGGTGATAGCTTGTTCAAGCGACACTACTTTCTCAGCTTGAGCTGAGAATACAGATAAGCCGAGTATTAATGCAGTTGAAAGTGAAGTAAGGTTTGAAGAGTTCAATTTCATTAGAATTGCTCCTCGTATGTCTTAACTTTTGCATAGACTTTGCTCGTTCCATCTTTAAATAGAATTAACACGTTGTATGGCATAAAGCGGTCATCGACTTCCATACCGGGAGAGCCAACTGGCATTGCTGGAACTGAAAGCCCAATCGCATTGGGATGTTCTTCTGATAAGAACTGCTGAATAAATTTAGCAGGTATATGACCTTCAAAGGCAAATCCATTTCTACTCACTGCCGTGTGGCATGAACGGTAATTAGGTTTGATACCATACTTAGTTTTGATGTTGCCGATGTTTCGGAAATCTTTGGAATGCGCAACGATCCCTTTGTCTTCAATATGAGTTATCCATTTTTTACAACACCCACAAGTAGGGGTTTTATAAACGATTAACTCCAAAGGTGTTACGTCGTTATTGTGTGCATGGTTATGTTCGTTGGCGTTTGCAAACGCAGGTGAAAGCAGCATTACTACTGCTATTTTTAAATACTTATTGATCATTTTTGCCCCCAGACATCGCTGGAAAATATCTATAGCGCTACGACGCTATATTGACTAACAGAAAAATTAATTACATGTGCGAGAAATTTGGACGCACTAATCCTGTATTAGGCAAAAATTGGTGGACGATAAAGGGAAGTGGAAATTGAATGAGGTTGTTTAGATTGCAGAGCAGCTACAGATTCACTGAATATTTGAATATCTGTCGAATCAATACTGGAATTTAGGACTGTCGTAGATGAGCAAGCATTTGCAGGACAAATACATTCAACGTCACAACAATCTTCTGATTGACCATTACTGCTTTTATTCATATCACCATGATCCATGTTCATGTTCATGTTCATGTTCATGTTCATGTGTGATTCGTGAGAACCTGATGACATTTCGCAAGGCATAGCAGAATACGCAAATGCTTGCCCTACAAAGGCAACCAGCATAAGCGTCATTACTAAGACTTTTGAAAATGCTTTAGACATAAAATTCTCTTACAAGTATACATCTCTAATACTAATGCAAATTTTTGACTAAGTCAATTGATGCTGTATAAACATTTATGAATATTTGATTATCGTCAAATTTTTCAAAGAGGTAAGTGACAAATAATAATCTCATCAGACTTCTTATCTTCGCTATTCAATGGCTTTTATTTTGAGACTTAAGTTGCTCTCTCATTTCTAAAACTCGATCTGCCGAATAAGCTCCTGCTCTCATAACAACCAGTTCAACAAATGAAATATCAATTAACTTATGGTCAGCATCAATCACATAACAACTCCCACTATGTGTGTATATTTCTAACTTATCTTCATCAGCAGATTTGCTAACAATCTTTGAAGTCACGATTTGCTGAAATGGCCGAAACCTGAATGTTTCATCTTCAATAACCCCCCCTGATAAAAACTCGCCAAGAAATATTTTTTCAAATTCTTTATAGTCGTAAACAGATACTATGTAGGCATCCTTTAAATATATTCTATCCAACGTATTCCCTTACTAATAACTAGCCGGGAGCATATCTCGCAGCTCTAATAACTCATTAGGAGAATACATACACTCATGCATTAAATTAAACTCAAATGCATTTACATCAAACTCTTTAGATTCAGCATCTAAGATATAAAAGTCAACACCAAAGCACTTACTTTCTAGACCATTGATTTCCAAAACCTTTATCGTGAATAAAGCATCTCCTTCTTTACCATTTTCATTTTCGTCAGCAAATGTGCCGTAAAGCACCCGTTCAACTTTTTCCTCTGTATCAGATTGAATTGAGATAAGTTTTGCGTTGGTTAGTTTTACTCTAGGTCTCATGCTTGAACTCCTTTCATATCTTCTACAGAAAAAGGACGAAAAAAACTTAGATATTTAACCCCATCAACTTTAAGCAAATTGTTGTCAGCATCAAAATGTGACAGAACACTAGATTGATACAACGAAATGTATTTTTCATAATCGATTGTGTTAAAAAAGTTGGTATCAACGCGCCTCGCATAAAAAACAAGATCTTGCTGTTCGATACGAACAATGAACTTCTGATCGCCATCTAGATTTTTGACTCGTAGACATAAATCAGGTTTGTGCCAATCAGATACAAAGGAAGGAATCAATGGGAAGCCATATACCAAATAGCGCATACCTTCGATTTTGAAGGTTGTTGGATTGAACTGAGCCTTATTTACTTTGCCGCTACTGAATAATTCAAGTGTCAACACCAGCCAGTGCACATGCTTAGAAAATGTATTTCCTTCAGAAATACAGCCTTCAAACTCACCATTATGGTTTACATGATTGATGTACATGTATTTTCTAATGTCATCCAAGGAAAGCTTTTCAAACGGAAACTTGCAAGCGATTAGCCTGAAATAACAACCATGAACTTTTAAATCTGCATATTGAACTATCAACGGATCATCAAAGGCATCAAAGTATGGTCGCCACTCTAAGCGGAAGTCTGCACCTGTATTTACAATAAACTTGGCATTTTCAGGCAACCCTAAAACTTGGTATATCACTGAAACTAACTCTAATGTTTCGATATCTACCAGCATCAGGCTTTCAATACGGTTTGCCATTGACTCAATTTCTTTATGAAGCGATTCAATAATTTCTTGATCATCGTATTCGTTGATCATTAAATATTTCAGGGAATCGTGCTTTAGAATTGAGTCCAGCTTTTTCTTTTCAAATACTTCAGAGAGATATTTATGGGTATCAGAAAAATAAGGGCAGTTATAAACACCTCGAGCCCACAGGCCTTGGGCGTAAAGATCAGGAAACTCTAATAACTCAGCAAACTCTTTTGCTTGTTTATTGAGCTTATTCTTTAATTGATAAAGTGAGATCATTTAGTTCTCCAAACAACTTTCCAATAAACAATGGCCTACCAACACATTGCTTTATTTATTGTTCAAATAACCAAATTTTTACGGATGCTCCGCTTCACTGTTCACGTTTTTCAAGGCGAAAAACATGTGTAGGCGTAGGCTGTCCGTTCAGCCTTCATATTATAATATCGCCAAAAAACAAAATGACAACTTACGTATTTGTACAACTTAGGTAGATATTTTGAGTTTGAACTCTGAAAAGCTAAGCCCAAACAGGGATACGACCATCTCTTCATTTATATTGGAGCCGGGAAATTTTTTTTCAAAATTTCCAATAATGCTATCTAGGTGGCTAGCTAATATTTTTACTAAAAATATTTCCGAGTTTGGTGAGAGTGCAGACAGTGCTATCAATGGGTTGTCAAAGGATTCAGCTTTTATTTTTACTAGTAAATCGCTGTAACTGTCACTGCCGTAAAGACAAATAGCTAGGGCTTCTTGGGCTTGTCCAAGGGGAATAGTTAATAATTTAGATAATCGTTTTGCCTGCCTTTTTATATTTACTAGCAGGTCTTCTTTATTAAAAGACATCAATACACCAAAAAACGGCAACGCTAGGCCACGCACCTATGTCACTCAGTTTTTGTGAATATTTAATCTTTTAGTTCAGAGTAAATCCATTTCGTCCTGTTTTCGTGGGAACGGGCTTCTCTGAAAAGCCACTGCAAAAAGCAGTGGCTATTGTCGCAATATTATAAGGAAATGTGAATGGTAGTTTGATGCCTACATATTCTTTTCAGTGAATTCAGCCAAGCTACTACGCTCTACTTCATCAAAAATTAGCACTGAGCCTTTTTCATAATGACGATACACATTAACAGCCGCACTTGCACCAGAAGAAGCAGGTGTTACAAACTTATCATCAATCTGGGCTAAGTTGCCCAACACGATTGTGCGACAATTTTTGCCACCACGACTAAGCATTCCTTTAATTTGAGCACGGGTCATATTTTGTGCTTCATCAATAATTAAAACAGCATCATCAATTGACCTGCCTCGAAAATAAGCCATAGAAGTAAACTCTATATTGGCACGCTCTATGACATGCTCAACAGTTGCACTAATATTACCTTCATTGTTATCACCTGAATGCATTGATATAAGCGCATCTGTTATACCTGCTAATAACGGCATTGATTTCTCTGTCAGGTCACCGGGTAAAAACCCCGGATCATCGTCCATAAAGTCTCTGGAGCGCACCACAACGATTTTTTTGTACTTTTTTAACTCCAATACTTGATGCAGCGCCGAAGCAACTGCTAAAAAAGTTTTTCCGGAGCCAGCAGGGCCAAGGATGATATTTAAGTCATAATATGGATCTGTTAATTGGCTTAAAGCTACTGCCTGACGCTGATTTTTAGGCAAAATGCCCCATACTTTTTCTTGTTTACGAGGCAATAACTTTGTGAATACCTCAGTATCTGTTACTTCTGAAATTCGCCCAATGTGTCCAGCTTCATCGTACCAATACATGTTTGGCTGAACTTCATCATTAAATAGACTTATTGGGAAAGTATAAACTTCTCCTGAAACCTTGAAGTCTTTGTCTGATTTAATTCGATCAAAAAGATCTCCTTTAAAGGCTTGTACCCCTGTGTATAAAAGATCAATATCTGATATTTGATTATCTACGGCAACGTCTTCTGCCATGACCCCTACGGTTCGAGCTTTCAAGCGCATATTAATGTCACGGCTAACAATTATTACGTCTTTATCTAAGTCCTTCTGAAGATACAGTGCATAGTTAATTATTCTATTGTCAGCGTCACTTCCAATACCGTGCTTTAACTCTTTAGCCATATCGAGCTGGGTATCAATTCCAATAAACAGTTTTCCTCGTTTAGCTGTTTCAGTAGAAGGCAGTGGAATACCAGCTTCCATCTCTTCTGCACTGTGCCCATTTATTATATCTTCAAGCATACGAATACATACACGAGCATCAGCACTAACCGATTTGTTAGTTCTTTCTTTTAAGTTATCTAATTCTTCTAGAACTGTTAGACAGATGTATACGTCTTCACTGTACGCAAGAAGTGACTTTGGATCATGAACTAGTGCCGATGTATCCAATACTCTTGGGTTTTTGTTTTCACTTGGATTATTCATTTTAGTTCTCCTTTGAGAACGATTTTCATTAATTAGCATTTTAGATTTACCTTAGCTTTATTATTTTTGTTTGTGCCTCTTGCAGGTTAAATCCGTTATTTATATTTATTGATGAATGGTTCTATTCTTTAAGTCACACTTAATGACATGTTAGAGAGATTAGATCTTAGCCTGTTATAAATACTCAATTTATTCAGTAAGAATAAGGTCTGTAGATAGGTCTGCACAAATATTGAAAAAAAGCTTGCAGTAATACCTGTTTTACCGCACCCCGCTGGGCCGGTTAAAATAACCAGCTCAATACTAGGGTCAAGCAAGGCGTCGAGTGCCATACCTTGGTAAATATTTTTAGGCTTTACGCCCCACGCTTGCTGATGCATTAAACGCTCAACACTAATATCTTTTAATTTAATACGCTCGTTATCGTAAGATTTGACCCGCGCAGCAAAGTGCTCGCTGCCATCAAGTATGTACTCATTGCAAAACACATCAGGAATTAAGTTTTTAGCCACATAATGAAACGTATCACGGCCGTGTTGCTGTGTTTCGCATTGCCCTACGTGCTGCCAAAAATCGCCCTCTATTTTTTTATAGCCGCTAGTTAATAAAGCAATATCATCGATTAATTGGTCGGTACGGTAATCTTCAACATATTTAAGGCCAGCACCTTTTGCCTTAAGGCGCATGTTTATATCTTTTGTCACCAATACAATTTTTGAATCGCTGTGCTGTTTTTGTAAATACACGGCGCAGTTAATAATACGGTGATCGTTTTCATCTCCCGGTAAACCAGAAATAGAATCTGCAAAAAGATGGTCATTAACAATAATGAGCGTACCGGTTGAATTGGCATTTGCCTTTTTATTGCTAGGCAGTGCAACACCCTGCAACATTTGCTCTGGAGTTGCGTCTTTTAGTACCTCATCTAAGCCGCGAATAGCCACTCGTGCATCACGACTTACGTCGTGTTTTCTATCTTTAATGTGGTCAAGCTCTTCTAAAACAGTCATGGGAATGACAACGTTATGTTCTTGGAAAGACAAATAAGCGAGGGGTTCGTGGAGTAATACATTGGTGTCTAGCACATACATTTTACTTTCAAGGTTCGAAGCTTTTTCCATAGCACTTTCCTTACGTTTTATGATTTTTATGCTATACCAAAATAACTAAGTAAAACGGGCCTAAATTCAAACCTGCAATACTTAATTGCTAAGGCATAATCTAAGTTTAGTCTATTTGTCATAAAAGTCCGTTTTATTACAAACACGATATAGTTTTTATTTACCTAAAAAAGAGCCATTTGTTAGCACTGTTAATGGGATTAATTCGCACTTATAAAATTAATTAAAAGTGAGTCAAATAGCGCCTTGCAGTGGTGTTATGTAACAGGTAACATAGCCGCCTTTTTCTTCATAGACGAGACATACATGAATTTTTCCTTAGGTCAGCGTTGGATCAGTGATACAGAGTCAGATTTAGGATTAGGCACCGTAGTTGCCATTGAAGGCCGCCAGGTCAGCATTTTATTTCCTGCCAGTGGTGAAAACCGTGTTTATTCTAGTGCAGAAGCACCGGTTACCCGTGTGGCATTTAATCCAGGTGATGTGATCAAAAGCGTTGAAGAATGGGAATTAGAAGTAGAGTCTATTGAAGTGCAAGGTGAACTACTTTGCTACGTAGGTACTCGCGTTGATACCGGCGAAGAAGCAAAGCTAAAAGAAACCTTTTTAGATCATTTTATTAAGTTTAATAAACCGCAAGATCGTTTATTTGCAGGCCAAGTAGATCGCTTTGATCGCTACACCTTACGTTACCAAACATGGCAACACCAATTTGAGCGCCAGCAATCGCCTATTAAAGGCTTAATTGGCCAGCGCGCTAACCTTATTCCGCATCAGCTTTATATTGCACAAGAAGTAGGTAAACGTTTTGCCCCACGGGTACTGCTCTCAGATGAAGTAGGCCTTGGTAAAACCATTGAAGCCGGCATGATATTACACCAACAAATCATTAGTGGCCGTGCTAGCCGTGTACTTATTGTGGTGCCAGAAAACCTGCAGCACCAATGGTTAGTAGAAATGCTACGCCGCTTTAATTTACGTTTTTCTATTTTTGATGAAGAGCGCTGCGACGAAGCCTTTGCAGACTCGCCAAACGTATTTGATACCGAGCAGCTAGTGCTTACCAGCCTTGAGTTTTTAACCAAGAAAAAACGCTGGTTTGAACAAGCAACACTTGCTGATTGGGATTTATTAGTTGTTGATGAAGCGCACCACCTAAGCATTAACAATGGTAAGCCGAGCACCGAATATCAACGCATGGCTGAGCTTAGCCAAGATATTCCGGGCCTTATTCTATTAACAGCAACGCCTGATCAACTTGGTCACCGTAGCCACTTTGCCCGCTTACAATTGCTCGACCCAGATAGATTTTACGACTACGACGTATTCAAAGAAGAAGAAGCTAATTACAAAGACGTTGCCGAAGCGGCAAATCAGCTACTGCAAGCACAAGCCCTTGATGATACAGCCAAAGCCACACTCATTGAGTTATTAAAAGAAACCGATATTACTGATGTGCTTGAAAAAGCTCAGCAAGGTGATTTACCTGCGCGTAAAGAAATACTTAACATGCTGCTTGATCGCCACGGCACAGGTCGTATTTTGTTTAGAAACAGCCGCAGCGGAATTGATGGCTACCCTAGCCGTAAATTACATGCTTACCCAATGGCACTGCCAAAGCAATATAAAACAGCAATGTCAGTACTTGGCAGCATGAGCGGTATACAAAGTGCAGAGCTAAGCGCACAACGCGCTCTGTTTCCAGAAAAAATCTTTCAAGAGTTTGAAGGTGAAAGTGCCAGCTGGGGCGCATTTGATCCACGTGTAGATTGGTTAATCGAAACACTTAAAACCCTAAAGCACGAAAAAGTACTGCTTATTTGTGCCAAAGCCGAAACCGCTATTAGCCTTGAGCAAATTTTGCGTGAGCGTGAAGCAATAAAAGCATCTGTGTTCCACGAGGGCATGTCGATTATAGAGCGTGACCGCGCAGCAGCCTTTTTTGCCGATGAATACGACAATGCACAAATACTGTTGTGTTCAGAGATTGGCTCAGAAGGACGTAACTTCCAGTTTTCGCATCACTTAGTGTTATTTGATTTACCACTAAACCCTGACTTACTTGAACAACGTATCGGCCGATTAGACCGTATTGGGCAAACAAAAGATGTCAATATTCATGTGCCGTATTTTGAAAATACAGCGCAAGAAGTATTACTGCGTTGGTACAACGAAGGCCTTGATGCATTTGAAAGCACATCAACCACTGGCCAGATATTGTATAAAGAATTTAGTGAAGACCTACTTGATTACATTGCTGCCCATAATTGTGATGAAGAAGAGCTCGACCCTCTACTTGAGCAAGTAGCCAAGCAAAATGCCGTGCTACGCAAACAAATGGAAAGTGGCCGTGACCGTTTATTAGAGCTGCATTCATCTGGCCAAGGCGCTGCCGATTCATTGGTTGAAGAAATTGAAGCACTTGATAACCAATTTGAGTTACCAAGTTACATGATCAACGTATTCGACACATTTGGAGTAAGCCAAGAAGACAAAGGCGAAAACACCATTATTTTAAAGCCAACAGAGCATATGCTAAGTGCATCGTTCCCTAGCTTAAAAGAAGATGGCATGACGGTTACATTTGACCGCGATACCGCCCTCTCTCAAGAAGACGTACATTTTATTAGCTGGGATCATCCTATGGTGCAAGGCACGATGGACATGATTTGTGATGATGACTTTGGTAGTGCTTCTGTAGCTTTGCTTAAAAACAAAAAATTACCACCAGGTACCTTTTTTGTTGAGCTAATATTTGTAGCCGAAGCTATGGCACCAAAAGCCCTGCAAGTAGGTCGCTTTTTACCGCCAACGCCTATTCGCATATTACTTGATAAAGCCAGTAATAACCTCGGCGAAAACGTGGCATTTGATAGTTTTAACCAACAGCTTTCAGCCGTTGGTCGTCAAACTGCAAGTAAATTAGCGGGTGCTTTACAAGGTGCGGTTCATCCAATGATCAACACTGCAAAAGAGATGGCTCAGCAACAGCTTGAGGTTATACGCAGTGCGTCACTTGAAAAAATGCAAAGCACCTTAGGTGAAGAACAAGCTCGCCTTGAAGCGCTTAAGCAAATTAACCCTAATATTCGCCAAGAAGAAATTACCTTCTTCGATAAGCAGCGCAGCGAGCTGACAACGCATATAGAAAAAGCCCAGTTAAAACTTGATGCGATACGCTTAATCGTAGTTTCGCACTAAAGGGTTTTTGAGCGTTTAGTTTATAGCCATCAGCCGTTAGTTAGATCAAGATATAACTAAACTACACTTCAAAAAGCACGGTTTACAGGCCGTGCTTTTTACATTCACCTCTACAATTCCTCATCAGTATCTTGGCCACCTAATAAAGCCATTATTTCAATACCTATTTCTGTAACTCTGTAATAAATGCTGTCTGAGCCACAAACGGCACGCCGATTGATCACTAAAACCGCTTTTTTCTGAGTTAGCAAGCTTACCACTTATTGCTTCTGCTCTTCTTGCACGACGAATTAAATCATTCACCAATTCACTTTTATTTGTGTAATCCCCCCACGTTTTCAACGTGATTACGAAGCCATAAATCATTCTGTTCAGTAAGTGAAATACTTTGCCTTGCCATAATGTGTTCCTACAACTTTAAGCTGGTGCAATTTCACACCAGCATGAAAAATACGCAATTAAACTTTTATCTTTTCCTTGAGCCTTTGCTCTCGCTCCCCTAAAATAGCGCCCTGCAAAATTACTGAGGTCGGCCGTGTTAGTTAATTACAATCCCCCAATGAGTCCGTATTTAACAATACTGCACCAAGATGACGACTTGCTCATCGTTAATAAACCCAGCGAACTTTTAACCGTCCCGGGTAAAGATCCAAAACATGCCGATAGCTTAATTAATCGCGTTAACCGTGTTTTTCCTACAGCTAAAATAGTGCACCGCCTAGATATGGCAACCTCGGGCATACTTTGCCTTGCTATGAATAAGGCAGCTCATAGGCATTTAAGTATGCAGTTTCAAGAACGTGAAACTGCAAAACGCTATATTGCACGTGTTTACGGCCAACTTGAGCAAGATACCGGATCGGTTGATTTGCCACTTATTTGTGATTGGCCTAATCGCCCTAAGCAAATGGTTGATTATGAAAACGGTAAGCCCTCGCTAACCCACTTTAAAATACTTGCACGAGAAGCGGGCGCAACACGTGTAGAGCTCACGCCAATTACGGGGCGATCGCACCAATTACGCGTGCACATGCTAAGCCTTGGCCACCCAATACTGGGCGATAGACTTTATGCCCATAAAGAGGCCCTAGCCGCGGCGCCACGTTTACAACTACATGCGCAAATATTGCAACTAAAACACCCCGTGACCGAGCAAGTACTGACCTTTGAGGTAGAGCCCGACTTTTAATAGGTAAAGCCCACAAAGTTAGTACTAAACTTTTACCTTAGCGCGCCGATACTTAGTTATTACTCACGTTTTGGGCTTACTATGATATCTGCGCAGCTAATCAAAAAAACGCTACAAAGTGTATGTTGTTGCTCTGCGTTATGCTTAAGCGCATATGCCAGTGCTGCAGAGCATATAGCCCCACCTTCTTTATCAAGTATCGAAAATAGCGATATAAAACGTCTACTACCCAATGATGAAGTTAAACCCATACTTGCTGGAGATACAGAGTTCTTAAGCTTGTATAGCGAATACATGAGCCGCGATTTTAGAGGTATTGTATTACTCATCCCCGACTGGAATTCTACCCCCACTAGCAATGCTGGCATGAGTTACCTGCGAAAAGAGCTTACTAATTTAGGTTACACAACCTACGCCATGACAGTACCCGATATAGATTGGCAAGCAAGTAACATGGCTGCACAAGCAGATACCCAATCAAGCACGCAATCAAGTACGCAAGCGCAAAATGAAGAGCCAACAAAAACGGCGCAAAGTAACAGCGACGGTGCTGTTACAACGGCTCAAGAGCCACACTTTGTTAATGCCATTGATTTGGTGAGTAACGAGGTACTAAGTCATTATAAAACTAATTTAATAATGCGTTATGAGGCGCTCTATCAAAACGCGATGAGCGAGCCAAATAATATTGTCGTCATAGCACAAGGTACCAGTGCGGGGGTACTCCTAGAATACTATGCCGATTTTCCAGACTCGCGAATAGATGCGTTTATAAGCTTAAGTAGTTATTTACCTAATACACAGCGCAATAAAGGTTTAGCGCAAACCACATCGCTGGTGACCCCCGCCTTGCTTGATATTTACTATGCAAATGATAATACCGATATACTTATGAGCCTTAAAAACCGCCAGCGCTGGGTAAATCGAAATGCTAAATTTGATTACCGCCAGCGCCAACTCTTTGGCCTGCGCGATGCGCCAGAGCAGCATGCACGGTTAACTAAAGTGATAGACGGTTTTTTACGCCGCCTTTTTTAAATACTCGTAAGCCGCTTGAATATCTTGGCTTTTTTTAACTGCTACTTCCATCATGTGTTTAGGCAGCCCTTGAGATACTAATTTATCAGGGTGATGCTGCGCCATTAATTTACGATACGCTACTTTAATATCTCGTTGCGTCGCGTCACTACTTAACCCTAATAAAGCCAAGGCCTGTGAGCGGTTCATGCTGTTATTAGGGGGCACATGATGACCAGAGCCTTCACGGTAACTGCTACTTTGACCTTGCTGCTGTTGTCTATACTGTTGTTGCTGCTGTCTAAAACTAAATTCAGCTTGGTAACGCTTAAGAATAAAAGCAAAATGAGTTTTAGAAATACCTAATTGCTTACTTACCTCTTGTAACAGCTGTTTTTCTTGCTCTGCGAGCACGCCATCAGAAAACGCCATTTGAATTTGAATTTCTAAAAACAGTTGCAGTAAGTCGTAACGTTTTGCAAAGCGTTCTTTAAAGTCGTGTACTGTTTCTTTAATCGAAAAGTCGCTGTCTTTACCTGATTGAAATGCATGCTGAGCTTCGCGGCGCTCATCGCCCTTTAGCCCCATTTCATCCATAAACATACTTGCCGCTTTTATATGCACCTCGCTTACGCGACCGTTCGACTTTGCAATATGCCCCATAACCGCAAAGCAGCTCGAAAAAAACAACGCTTGGCGCTCGTTTACATCATCACCTTTAAACAAACCTGAAAAGCCGCCGGCTTTATCAAAATCGTTTTTTAAGCTTTTATCAAATAAATGGCCGAGGTATAAACCTAAAATGGCACCAAAAATTTTACCAAACATAAAGCCAAAACAAAAACCGAGTATTTTTCCCCACATCTAATTAACTGCCTCTATTAAAGTGTGTTTTGTATGCGCTCGTTGAGCTGCGCGAGTCGCTGTGGTGTGCCGATATCGTCCCACTGACCAATATAAAGCTCAGTTGAGATAACCTGTTGGGCGAGCTTTTCTCGCAATATTGGCCCAAGCGGGCGTGTGCCAGGCTCTAAACCTTTAAAAAAATTAGCGTGGTAACGGCTAATTCCCGAAAATGTATACTTTTGACTCTCAGCCGATAAGTGACTTAACGCAAAATCCCCTTTTTCGTTATGCGGTGGATTTTCTACTAACACTATGTGGGCCTCGCCGTCTTGCAGGTGCAATTGTGTAAGCGCACTCACATCGTAATCTGTGAATACATCGCCGTTAATTACAATAAATTGCTCACCTAGTAATGGCAGCGCCTGAATAATTCCGCCTGCGGTTTCAAGGCCGCCCTCCGCCTCTTGGCTATATTCAATGCGCACACCAAACTCAGCACCATTTTTAAAATAGCTTTTTATTTTATCCCCTTGCCAAGCTAGGTTTATAACAATGTTAGTAATGCCAGCGGCTTTAAGGTTATTAATATGGTGCTCAATCAGCGGTTTCCCCGCCACTTTTAGCATAGGTTTAGGCATAGCTTGTGTAAGCGGCATCATTCGTTGGCCGCGCCCGGCAGCTAAAATCATGGCTTTCATGTGCGCTCCTTAGCTAATTTTAGTGTTACCTGCGGTATTACAATGCTGCTTACCCACTCACTTAACGCTGCAAGCTCTGGATAGGTTTTAGCAACATCAACAATGTAATCCAACGTCGGTAAAATATTATCAAGGTAGCCGGTTTTACCATCGCGTAAATAGAGCCGGCAAAATATTCCCGCTGCCTTTAAATGGCGCTGAATACCCGTTAAATCAAACCACTGTTTAAACTGCTCAAAAGAAATATCTGTTATTAATTTTTGCGCTGTAAATTCTTCATAGCCGTACTCAAGCAGCTGATTAAGCTGTGCTTGTGGCAACTTAAAGTAGCAATCGCGTAGCAGCGACACTAAGTCATAGCACAGCGGCCCGCGCACGGCATCTTGGTAATCTATAATTGCCCACTGCTCATTGCTATACATAATATTACGGCAGTGATAATCACGATGAACCGTGACCCTAGGCTGCGCTAGCATAGCGTTCGTTAATAGCTCACAGCTTTGCTGCCAAAGCGTTTGTTGCTCAGTACTCATTGTTAAGCCAATAAAATCAGTAACCAGCCATTGGCTAAAAATATTCAGCTCAAGATGAATAAATTCTTTATTATAATTTTGCATAGCTGCTGATTCAGGTGTTTTGGCCCAGCTTGCCGCTAAACGGATTAATTGCTTGTAATATTCATCTCTATTTGGTTCATCGAGCTTATCGGCTAAGTGTGTACTTCCTAAGTCACTTAACACAAAAAAGCCTTGTTCTTCATCGCTTGCAATTATTTCAGGCAATAAAAAGCCGTTGTCGGTGAATACTTTATTAAGAGAGATATACGGAGCGTTATTTACTTTTTGTGGGTCGGAGTCCATCACAATAAACGCTTTTCCGGCACAGCTTAAACGGTAATAACGGCGAAAGCTGGCATCCCCAGTAATGGCTACTAAGGAGTGTGGTTTAGCATCAAAGTGCGTATTTATAAATAGTTGTAAATTATCAAAGCGTGTCATTATATAAGATGTCTATTTTTATAGGTCAATTACTGTATTTGCCATTGTTTTCCTTTATTATGTCTAGCTTATAATAAACCAAAGAGCATTAAGGTCGATAAATGAGCAAAACCTGGGGCATATTGATGCTAGGCGTAATTAGCGCACCATCGCTTGCCGAAACTGAACTGGCACACAATTTATGTGGCATTTCAATGCAAACCAGAGCTTGGCAACCTCTACCAAACTTAGCGGTAGGATCGGTTGATATACAAGCTGACGATGTAGAGCTCCTAGGCACACAAAGCGCTGAATTTACCGGCAATGTTGATATTAACACCCTTGATATGAGTTTGTCCGCACAAACTGCGCTTATAGATAAGCAGCGCGGTTTACTTAATGCAACAGGCCCTATTACTTATCAAGACCGTGTAAGCCAAGTAAACAGCTCAGGTTTAAATGCCGATTTAAATAATTCAGAAATAAGCCTACTAGGTGCCGATTACAGCTTAACAGCGCAACAAGGTAAAGGTGGCGCCGAAAAACTCACTGTCAACGAGTCTGGCTTATTGTTAATGAATGCAAGCTTTACTACTTGCCCAAGCGATACACCCGTGTGGGAAATAGAAGCCGACGAAATTAACCTCTCTCGTGAAGAAGGCTGGGGCGAAACCTATAACGCCGTTTTACGTATTCTTGATACCCCCGTTTTATATTTACCTTATTTCACGTTTCCGCTGGATGAGCGACGCAAGTCGGGCTTATTAACACCTAGCATTTCGAGCTCCGACCGTTACGGCCTTGAAACTGTTACGCCTTATTATTGGAATATTGCGCCTAATTTTGACGCCACTATTACACCACGTTATATGTCGCGCAAAGGCTTACAATTGCAAACCGAGTTTAGATACCTCACGGAGCAACATGAAGGCTTAGTCGGTATTGAATATTTAGATAGCGATGATTCGGAGCCAAGCCTTGATGAGCGCTATATGTTTCATTGGCAGCAACAAAGCTATTTAAGTGAAGACTGGCGCGCTAATATTGATGTAACTAACGTCAGTGATGACAACTACATCACCGATTTAAGCTCTAATTACGCAAATAAAACCGATACCCAACTTTATCGTACCGGCTCTGTGACTCACCTTGGCGACACATGGCGTACCGATATTAAATTTCAAAACTTTGAAGTACTGGGCGATCACTTAGAGTCGTATGCCGCGGTTCCACAAATTAGCTTTACACAAACCGCCCCATGGCGTTTTGATAACTTTGACTTTAGTTTGTCGGGTGAAGTAAGCCACTTTACCAACGAATCTTCAGAAATTGCCATAGACAGTGCTACCCGTGTACACGTAGAGCCAAAAGCGCGCTTTAACTACGCAACACATGCGTGGTCGTTTCTCTCAGAAGTGAGCTTATTACAAACTAACTACAAGCAAAGTGGTAATTTAACGGGCACTCAATATAGCGATAGCGTTTCGCGTACCTTGCCAAAAGTACGTTTGTACTCGCAGCTTAACTTTGAACGTGACACCTCGACCTTTTTTGAAGATGGCATTCAAACTCTTGAGCCACAAATACAGTATTTATATACCCCTAATAAGGATCAATCTGAGATAGGCCTATTTGACACCACTCGCCTACAAGATGACTTTTTTGGCCTATTTAGAGATACGCGCTTTTCGGGTGTAGACCGTATAGCCGCAGCTAACCAATTTACGTTAGGTGCAACAACACGCTTATTTGATAATAAACACGAAGAAGTGTTTAACTTTAGCGCGGGTCAAATTTTTTACCTAAACGACTCGGCTAAACCTACCGAGCAAGATTTAGACTCAGAGACAAACTACAACGCCCTTTTTGCAGCGCAAACAATGCTACATTGGCACCGCCGTTGGTACCTCTCAGCGGGTATGCAATACGACACGGATGGTAAGCAAATGATCCAGTCAAATGTCACCCTCGATTACAAAGGTGACAATAATGAGCTAGTTCAATTGAACCATCGCTATGCAAATGATGTCTCAGGAAATACAATCGAGCAAACGGGTGTATTTACAAGTATCCCAATTAGTGATCAGTGGCAATTTATTGCAAGCTACCACCGGGACCTTGAAAATAATCGAAGCATCGAATTTTTAAGCGGATTACAGTATGAGTCATGCTGTTGGGCAATCCAAATTACTGGTCACCGTCAGATTGAAACCGATTTAAATCAGTCTATCGGGCAGCAACAAGCCACTTTTGATTCAGGTATTAGTTTAAACTTTGTATTAAAAGGGCTTGGCAGTAAGAGCCGTTACGATGCACAAAAATTATTACAACAAGGTATTTTTGGCTACCGTAGACCGTATTTTCTTAATAATTAAGGCAAACGAGCAATTAAGGTGATACTTTAAAGCCCTAAAATGCAGTACGCCCTGTTTTAAAGCAGTACTATTAGAAGAGTAGTAAAAAGAATATGAATTTAAAAAAACTATTATCAACAGCTATTTTAAGCTTAAGCTTATGCCATGGCGCATTTGCCGCCCCACAGGAAATCGACAAAGTAATTGGTGTTGTAAACCAAGGCGTAATTTTAAAAAGTGAAGTAGACACCATAATTAATCGTGTTAAAAAGCAAGCCGCAGAGCAAGGCCAACAACTTCCTAAAGACGAAACGCTTCGCGTACAAGCCGTTGAGCGTTTAGTTAACCAAACGCTTATGATGCAAATGGCTGAACGTATGGGCCTAGAAATTTCAGACAGCCAGTTAGACCAAACACTCGCAAATATGGCAAAAGATCAAGGCGGCAGCATTGCCGATCTTCGTCGTACCATTGAAGCCGCTGGCGAGAGCTTTCAAGCCTACCGCGAAGAAATTCGTAAAGAGATCACCACCCAACAGGTTACCCGTGCCAATGTAGATCGTCGAATTTATATTAGCCAACAAGAAGTAGATAACCTGTTAAAAATAATGGAAAGCCAAGGTCAAAACTCTGAAGAGTATGATATTGGCCACATCCTTATTGATATTCCTAACGATGCAACAGCAGATGAAATCACCAGTGCGAAAACCCGTGCTGACAAAGTTATTGAGCTATTAAACGATGGCCAAGAGTTTAAACGCATCGCTATTTCATCATCAGGTGGCTCAAAAGCGCTTGAAGGCGGACAACTCGGTTATATGGGTATCAACGAAATGCCTTCGTTATTTGCCGAAGCTGTAAAAGGTCAAAAGAAAGGCGCTATTGTTGGCCCGCTTCGCTCAGGTGCTGGCTTTCATATAATTAAGGTGCAAGATGTACGTGGTCGCCAATTAGTAGAAACTACAGAAGTACGCTCACGCCATATTCTTATTAAGCCTTCAATTATTTTAAGTGAAGAAAAAGCACGTAGCATGCTAGCAGGATTTGCCAAAGATTTACGCGCAGGAAACGCTGACTTTGCTGAGCTTGCTAAAGAATACTCAGAAGATCCAGGCTCAGCCCTTAAAGGCGGTGAGTATGATTGGACTGACCCTACAACGTATGTACCGGCGTTTAAAGATACTTTGTTATCACTTGATAAAAATCAAATTAGTGAACCATTTAGAACACAATTTGGTTGGCACATAGTACAACTTTTAGATAAACGTGTAGCAGATAAAACCGAGCTAGCTAAACGTAACCGTGCGCACGGCATGTTGTTTAATCGTAAATTTAAAGAAGAAAGTTTTAACTGGCAGCAAGAAATGCGCGAACAAGCCCATGTTGAAATTTTCCCTATAGACGAGTAATTATGACATTACGAATTGCAATTACCCCGGGTGAACCTGCGGGGATTGGCCCTGACTTGCTGCTGCAATTAGCGCAGCAACCATGGCAAGCTCAACTGGTCGCTATCGCCGACAAACAGTTATTAAAAGAACGCGCTCAACACTTGGGCCTTAATATTGAGCTAATTGATTTTGATGAAAATGCCCCTGCAGCTATAGCGCCGGCAGGTAGCATTTATATTCACCAAGTAGATTTAGGCACTGACGTTAAGCTAGGTGAACTAGACGACTTAAACGGCCAATACGTGCTTGATACCTTACGTATTGCCAGCGAAAAAAATATGGACGGTACCTTTGATGCCGTTGTCACAGGCCCTGTTCACAAAGGGATTATTAATAAAGCCGGTATTTCCTTTAGTGGCCACACTGAGTACTTTGCTCAGCAGTCGGGCACCTCTGATGTAGTAATGATGCTAGCAACCGAAGGCTTGCGTGTTGCTCTAGTAACAACGCATATACCACTGGCTTATGTATCGCGTGCTATTACACAAGAGCGCTTAACTAAAGTTATTAGTATTTTAAACCACGACTTACAAACTAAGTTTGGTATTGAGCAACCGAAAATTTTAGTGTGTGGATTAAACCCCCATGCCGGCGAAGACGGTCATTTAGGCACTGAAGAAATAGAAACAATTTCACCTACGCTTGAGCTCTTAAACAGCCAAGGCATGAATTTAATTGGTCCGCTTCCTGCCGATACCCTATTTCAGGATAAATACCTCTCTCAAGCCGATGCCGTGCTTGCTATGTATCACGATCAGGGTTTACCTGTGCTAAAATACAAGGGATTTGGTAACTCGGTAAATATAACCTTAGGTTTACCATTTATCCGCACTTCGGTTGATCACGGTACTGCGCTTGATTTAGCAGGCACCGGTGACGCTGAAGTTGGCAGTTTTGAATTAGCGATCCGCGAAGCAATTAAGCTCGCCCATGAAAAAGCACAGAATCAATGACCGATAAAGTACATTTAGGACACCGCGCCCGTAAACGTTTTGGGCAAAACTTTTTATTTGATGAATCTATCATTGATAAAATAGTGACTGCAATCGATCCTAAACCACAAGACAACCTAGTAGAGATTGGCCCAGGTTTAGGCGCAATTACCGAGCCTGTTGCCGATTTAAGCGGCCAACTTACTGTTGTTGAGCTAGATAAAGACTTAGCTCAGCGTTTAATTGAGCACCCTTTTTTAGGTCCTAAATTAAACGTAAACCAAGGCGATGCAATGAAGTTTGACTTTGCAAGCCTTGTACGCGATGACAAAAAATTAAAAGTGTTTGGTAACCTGCCTTACAATATTTCTACGCCATTACTGTTTCATCTTTTTGAGTTTGCTGATCATATTGAGCACATGCACTTTATGCTGCAAAAAGAAGTAGTAAAACGTATGGTTGCAGGCCCAGGCAGCAAAACTTTTGGCCGCTTAAGCGTGATGACACAATACTACTGCCACGCAATGCCTGTGGTTGAAGTACCGCCAGAGTGTTTTAAACCAGCACCTAAAGTAGACTCTGCGGTTATTCGTCTGATCCCTAAAAAAGCCGAGCAACGTACCGCTAAAAGCGTGAAAATTTTAAACACCGTGTGTTTAGAAGCCTTTAATCAACGCCGTAAAACATTGCGTAACAGCTTAGGCAACTTACTCACCGCAGATGAGCTTACCAGCATTGGTATTGATATTACTTTGCGTGCTGAAAGCCTAACGTTACAACAATTTATTGATATAGCTAATTGGATTTATGACAACAAGCAGTAATATTGGCTCTCCTGTAAAAGTCTCTGTAGAGACTTTTTATGTTGAAGGGCAATCTCAGCCTGAGCTAGAAAAGTACGTTTTTGCCTACTCAGTGACAATTAAAAACCACAGTCTTTGCAGCGCTACACTTTTGAGCCGTTATTGGTTGATCACCGATGCCAATGGTAAAGAAGTTGAAGTAGAAGGCGAAGGCGTTGTGGGCGAAACCCCCGTTATAGGCCCAGGCGAAACTTACAAATACACCAGTGGCGCAATATTAGACACCCCTGTTGGCACCATGCAGGGACACTACACACTGCGCAATGAGTTTGGCTCTGAGTTTGAAGCACCTATAAGCGTATTTCGTTTAGCGTGCCCTAACATTTTACATTAGTAAAAAGCGCCATGGCTGATTACGCAATTGGTGATTTACAAGGCTGCTTTAAAGAGTTTAGCCGCTTGCTCAAACGGGTTGACTTTAACCCAAGCAAAGATCACCTTTATTTAGTGGGCGATATCGTCGCACGTGGGCCGGACTCTCTGGCCTGCCTAGATTATATTTATCGCCATCAAGACAGCATGACTGTTACTTTAGGCAATCATGATTTACACATGGTTGCCTGTCACTATCTTAATAAGCCAATCAACCCCAAAGATAAACTCGGTGCTATTTTTGATAGTAAAAAGCTTCCTCACTATATCGCCTATTTGCAAACTCAGCCGCTTGCTATTTATTTAGCACAGCACCGCAGCTTTATATCGCATGCAGGGCTTAACCCTAATTGGTCTATAGAAAGCGCACTTAAACACGCACAGTTTGCTCAGCGTTGTTATCAATCGGCAAATGCTAAGCACTTTTTTGAAAAAATGTATCAGCCTCATCCCGCTATATTGCATGACGATTTAAACGAATTTGATAAGTTTAGGTACATTGTTAACTACTTTACCCGCATGCGCTTTTTAACCAGCAACAACACGTTAGAGCTTAGTGCGAAAGGCGCAATTAGCGATAATAAAACGTTAACAGCCTGGTTCACTCACCCTAATATAAAAGCATTAGAAAACAACCTTATATTTGGCCATTGGGCCGCTCTTGAAGGGGTTACTCAGCTCAATCACATACATGCGCTCGATACCGGATGCGTATGGGGCGGTGCTTTAACGATGATGAACTTGCAAACTAAGCAAAAAATAGTAGAAAAGCCGACGCTTTTATCTAAATAAACTGTAAAACCCCAGCACATATGTTAAATTTAAATTAATAGATATTAATTGCTTAACTTATTGGTTAAAAAGCCGATAAGATGTGATTGAAGTACTTTAATTGGAAATCCATATGAATCTGACAGTAAGCCAACGAATTTGGTGTGGTTTTATATTTATCACCTTATTACTCATAATCATTGGTGGTAACTCTTTAATAAAAATTGCGAGCATTGACCGCTCTACCCAGCAGGTAAACCAGTTATCACTGCCCGCGCTTAATAAAAGCTCAGAACTACAAGCTGAATTTATTTTAATGAGTAAAGCAGCCCAAGCTAGTTTTTATACCACCTCAAGCGCACAGCTCACCCCTATAAAACAAAAAGTACTTGAGCAAAAAGACAAATTCAACTCGCTGCACGCAGACCTTCAACGCGTAGTAAAAAATGATGCATCACTGAGTCAAAAAAGCCAAGCTGTAGAAAAAACCTACTTAAGCTTTTTAGGTACGGTCGAAAACCTATTAGCTGATAAAGATAAACAACTGGCACTTAATAAAACCCTCACAGCACAGCTTGAAACAATTGAGATTGCAGCTGAAGATGCCAATTCAGTCGTGCTTGATATCACAGATATTACTAACTTTGAGCAAAACCACCCACGCGCTTACCAAGCTGCCAATAACTTAGAAAACAACTTTATGTCTGTGGTGAGTAACAGTACCGATATGCTCACGGTTAAAACGACAAACACCCTAGATATTGTAAAAAATGAGCAAGCTTATTACCTTGACGAAGTAATTCGTACTTTAGCGTTAATAAAGCCAGCTATAGAACAAGATAACAACGACCTATACAGTGATTTACAAGCATACGTTGATACGCTAATAGAAAATATTAGCGGCAATAATAGCCTAGCGGCCAATAAGCAGCGCCTTATTGACGCTATCGCACTTACCGAAAAAGAACTTGCCCAATCAGAGCAAGCAACCACTATGGCACTGTCGCAAATTGATGATTTAGTAACACAAGCAAGTACTGTGGCTTACAAATTACAAGAAGGTGTTCGCGAGGATGTAGATTCAGCGACGCTCTGGACATGGGCAGGTATGATCATCGCAACGTTAATTGCAATTGCAATTGCGATCCTTACCGTTAATAGAATCACTAAGCCACTGGCTGAGGTTAATCGGATTTTAGATATTGTTGCCAGCGGTGATATGACCCAACGCTTAGATGACTCTGCAAAAGATGAATTTGGCGAGCTATCAAAAAGCTGTAACACCCTTATAGATAGCCTACGTAGCTTAATTAAGGGCATTATTTCACGCTCAACTCAATTAGCAGCGGCGTCTGAGCAAACATCGGCCATTACCGGTGAGTCAAGCCAAGCTATTCGTAACCAACAAGCACAAGTAGAGCAAGCGGCAACAGCCACAACCGAAATGAGCAGCACGTCGCAAACAGTAAGCAACAGCGCACAGCAGGCACTTAACGAAATTAAAAATGCCGATAAAGAAGCTGAACGTGTAAAAGGTATTTCTCATCAAAATAAAGCCACTATTGAGCAACTTGCTCGCGAGGTGGACGATGCATCAGGTGTTATTAATAAGCTTCATCAAGACAGCGCATCTATAGGCAGTATTTTAGATGTAATACGCGGCATTGCAGAGCAAACCAACCTATTAGCACTTAACGCTGCAATTGAAGCAGCACGTGCCGGTGAATATGGCCGAGGTTTTGCAGTAGTAGCGGATGAAGTACGCTCACTGGCAAGCAAAACGCAAGAGTCGACCCAAGAGATACAATCTATGATTGAATCGCTTCAAAGTGGCGCAGAAGCGGCTGTAACAGCAATGGATAAAGGTAAACAGCAAGCAGAATCATGTGTTGAACAAAGCGACTTAGCAAGCAGCGCATTAGACTCAATTACACTTGCCGTATCGCAAGCACACGATGTAAGTGAAGAAATCTCTACCGCTGCTCAAGAGCAACAACAAGTATCACAAGAAATTAGTGAACGTTTAGAATCTATTGTAGCCATAGCCGAGCAAACAGCTGAGGGTGCAAATCAAACAAATATTTCAAGCTCAGAAGTAGCCAAACTTGCTGAAGAGCTAAGAATATCGGTAGAAAACTTTAAGGTGTAATGCACACCTAACAGCAGCAAATTAACGCAATAAAAAACCCGGTACTGTTACTCAGTATCGGGTTTTTTATTTACTGGTTTTAACGCTTAGCGAGAAGCACGCTGGCGATTGCCGCCCACTTTAGGCTTAGTGTTAGCCTTTTTAAATTGGCTAAACCCAGTATGGCGCGTTAAGGCTGGGCGCCCTCCTTTACCTTTACCAGCGCCTTTATGTGCTTTTTCATCGCGGCCTTCTTCTGGCACTAAGCAATTTGGGCCTTTACCAATTAAATTGGCTTTCCCCATACTACGCAGTGCATCGCGGATCATTGGCCAACCCGATGGATCGTGATAACGCAATATGGCTTTGTGTAAGCGACGTTGGCGCGCTCCTTTTGGCACAGGTACTTGCTCTTTGTTGTTTTTAATATTACGCAACGAGTTCATTTCTGTATGGTAAATGGTGGTTGCATTGGCCATAGGCGACGGGTAAAAATTTTGTACTTGGTCTAACTTAAAGTCGTTAGATTTAAGCCACAATGCCATGTTAACCATGTCTTCGTCTTTGGTACCTGGGTGCGCTGAAATAAAGTACGGTATTAAATACTGCTTTTTACCCGCTTCTTTTGAGTACTTATCAAATAATTCTTTAAATTGATCGTAAGCACCCATGCCCGGCTTCATCATTTTAGACAAAGGGCCATCTTCTGTGTGCTCAGGGGCAATTTTTAAATAGCCGCCCACATGATGTGTCACCAACTCTTTTACATAGCGAGGGTCTTGTACGGCTAGATCGTAACGAACGCCTGAGGCGATCAAAATCTTTTTAATGCCTTTCACTTCACGGGCTTTTTTGTATAAATCGATAGTAGGTGTATGGTCTGTATCCATGTGCTTACATATATCAGGGTAAACACATGAAAGTCGTCTACAGGTACTTTCTGCTTTTTTGCTCGTACAGCGTAATTTATACATGTTGGCCGTTGGGCCACCTAAATCAGAAATAACACCGGTAAAACCAGGTACTTTATCTCTAATTTGTTCTATTTCATCAATAATCGACTCTTGCGAGCGACTTTGAATAATACGTCCTTCATGCTCGGTAATAGAGCAGAACGAACAGCCACCAAAACAGCCACGCATAATATTAACCGACGTTTTAATCATATCGTAGGCTGGTATTTTTGCATCACCATAACTTGGGTGCGGTATACGCTGATAAGGCAAACCAAATACATCATCCATCTCATGGGTTTCGAGCGGAAATGCCGGCGGGTTAACCCAAATAGAGCGATCGCCATGGCGCTGAAATAACGCACGAGCACAACCTGGGTTGGTCTCTTGGTGCAAAATGCGCGAAGCATGGGCATAAAGCGGTTTATTAACGCTTACTTGCTCAAATGCAGGTAGTTTAACGTATGTTTTTTCCCACGGTTTAGGGCGCGCAGGCTGAACGGTAATGGGTTTAGCGGCCTCGGCTTTTAAATCAATACCGGCTTGCTTAAACTCTGATTTACTACACCCAACATCATCAGCCCCATAGGGGTTTGGGATAGGGTCAATTTTGCCTATTTTATCAATCGCTGTTGAATCACTTCCGCGCCATCCCGGTATTGGCTCTTTACGAATAACCGCTGTACCACGAATATCCTGAATTGTATCCATAGTTTCGCCAGCGGCTATACGGTGGGCTACTTCCACCAGCGGGCGCTCTGCATTACCATAAATAAGGATGTCGGCTTTGGCATCAAATAAAATACTACGGCGTACTTTTTCTTGCCAGTAGTCGTAATGAGCAATACGGCGCAAGCTTGCTTCAATACCACCAATAACAATAGGCACACCTTTGTAGGCTTCGCGTAAGCGCTGAGAGTAAATCATCACCGCACGGTCAGGGCGCTTGCCGCCCACATTACCTGGTGTATAGGCATCGTCATGGCGCATTCGTTTTTCAGCCGTGTAGCGGTTGATCATCGAATCCATGTTGCCGGCTGTAACACCAAAAAATAAGTTTGGTTTACCAAGCCCCATAAAGGCATCTTTTGATTGCCAATCTGGCTGAGCAATTATACCCACTCTAAAGCCTTGCGCTTCAAGTACACGGCCAATTACCGCCATACCAAAACTAGGGTGATCTACATAGGCATCGCCGCTAATAATTATAATGTCGCAGCTATCCCAGCCAAGAGCGTCCATTTCTTCGCGAGTGGTAGGTAAAAATGGGGCGGTGCCATAACATTCTGCCCAATATTTGGGGTATGAAAATAGCGCGCGTTCAGCTTTAAGGGAGCTCATAGTTTTGGCCGTAGAATAACAAAAGGCGCGAATTATATCCTAATACATTGCTTATTTATACAACATTGCCTAGAGATATCGCGCCTACTGTAAAGTCTGTTGATATTAAGTTTTTTTATTTCGCTCTTTAATAAACTCTAAAAGTTCGTGCTCAGGCATCGGCTTAGCGTACATAAAACCTTGTACTTCATCACACCCTAAGTTTTTCAAAAACTCTGCCTGCTGCTGTGTTTCTACACCTTCAGCAATTGTTTTTAGTCCTAGTTTAGCACCAAGCGACACCACCAAAGCAGCAATAGCACCGGTATCGTTATCAGGTAAATCTTTTACAAATGCGCGGTCTATTTTAAGCCTATCAAGCGGTAAACTTTGTAAGTAACTTAACGAAGAAAAGCCCGTTCCAAAATCATCAATCGCCACTTCTACGCCTAATTCTTTTAACTCTTTTAGGGTATTGATCACGGTTTCTAATTCATCCATTACCACGCTTTCAGTCACTTCTAACTCTATATTGCATGGTTTAACATCGTACTTTTGTAAGGTGTTTTTTACTGTTTTAGCGTAGCCTTTAACCTTAAATTGCGGCACAGATACATTTACAGCAATGCAAATTTCTTCACCGAGTGCCTCTAAGCGTTTTTGCTGTTGGCAAGCTTGTTCTAAAACCCATTGGCCAATATCAACAATTAAACCGGCATCCTCTGCTAAAGGCACAAACACCGCAGGAGATATAAACGAGCCATCTTCTGATGGCCAGCGCAGCAATGCTTCACAGCCAATCAAAGACAAATCATCAAGTGAAAGCTGAGGCTGATACCACACTTGGAGCTTTTGCCGAGCAAAATCATGACGTAACTGCCTAATAATACCTAAGCGCCAAGCCATTTTGTCTTGCATATCAATATCGTAGTAAATACCCTCTTTGCATTTAAGCTTTTTAGCTTGGTTTAATGCAATATAGGCAACTTTGAGTGTATCTAACCCAGTACTTTGAAAGTCTTGCTGCTGACATAAACCAATTCTAAAATCGACAGGCAAAATATGCTCGCCAGCACTAAAAGGCACACTTAGCACGTCGTTAAATTGTTCAAGGTCAAACTCCGTTTGGCGAATAATAAAGCCAAATACATCTGCGCCAATACGCGACAATAACTTTACATCTGGGTAAGCATCTTTAAGCCGCTTTACAATCTCGATTAACAAATGATTGCCAATTTCTTGTCCTAAGCCATTGTTAATATCTGCAAAACCAATCACATCAATTAATACAAAAACGTAGTCATTAACGTGTGGTTTTTGATAACGCACCACCCGCTCAATAAAATTAGTACGATTAGAAATACCGGTTAGTACATCTTTGTAGGCCGCATCTCTTAGTTTTACAAACAGCCTTACGTTATCAAGGGCTACACTCACATTAGTAAGAAAAATCTCTGCAAATTGCAGCTGCGCATCACTCGGTTTATGCTCGCACTCTAAATAAATAGCAGCCTGGCGGTGCTTACTTTTAACAATAAAAGTTACGCTCGAATCAGTTTGGCAATGCTGGGCCGACTCAAAACACTGATCTACTTGTTCAAGCGCAACGCTATCAACATTAGCAAGCTTTTCACCAAAGTAGCTCTCATAATGGCCACTGCCACCTAATACTTGAATAAAGTTATCGCCATCTAGCTTACTGCATACCAACCCAACTTGTTGACACTCTAAAATAATGCCCAAGTGTTTAATAATCTCTTTGCACAACACTTTAATATCGGTAAGCCCTAAAATAGACTTTGAAGCCGAAACAATGGTGTTCATTGCATCACTTTGATACTCAAGTTGGCACACTTGCTCGTACGAGCGAATAGCGGTAATTAAAGAAGTTACTAATTTAGAACGAGTTAACTCTGTTTTTGTTTTATAATCGTTAATGTCATATTCGCGAATTACTTTTTCTTCTGGGGTGTTGCCCGCTTGGCCGGTACGTAAAATAATTCGCACATGCTGATTATTTAGCTCTTCGCGTACGCGTTTTACAACTTGCAAACCCGCATCATCAGATTCCATCACTACATCTAAAAAAATAACGGATATTGTATTATTGTTTTTGAGTATTTCGATGGCTTCGCTGCCAGAGTACGCATCGTGAAAACGCAGCCCTGCTCCCCAAAACTCTACGCCCGACAATGCAAGCTTAGTCACTGAATGTATTTCAGGATCGTCATCAACGATCAAAACATCCCAAAAATCAGTTAATTCTTGGGTTATTTCTTCTTCGCTGTCTGGCGCTAAAAATAAAAAATCGCTTTGCTCTGACGACATTATCTACCCTTTATCAGTTTTAATACTTATATAAGCTCATACCTATGTGCTAAAAATATATTTTTGGTTTATAGGCTAATTCATACTATAGTCGATTAATAAAAAGTTGTTATATTTCAAACTAAAAAACTCGTAAAAGGTGTGCCTATTAAATTTTTTAAAATCCTTATAAAAACGCTCTTATTGTTAGTTTTAGTGGCTATTTTGATTGGTTTAACCCTGCCGCAAAATTACAGCGTAAATAAAAACATACAAATAAATGCCAATGTAGCGACCGTTAAATCGCTGGTGTCTGACTTTAGCCTTTGGCATACATGGTCGCCCTGGGGCAAAGTAGATCCGTCTATCGCTTTTACTTTAGGCGAACCTAGTCGCGGTATAGGCGCGCATCAATCGTGGCAAAGCGACTGGGGGGATGGAGAAATGACCATTACTTCGCTTTCACAAAATAAAATGACCTTTAATGCACTTTTAAAAAATGAGCATATTATTGAAGGTGAAATTACATTTACCGAAGTAGAAGGTGTGGTAAATGTAACGTGTAATATTAATGGCCAAACCAATACCCCGCTAATTTCGGGTTATCTATCAATTTTTAGTGAGTATGTATTAAGCAATACAGTGTCACTTGGCTTAAATAACTTACAAACAGTGGCGCAATTACGCGACCAAAAAACACAGCTGGATAACGATGACAGTAAAATCAGCCCAAGCGAGAATTAACCTCGCCAATATCATTGAGTCTTTACTTGGTTACCCCGTAAAAAAAATAACCACAAATACTGGGCAACCAAGTACAGATCAAAGTTACGGTTCTAAAGGCGATCTAAACCCGCTTTATCACATAAATAGCGATAACCCTATTTTAGCGCGCGCCCAAAAGCGCCAAGATTTACTGCTTATAAAACAGCAGCAAAATATAGAAACCATTTTAGCTAAAGCAATGGGATTTTGCCCCGATGTGGCAAGTAATAAGCAACCAGATGCCGACTGGATAGAACGCTTTATTGCCCTATGTGAAGACACCTCAAATGAATCGATGCAAACACTGTGGGCTAAAATTTTAACTGGCGAGACCCTCAACCCCGGTACATTTTCTATAAAAAGCTTACAAACACTCAAGCATATGACCCAACGCGAAGCAGATGCATTACAAAAGTGTGTATCGCTGAGCAGCTACAACGCAAAAGACGACAGCCACTTTATTTTATTAGGGTTTTATAAAAAGCCTTCGCTTTTCGACTTACTACGAAAAGGCAATAAGGTATCGCTTAATTTAGGTAAAACGGGGATCAGCTTTCCTGATATTTTAACGCTAATGGATCTTAATTTAATCTACAGAAAAGAAATAGAATCAGCGGTATTAAAAGCAGGACAAGAACTCACCCTGTCGTTTTTATCGCAAAAAGTGACGTTAAAAGCTAAAAGCAGTGACTTAGTATTAAGCTATTACAAGTTTACCCAAACAGGCGATGAGCTTTCTAAGCTTATAAATTACCCTGTAAATAAGGTGTATAAGCAATTAATTAATAATGCATTGGAGGGAGAATTTGATTTAACGTGGCATGTTAATAAATAACACACCACGCTGTAAGCTCACTAATTAAAAGTGAACTTGAATACCCGCAAATGGGCCTGATGCGTCAATATCGGTATTAATATCATCAACATCATCTAGCTCTAACGTCATTGAGCGGTAACCCGCTTTAATAGCTACATCTACCGCTAGGTTATCAATAAGTTCATACGCTACGCCTACTTGGTAGTCTTGTACTTTACTATCGTCGATAGCCAAAAAGCTGCCTTCAAAAAACACGCTTAAACCCGTAAATGGTAAGCCTGCTTCAGCACGGCCATACGCAAGTGGCACAAAGCCCGAAAAATCTTTAGTCTCAGAGAAGTTAGTGCCACCTTGTTGAGTGGTACCAGTTACAACAATGTCACCGTCAAACTGCTTTGCGTTTAAGCCTAAATCAATTGAAATTAAATCGTTATCAAAGATTTCGTAATAAAGAATGTAATCAATGTGAGTTAAATCACTTAATGTATTTGCAGTTGTACCAACCACGTAATCTGAGCCATTAAAGCTAAACGTATCAGTAAGGGTTGCTGAGCCATTAAGTTCAAGCTCAGTGTATTTAAGCTTTAGGTTAGGAACTAATGGCACTGGGTGCTCTAGTGCCGCGTAGTAGCTAATAAAGGTTTCGTCTTCAAAATTAAAATCTTGTGGTGCGTTATCTTTGTAAGAAAACTGACCGTCGTTGTCTGACTGCCAGCCATCAACACCTACATATAAACCTAATAGAGTGTCTGCCTGTGCTGCAGGGGCTAAACATGCCATTGAAAGGGCAGCTGCTAAACAATACTTTTTCATTTTTTATCCTTGAGCTAGTAGTTCGCTAAGTTCGATTAAAGCCGCATTGGCTCTTGAAATATAATTTGCCATAACTAAAGAATGATTTGCCACAAAGCCAAAACCATTCCCGTTTAATATAATTGGGCTCCACACGGTTTCTTGTGTTGCCTCAAGCTCACGTATAATTTGCTGTAAGCTTACACGTGCATTTTTCTTTTCTAATACATCAGCAAAGTCATACTCAACCGCTTGTAAAAAGTGTAATAACGCCCACGTTGCACCGCGCGACTCGTAAAACACGTCGTCTATTTCCCACCACGACGTTCTTACTTGCTGCTGAAGTGGTGTGTAGGTCGCTTGCGTGTTTGAAGAATTACCAGCTAAATCGGTATTTACTTTGTCTTGACCAACACTTGCACTTAAACGCTGACTTAAACTGCCTAAACGCTTTTCGGCTTCTTTTAACCAGCTACGAAGATTATCTGCACGTGAATAAAATTGGCTATCGCGCTCATGCTCGTTAGCAATTTGTGAGCGGTACACAAGAAGGTAGTCTATTCCCTTTTGGTACTCTCCCTCGGCACTTGGCCATGCCCATGCCTCAGAGCTAATATTAAATTGTGGCTGCGCTTTTTTAAGGGCTTCATGTTCGGTAGATTGCGACTGTGAGCGGCTAAAGTCTTTACGCATTGATAGCGCTAAATCACGCACCATTTCAAGCGCGCCATATTCCCACGCAGGCATGTCATCCATTATCACACTTGGCGGCATCACATCGTTTGATAAATATCCACCTTGCTTATCAAGTAATGTGCTAGCAACGGTAATAAGCGTTGAGGTGGTTGTATAGCCTGTTACCATTTTTTCGTTGCGTGCTTGCGCGGTTTCTTTTGCATTAGTTACTACATTAAAACGTGCCGGCTCAATGCTCCAATAAACTGCAATAGCGTAAAAAATAATAAGTAGTACCACTAAGGCACCAGCTATTTTTCCTTTATGTTGCGACATTTATCCTCCTAGTGATGAGCGTGTTGTTTTTTAGATGGCTTTGAATGCGCAGCTTGCGCTTCAAGCGAAACCACTTGGGCATTAGTAAACAAGCGGTTACCGTCACTAAAATATAGCGTGAGTTTACGTTCTTGCCCTACTTTTAGTGGCTTTTGTGGATCAAATACCATTAAATGGTAACCACCAGGCTCAAAGCTTAGGCTTTCATGACCCTTAATAGTAACGGCTTTAACCTGTTGCATTTTCATCATGCCATTGACATGTTTGTGCTCATGTATTTCTACACGGCCTAAACCTTCGATGGTTGCTTTAGTTAATTTAGCAACACCACCACCGTGGTTAGAAATTGTTAAATAGCCAACACTCGACTTACTACCAGGCAAAAACGCCCTTACTTGTGCATGGCTTACTTCAAGCTTAGCTTCGTCTGTATCGTGGCTGTGCCCAGCATGTGCAGCAACCGATGACGAAAACACATTAATCATTAACGCCGAGGCCATAAAAAAGCACTGCTTCATCATCGCTTTATTCCTTGTGAAAGCATAAAATTTCACTTTAAATTTAACATAGTTAACTAATAATAGTCAGTTAAATTAAGGCTTAAGAGGTTACTTTTTTGTTATCGAGCACCAACCAGCACAGTACAGCTACAAATAATAATGGCCAGGCTATCATCACTGAACCAAATAACAGTGCCAAAATGGTGCCAACCAGCGCGACAATCCCTGCGCCTATTAACCCCATGGTCACTAAAGCCATTACGGCTACCACTGCAATAATAGCGACTAATACGCCAGCCAGCTCAAGCCCCACCCAGCTCATATCTGCAATCCAAAGTGGAAACTGCCATGAATCAAAATGTATTAGCGACACAGTATCAGTAAAAAGTAACACATATACGACAACACATATTGCTAAGGTTTTCATATCCCTCTCCTAATACGCACGCTCTTCAAGGCAGCAGTGAGCAATCAAATAACCAAGCGCCACCGCAAACGGAAAACTTATAAATAATAAAATTGTTACTAAGCGTGTTGACCACACTGGAAAATCAAGGCGACGCGCTAACCCACTGCATACGCCCGATATTTTTTTATTCAGTGAATCTTTGTACCAACTACGCTGTGTTTTAAAGTTATTCATACTCTACTCCTTAAGCGCTTGGCGCAGTTGTATTGGTATTACTTTGCTTAACACTGGCTTTTAAACGAGCCAGCTCTGCATCTATTTTTTCATTTTTTACTAAAGACTCAATTTGCTCAGCGGTTGATTGCGCTGTATTTGTAAGTTCATAAGCATCAACCTGTGCTTCTATGCCTTCCACTTTTTGCTCTATCATTTCAAAGCGAGACAAAGCATTTGCGACGTTGTCGCTGTGTAATTGCATGTTCACTTTTTCACGTGCAGCAACAATATCGTGGCGTTTTATTAATTGAGCTTGTTTGCTTTTAGCTTGCGCCATTTTTTGCTGTAAACGCTCACAATCTGCCGTAATTTTCTCTATCGACTCTTTTAGAGTATTTAGCTGAGTGTTTTTTGCTGCAATTTGCTCATCTACTCGCTGTTTTTCTACTAACGCAGACTTGGCTAAATCGTCACGGTTTTTAGCAACTGCCAGCTCAGCTTTTGTTTGCCACAAAGTTAAGTCTTTTTGTTTTTGTGCAATTTGGCGTTTAAGCGTTTTTTCTTCGCACAGCAAGGCTGCGGCCGTACTTCTACATTCGTTAAGCGCTTCTTGCATTTCACTTAGCATAAGGTTGAGGAGTTTTTCTGGATCTTCTGCTTTATCAAGCATGGCAGCAATATTGGATTGGATAACATCATTTACGCGATTAAATATACTCATTGTTTTGTCCTGTTGTTTTTAATTGATAACAACAACAAGATTCCAAGAGTTATGCCAAGTAACAAAAAGTTATTTATAAGCATTTAAATTCAATCAGTTAGACAGCTAATAAGTTATTTTAAACTGACTAAAAACTGAATGTTAATAAGCGAAAATCACTAATTTATTTATCTTTTGACTAAATTTTAGTTATAAAAAAACCACTTTAAAAAGTGGTTTTTTTATAACTGCTCAGCGCTTTAGTATTACTCAGGCACAAAACTTAATGCTTTATCCATTACCGACAAATCAGCCTGTTTACCGTGACCATTTTCTGAAAGGTGACGTCTAAATCCGCGCGCCCCTGGCTGCCCCTGAAAAATCCCCAGCATATGGCGTGCTATATGCCAAAAGTTAGCACCTAAACGCATTTCCTCTTCTATGTAATCATACATAGCGCGCACCACATCGTGACGAGTCTGAGTATTGGCCACCTCACCGTAAATCTTTTCATCCACCTCATTAAGTATAAATGGATTACTATATGCTTCGCGACCAATCATAACGCCGTCTATATGCGCTAAATGCGCTAGGCTTTCTTCAATTGTTTTAACGCCGCCATTAATGCTTAAATCGAGCTGTGGGTAGTCTTTTTTTAGTTGGTAAACGCGTGGGTAATCAAGAGGCGGTACTTCACGATTTTCTTTAGGGCTTAAACCATTTAACCACGCTTTACGGGCATGAATAATAAAGTCATCACAGCCAACTTTATGGCTGGCTTCAATTAATGCGCATAAAAACTCATACGAGTCTTGCTCATCAATACCGATGCGTGTTTTTACCGTAACAGGAATACTAACTTCGCTTTTCATTGCCGCAACACACTGTGCAACCAGCTCAGGCTCGGCCATTAGGCATGCACCAAAGCGCCCGTTTTGTACTCTATCTGAAGGGCAGCCTACATTTAAGTTAATCTCATCGTAGCCACGCTCACCCGCAAGCTTTGCACACTTTGCTAGCGCCTCGGGATCAGATCCCCCCAGCTGCAAAGCAACCGGACCCTCGTGCTGATTAAAGTGTAGGTAATCGCCGCGACCAAATAAAATCGCCCCCGTGGTGATCATCTCAGTGTATAAAACAGCCTGCTTACTCATCTTACGATGAAAAGTGCGACAATGACGATCAGTCCAATCAAGCATGGGTGCAACGGAAAATTTTCTATCTAACGCATTCGACTGCGGCGCAGGGTTTTTCATTAATTTACCTTATACATCAATAATTTATAACTTGATAACAGGTTGGTTATCTTTCATTATTCTTCACGTTATTTAGATATTTTAACAAGTTCGGTCTCCCTATGGTCTCCCAAGGAACCGAGTAAAGAATGAATTAAGGCACCTGCACAATGAATGTTTATTATATAAAAAACCAACCAATTGATCATGAACAATCGGCTTGTCAGGCAAAGATATTTTTATAGGTAGTATTATGTCCTCACATTACGTCGAAAAACGAAAGCGCGCCGATGGAACAACGAAGTACCGTTGCAAGGTTGTAGTAAAAGAAAAAGGCAAAGTTATACATCAGGAAAGTAAAACTTTTGATAAAAAAGCCAGTGCTGACACGTGGGGAAAACGTCGCTCTAATGAAATAGATTTAAATGGTCTTTCCAGACCCATAGAGTACATAAAAATTAACGACCTTATCGATCGTTATTTAACAGATCCTAAAATAGCTCCCAACGTAAAGCGGACTAAGGGGGCTTGCCTAACCATGCTTAAAAGTTATGGCATTGCTAAGCTATATGCTCACGATCTTAAATCATCAGATATTATTGAGCATTGTCATCAGCGAATAAGCTCTGGTGCTAAGCCTGCAACAGTTGCCCATGACTACTTTTATTTAAAGTCAGTCTTTAAAGCTGCAAAGCCTTTCTGGGGTATGGAAATCACTGAACAGCCTTATGTTGATGCGAAACCCATGTTAGAGCAGATGAACTTAATTGGAAAAAGCCAAAGAAGGACACGTCGTTTAAAAAAAGGCGAATATGAAGCACTTGAACAAGGCTTAAAGATCAGAGAAGAGCACCGCTCTGCACATATTCCTTTTGTTGATATATTTCAATTCAGTATTTTAACTTGCATGCGTTTAGGCGAAGTAACCAACCTCAAATGGGTCGATTTAGATAACGATACAAGGACTATTTTGTGTAGAGATAGAAAAGATCCTCGTAAAAAAGAAGGTAACCATATGCGAGTCCCTCTTTTAGGTGAAGCCTATAGCATAACAATTAGACAACCCAGAAAAGAAGAATTAATTTTCCCTTACAACCCTAAATCTATTGGTTCAGGCTTTCGCAGCGTTCGAAAGAAGCTAGGCATCAAAGAGCTAACTTATCATGATTTAAGGCGTGAGGGAGCAAGCCGTCTATTTGAGAGAGACTACCGCATCGAAGAGGTCGCTCAAGTGACAGGGCATAAAGACTTAAAAGTATTATGGAATGTCTACACAGCATTAAACCCTGAAAATTTACACAGAGACTTGTAGCATGTGCAACTTAATAAAATAATTTGAATTAGCCTGAATGTAATCTGTCAGTTTAGTTTGCTCGATGTGACTAGACCTGACAGGCTACCCTAAATCGGTTCTGTCCCATTCAGTGCTGGTGACAAGGAGGTATTCCTTCAGGCTTGGTTGTTCAAAATTTACACTCTATTAAAGCATTCACATCCAATCTTAGATCATGCATAGTAGAATGAAGAACCACCTACTCGGAGTAAGTGCATGTTTAAGAGTGTAAAGTCCATAAAAAACTTCGGTATCTTTAAGGATGCCAACACTAATGCTGGTCAACCTTTCTATCAATTTAACTTATTCTATGGCTTTAATTACTCTGGAAAGACCACGCTTTCACGTGTTTTCCGAGCAATGCAGCTAGGTGAAATACCAGAAGGCTTCTCTGGGGCATCTTTTGAAGTGGACTGTCACGAAGCTAGCTCTATCAAAAGTAACAACTTACAAAAAGTAGAAAACCTACGTGTTTTCAATTCAGATTACATCGTTAAAAACGTTAATTTTGATGAATCAAGCGTAAACCCAGTTTTGATCGTAGGTGAACGTAACATCGAACTAGAAACAGAACTTCAAGGATTGGAAGAGACTATTCCTGCAAAAGAAGTTAAGCGAGATCAAGACATAGGGTTCGCAGCAAGCAAAGAAAAAGAGAAAAACAATCGTTTAACTGAAGTAGGTCGAAACGTTGCGGTATTGAGTATTCTAGGTAGGTCTACATTCAACGCTTCAAGCGCTAGATCCATGCTTGCATCTGCTGAAGCTAGTCATGATCTAACACCAGAAAAAATGAGTGCTTACATTGATACAGCAAGAGCCAGTAATGTATCAAGCGTGCCTAAAGTTAAACTTAGCACCCCAGAAATGAAAGGTATTTTGGGTGATATTGAATCAATCATGGCTACTTCAGTAACACAGACAACTATTGCTGAGTTGGATTCAGATAGAAGCCTTAGAAGTTGGGTTGAAGAAGGGATAGAGCGTAACGCTGGACACACTACCTGCCAGTTCTGTCACAACACGATTAGTCAGGCAAGAATTGATGAGCTAAATGCTTATTTTTCGAAAGCGTACAAAGACCTTAGCCAAAGGATTGATGTTGCTATCGCTTCGGTTCAATCACAAGCATTCATATCAAGTATTCCAGATACCAGTCAACTTTACCCAGATCTACAGAAAGGTTTTGACGAATTAAGAAGCCAAATCCAGCCAATCGATGATTCTGTCGAAGAACTAAAAGCGTCACTGGTTAAGTTGCTGACTGACAAGAAAGAACACATGGCTGAGGTACTTCCATTCAATGCATCAGACTATCCTTTACCGCTAGTTACAGACTTGGTGGAGCAGTTCAACACACCAATAACAGCGCATAATAAGCGGGCTGCTAACCATTCCACAGAGCAGCGTCAGGCTATTGAAGCAATCAAACGCCACTATGTGTACCAAGAAACACAGAACTACGATCACCCGCAAGCGCAGCTTGATATACAAGCGTTTAAAGATGCTTCTGTCACCGCACAAACCGAGATCAACGCTAATCTGGCACGTATCGATGCGATAAAGGCTGAACTTAATAACACTAAACAGGGAGCGCATAGTCTAAACGACAACTTGCGACAGTACTTCGGTAAGACTGATATAGAGATTAAGCCTGTAGGTGGCACATATAAATTCATGCGCGAAGATCGAGAGGCAAAGCACTTATCTGATGGTGAACGTACTGCAATAGCATTTGCGTACTTCATTACACAATTAGAAGATGAATCCTTAAATGGCATCAAACCTATCGTGTATTTGGATGACCCGATCTGTAGCCTTGATTCAAACCACATTTATAACGTTCTTGGCATTATCAAAAGTAAGCTAGGTCATGAGCACGTAGAACAGCTTTTCATTTCTACGCATAACTTTGAGTTCTTCAACTTAGTAAAAACGTGGCTGTTCTATTTCAGTAGGACTAAGACGGGCACAGCAAAGCGAGCACAGTTCTTCTTAGTTAATCGTACAGGCGAACAATCTAAGATTGCTCCATTGCCTAAGCTGCTTAAAGACCACAGATCCGAGTATGCTTATTTGATCAGCAAGGTTAAAGAAGCTGTAGAACGACCAGAGAATTGTGATTCTATTGCAGTGCAGTCGTACGTGAGGAAGATACTGGAAGTGTACTTTTCGTTCCGTTTCAATCTGACTGAATTTCGGGGTAATGGCAAAGACCAGATAGCACCTAATCTACTGAAGGACATTGAAGGTGCGGAAGTTAAAGCAAATACGTTGTATGAGTACGTGAATGAAAAATGTCATGCTAAGTCAATGGAACTAGGCGTTCAGTTTCCCGAAGCTATGCAGCCGCAATTAACTAACGCATGGGAGATCATTACAAACGCCATAGAAGCAAATGACAAGCCACATTATGACGCATATTATGCCTAACTTTTGAATATCACGTTATTTGTATTCTTGTTAACAATGAGATAAACGAATATATCCTTCTCTAAACAAACGATTATCGCCTGATAAAGTCAAATGGAGGTGTGTGATATCCAGATATGATGGCAGTTGTTGCTCCCCCTTGACACTCAGTAGTCAGGTTAACTAGCTTCTGTCCATAGACGGGTTATAAGTATAACTCGCCTTTGCCCCAAAACGTGTTAAAGCAATTATTCTATAGGTCGGCTTTGAGCGATAACCGGACACTGAAAAAGTTAAATTTATTCCTGTGTTTTAAGTAGAAATCTAATTTTGTCCAATAACATTATTAAACGCCGTTTTGGGGCAAAATAACATGCTTAATTCCTAGCTGTTTTAATTACTTGTTTACAAAGGTAATTATTGGTGAAATTATCAGGGTATGTAATATACGCCGTTTCGGTGTGTTATAAACCACCAAAATGGTGTTCAATAAGCTGTTAGCTGTTTTGCTATGTTCTAGGCTTTTTTCAAATAAAAACATCGACTTTCTTTTTGTCGGTTAACAATAAAGCAGCCTTTTCTTGATATAAATCAAAAGTATCGTCTGATATAAATTTATCAAACGTATTAATTATTTCTTTCATGTAAGAGGCTCTTACTTGATAAGTCTGACGTTCAGGATATTCTTTAGCAAGTCCATCTAATTTCTCTGAACTATTAGAAAAATACTCCATAACATTAATTTTTTTATCAGGATCTACATCCCCTCCACCATAAGAAAGGATCCTAAGTTTAGACTCTAAACTATTCATATCTTCTCTTTTTTTGGATATTATGGGGTTTCCTGACTTACCTAATCTAACTGGTTCATCACTATCGTATTTTTGTGTGTATTCTCGTTCCATTTCATTCACATTTTTAACAATACTATGAAGTTCTTTTATACTCATATTAGAAAAGTTGAGCTCTTCTTTTTTAAATACTTTTTCATATGCACTTCCCTCAATTAATGATGAATCAAAAGCATTATTGTCTTTTTTTTCTTTAACTTTAGGATCAAGGTGAGTTGTGTTTATATTAATTTTTAAGCCACTTTCGCTTGTTTTAGTAGAAAAGCTTTTTATTTTTTCATCATCACTGTTTGTAAAAATAGATATTTTACTTTCAAATAGAGTAGGTAGTAGATTGGTGCTGATTTTCATAAAAATCCTTTTTCATATGTCGTTTTCTTTTATCGACATAATTTTATAAAACTTAAGCTTTTATTTTAGATTGTTTTCTATTAACGACTCATAGGGCTGAGTCGTTAATAGAAAGTTTAACTAGCCACCAGATCTTACTTCATAAGTAATTCCACCATAAGTAGATCCAGTTGTTGTTTTATTTTCAACTTCCCAATAATAAGTGCCTGCATTAAAGATAGAAGTGGAAACTGCTACGCTATATCCGCCAGCAACTCTATCTCCATTGCTATCAACCAAAGTCACTTTGAAATCATGTCCGTCATAGTTCTTAAAATTGCAAAACCGTATCTACGGCAATTACCACCATCATAAGTAAAGCTTGCAATAGTTCGAGTCTGCTCCAATTTAAGACTAGTGTATCTAGTGTAAATTGTAGGGCTACAACGTTCATATTCACTGGTTGTTTGCTCATTTTTAGCTGCTTCTTCAAAATCAAGAATAGAATTCAATGATGCAACTTGATCATGTTGCTCTTGTACTTGAATCGAAGATGACTCTGTAACCGAAGTATCAGCACTGATTGCATTGAAAGAAAAACTTGCAGCAGCAACAACAAACATTGTTGCAGGGAGTAAATGTGAATATTTCATAACTTAAAATCCTTTATTGAGTTAGTTTACAAAAAGCTATACTTTATGATAACTATATTTGACTATTATCAAAAGTACTCTCATAATGTTTTTATCAAAACATCTTAAAGTATACGATAAAAAAATGTCAAAAATTGGATACGCGAGAGTAAGCTCAACAGGTCAAAGTTTAGAAGTGCAACTTGATAAGTTAAATCAAGTTGGCTGCGATAAAATTTATCATGAAAAGCAAAGTGGTAAAACAGCGGCTCGACCAGAGTTTCAAAAGTGCATGAATTATCTTCGGGAAGGGGACACTTTTGTTATCACCAGATTAGACCGTCTTGCGCGTTCCGTTATTCACTTATCACAAGTTGCGGAGCGCTTTCAGGCAGAAAATATTGATCTAGTAGTAATTGACCAAGCAATTGATACATCTACTCCCACTGGAAGGTTAATGTTTAACATGTTAGCAGCCATTGCCGAATTTGAAACTGATTTACGCTCTGAGCGGCAACTAGAGGGTATTGCTAAAGCTAAAGAGCACGGCGTTAAATTTGGTCGACCAACAAAAAGAACCGATGAAATAGATTTAGAAATTTATAATAAAAGGAAAGAAGGTGTACCCATTGGTCAATTGGCAAAAGATTATGACTTGGGTTCGGCTACGATTTATAGAATATTGAATGATGTATTTGAAAAAGTATCAACTGAAGCAACAAAATTATCGCTAGGCTAGATCTCATTCATTCGAGATTTAAATGAATACTTAATTATCCCCTTATTTAATCGGCAATAGTTTGCCGTTATTAAACCATACTATTTCCCATTTGCCGCTTCTGTTGGCTAAAATCACTGACATTTCTACCTCGATGTGTACTTTCGTGCTTATACCACTTTCATTAATTAAGTGATCTATTTTAGGCGGAGGAAAATCATTAAACACAAGGCTTTTTTACATAACTAGCTGTTCTAATAATTAAATAAATAACGCAGTAGTTAGTGGTTTTAACCCATATAAATGATCACTTAGTTTGTGAGATTAGTATTAATACTTCTAAAAAACCTGTTGCAAATAACAGGTTTCGATTTGTTGGCCTGCTACTTGCTCTGATATAAGCATTGTCGTTGCAATATTTAATAAGGGAGCAAATATGCAAATTACTAATACACCGTATGTTAATCATGCTGAGTCAGCCCAACATAGCGCGTTAAGCACAAGAATAAATGATGGACAGGCTACTAACACAACCAAGAAAACCGAAACAGACACCGTTTCAATCAGCTCTGCCGGTCGCAATGCTGAAGCTAAATGGCAAGAAATTGCAAATAAATACGATATGACCAATATTTCTGGAAATGAAGTAATGGGAATGGCTAAAGAGCTTTATGACAATAAGTTAATTTCTAGCGGTCAAATGCTTGATATGTATACACCACCAAGTATTGATTTTAATTTAGATGAAAAAGTTAATTATGTAGCTCACGTGACTAAGGAATTGGAAAGCCTAAAATTACATAGTGACGGGTCAGCTCAAATGAGAAATGCAATTGAAGCTAAGTCTAGAGTGTTTGATATTGTAAAACTTATTGGTTAAATACCCATGTTCGTGTGTCATTGTGAACATGGGTTGTGCTCTAATTCTTGTGTGTTAATTATTGAACGAAAACAGAATCACTCCAAAAACCAAATGGTGATGCTATCGAATTTGCTGAAACATTAACAGTACCACTTATATTTGATGCGCCAAAAAAATCGAATTGATGGAGGAATCCAGTAACTGTTTGGCCTGCACTACAAGTACTTAGGTTTGCTCCACATCTAGGAGTGCTAGATGTGGCAGATACACTAGAACCTGCAAACGTTGCGTTGTTTGTATTACCGTAACCGAACTGAAATACATAAACTCTAACTTGGCCACCGCCATGATTTTGAGTGGTTGAGAACTGATTAGCTGATACAGGGTCTATATTAGGATAGGAAACCGATTGTACGGCTCCAATTTCGAAATAAGTAATTCCTTGTGCGGCAACTCTTGTACTGACACTTGTGGCTAGCGTTTGGTTAGCTAATGTCGACTCGAAGTCTATTTGATAGCCGTTTGGTGTGGTGAGTTTAATGATTGAAGGTTGCGTAAAGGCTTGCTCATGAATAACAAACGGGATCACCTGTTGCTTTTTAACCCTTACCGTTTCGTCAGAAAGGCGTTTACGCCAAACATAGAAAGTCGATGCGTTAATGTTGTTATCACGACAAAATTGAATGATGGCTAAACCACTCGATTTTTGCTGCTCAAAAATGCCTTGCCAGTGTTTTATTTTTTGCTGTTTATTCATAATTACCTCAGGTTAATATGCTGAGTAAATTATGCATAGGTGCCATTAACATTGGTATGTGGGGCTAATTACGCGCTTACATCAAAACGGATTATTCAAATACCAAAATACTTCGACTAATTCGCCATGGAATACTATGTCAGTCCAGATCAGTATTCTTTGATTTATTAATGATGTAGGCCAGACATTCTGGCCTTTTTATATTTCTAAATACGAATGTTAACACCAGTACTTTTGTCTTGCATGATAGACATAGCTGATTCTAACATCTTCAAAGTAGTCTCGTCATTGCGTGACAGTGCGCCTTGGATGCCATCACGCGTTTTTTGAATGAAGTTATATCGTGTTTCATCACTGTGTGCACCTGCCAGTTCGCCTCCATTTACGGGTATTTTCATAGTCATAGCCATGAAAGGCCTGCCGTCATCGAGAGACATTTCTCCATTGCGGATTTGAGTGTTGGCCCAGTCCCGCATTTCTTGCCGGGTCATACTAGTGAAATCCGCCTGTTTTGTGCTGCTGTCAGTCTTATCATTGTCTGTTTGTGCTGCTGTTAATGCAGCCGAAAATGACGTTGAGGCCTCTGTTGAAGGCTTGGTACGCTGGTTCCCATTAAAATAATGTACGTTTGCATCAACTCGCATAGGTTCTTTTCCTTAGTATGATCGTATGAGTGATATTAACTGCAAAACCTGCGCCATAATTATACACTTATAGTCTTTTGAAAACGCCTTTAAAAAGTTTATTTAAATTAAGTTGTTGAAGGTAATTCATCGTAAAGTGAAAAGCTTAATACAGAGGTGTTGGACGGCAAAGGCTTTCCGGTAACTGGAATATTTACTAATAGGCTTGGCTCATAGGCCTTAAATTATTCAGGATAAAGCCTAATAAAAGAAGGTTTTGAAATAAGCAATATTAAAGTGAAATATTGGGATCGAGATTGATACAAAGATGAGGGATATAGAAATCAATATCCATTTCAATTTTTTGATTTCTTTTAAGTGATTTGCATTTTTAAGCGATTCATTTAGCCGCTGAATATTTAGTTCAACTTCGTGTACAGTCTCCTGAGAGACGAGCGCTAAATCTTTAATACTATCAACAGAGCTTTTTAAGTTTTTCTCTGTTGCTAGTATATGAGTATCAACGCTCTTAATTTCCAGTGATTTCTTCACATATTCAGATAAAGAAATACCTTCCTTTTGCGCCTCACTACTTAAAGACTCTTTTAATTTATCGTCAATTCGGATGCTTAGAATAGCCATTCTAAAATACCTCTGATGTATACGGGTGTAAACAAAGCGTATACGCCTATTTTTAAAGGCGCAACAGGTTATTTTAGATGAAAACTGTGTATGACAAAATGAGATAATAGGCACGCTGTCGAATGTATACAAATGAATCGCCCCGAGTTCATCGGAGACCAGTTTGTTTAAGTCAGGCCACTTTACCTGACTCGTTTAAATTATCATAGTAGTCTGTTTCATATTGAGCTGGTGAAATATACCCAATTGAAGATAATAAGCGTTGATTATTAAACCAATTGACCCACTCTAACGTTGCGTATTCAACAGCATCAACATTCTTCCACGGGCCATTTCTGCGAATAATCTCTGTTTTAAATAATCCATTTATTGTTTCAGCCAATGCATTGTCATAAGAGTCACCCACACTGCCTACAGACGCTTGAATTCCAGCTTCAGCAAGTCGCTCAGTGTATCGTATAGACAAATATTGGCTGCCTCTGTCGCTGTGGTGAATTAACCCTTCGGGGTTGCCACGATGCCAAATAGCTTGCTCTAACGCATCAAGAATAAGCTCTGTGTGCATTGTCGTTGATACACGCCAACCTACAATGTATCGTGAAAAAACATCTATCACGAAAGCGACATAAACAAACCCACTCCATGTGGCAACATAGGTGATGTCAGCTACCCAAAGTTGATTTGGCTGCTCAGCAGTAAATTGACGATTAACTAAATCAAGTGGCTTATCTTGTTGCTCGTCAGGTATCGTTGTCTTATGTGCTTTACCCCGACGAACACCTTGAATTCCCATAACTCGCATCAATCGTTCGACTGTACAGCGGGCGACTTGATGGTCGTCAAGCTGTAGCTGCTTCCATATTTTTCTTGCACCATAAACTGACATATTATCCTCCCACACTTCGCGAATGAGTATTATCAGCTCAGCATCACGCTTTTTGCGGTTAGACAGTCGCTCAGGCTCTCTTTGTATCTGTTTATGAGAATAATACGTTGATGGTGCAATCGGCAATTCCTTGCAAATTGACTCGACACCGTAATGCTCTCTGCAAGCATCAATAAAATCCACTATTACTTCTGTTTGCGGTCGAGCTCCGCTTGGGCGAAAAAAGCGGCAGCTTGCCTCAGGATATCATTCGTTCGCTTGAGCTCTTTATTCTCGCGCTCTAAGACGGCAAGGCGTTCTTCAGTTGATTGCGTATTAGAAGAGGGTTTAGACGGTTGAGCTTGAGATTTCTTGACCCATGCTCTAAGTGTTTCTGGGGTACATCCCAGTTTATCTGAAATCGATACTAGCGCAGCCCAAAGAGAAGGGTATTCATGCTGTTGTGTGGTAACAAGCCTAATTGCACGTTCACGAAATTCTGATGTATAGCGATTTGATTTTTTCATAGTTCCAGTTTCTCAAGTTATTGAGTCTCTGGCAAACACGGGGCGATTCATTAAAAAAAGTGTCAAGCGACTCCAAAACTGAGCTTTTTCCTATCCCATTGTCACCGACCAATCCACAAAATTTATCTTCATCAGTAATAGGTATGTAATTAATCCCTTGATAAGTTTTGTAATATCTTAAAAATGCTCCAATTATCATTATTATCCTTGTCAATTTTTAGAGAGGCTGATTTTTAGTCCAATCCAGCATTTGAACCTAGAAGACTTATAACCATTTAATAGTTCGGTCATCGCGAACATTTCTGCCTATTTAACATTCATTTATCTGCTTCATATAGTTTTAACAAATAACCTAAGGCATTACTATCATTAAGTTTTTTAAATTTTTTAAATAAAGTTAAATGAAACAATATGTGCTAGTTGCTCGTTTGCTGAAATATATGTGCAAATAACACCGTTTGACCAATCAGTTAACAACTATATTTTAGCCAACCCCAACAACAGCTTCTCCCTCTTGATCGCAATTAGGAAAAGTGCCAATAACGAACAATGAATTTAAGAAAAATAGTTTAAAGATGAACTTTGATGCCAAGGTTTGGACTTGCCAGATTAAGTAAAGTCGAAGACTTATCTGGCAAGCCTTCATAAAACTACAAATGTCGTGATTAACTAGAGAGCCCTATTTAACGACATACTCAGCTCTCCTTCTTAGATACTCATTATGCAACGCAAGGCTAGATTCTTTGCAAATTTCAGCAACTTGATCTAACCATTGAAAGTATTCTGTTTGCCGTTTTAATGTCCAAGCTGATGGTATTGCAGAAGCATTAGAGCACAAGTCTGCTAACTTGATACGTTTTACGGAGGAATGCTTCTTTGGAAGCACTTTAAGCACCTTTTCTCTTCGCTCCTCTAATGATAGCGATTTATCGTCAGAAAGTGCCTCTACTAACTCCAGAACACGATTACCACAGGTTTTATAGAGCTCCTCTCTAGTTACATCAGTATCCTCTAAAATGTCATGGAGTATTGCAGCACTTAGCTCATCTGCATCATCAATTTCAGCGATATCAGTGAGTAAGGCAGTCACTTCTATCAAGTGATTAATGTAAGGTGATCCATCTGACTTTCGCTTTTGCTGCGCATGATTTTTTGAAGCCAGCTCTAGTGATTTAATTAAAAGCTTATGAGAGCTCATATTAGTACCTTTTTTAAAATTTAATTACACTGCTGCTGGGGATATAAAAGTAAGCCTCAAACTTGGAATGCAGTGATCCGCTTATAGCCATCTATATCAGAGATGCTTTATGTACTCATCATATTGACGCTGAAGTTCCAACCAAGTAGCAGTACCAACTTTAGTCGCTCTGCTTAGCTGCTCAGCAAACACTAGGTCAACGGTCAAATTAGCTTCCATAAATAGTTCTAATACCTCCACCTTAATATTTAATAGAGCAGCTAGCTCTTGCATGCTGTTGTAGGTAAAGTTACTAAGGCAACGTCGCTTAAAAAACATGGAAGGGTGCTCTCTAAAGCCTCCATCTTTTCGTTTTTTAAGCTTTAAGTCACTGATGGGAATCCTAGCCGATGTCTTGATAAAGCTAAGTTTACTTATGTCGTTCATAACACCTCCATGGGGGAGCTATCTTGATCCCACGGTAAATTGGAAAACCTATTTTTCTGCTCGATTGGGAACTCATTTATGCTCATATACACTCTAAACCTTCCTTTAGTGGTCGATGATGCGTAAATAACTTCCTGTACAAATAACCACTTAGATTCAGTATCAAAAGCTGTATTAGACCAATCTAAATGCACGTCGTATCGATTAGCGAGCCGATTCCATGCCTTTGTTTGAGAACGAGCTTTCATTAAACCAATCCATGCCTCTATACGCTCGCCATTAGCATGAGCCTCTTTTAATAGCTGAGACAATCGGCGTTTATTCCTACGGCATTGTTTTCGCATTGTATTTATATCCTCTCAGCAGGATAATTCAGTTCAGGAACGGTAAGAATTTGATAAAGGTGGTAGAGCTCATAAGGCTTTAACTCCGCACACCCCTCTTCTAAAAGTTTATAAATCCTATAACTGTGAGGTTCTAGCCCATTACTGAGGGTATCCATAGCATTGGACACGAGCTGGGGGTAGCACTGACTTCTAAGTTTATCTATAGCTTTTGATTGGTACTGCTGTGGGGAAGTGTTGTACAACGTTTTACTGGTCATGCCTGCTCCTAGAGGTGAAGCGGCACGAACTTAGACGCTCCACCCAATGTTAATTGAGTGTAATCTTTATCTAAGTATCGATTTCGAATTGTGAGATTTTAAAGTACTACAGTAAAAACGATGAGGCAAGACACACGAAAAAAACTAATGGAAAAAACTACAGGTCAGTTTTTATATTTCGGTCTCCCTATAGTCCCCCAAGAACAACTTAACCTATTGATTATTAATGACAACACATCCAATCAAGCATGGGTGCAACAGAAAAACGTCTGTTTAACGTTGGATTATCTAATGTGCGTTTTTGCAATGTAAAAGCCTCGGGGATTATAAGTAAATGCGCCCATAAAAAGGTGCTGTATTTTACACAAAAGCCTAATTAGCATCAATGTTAGCTGTATATTTGTAAACCAAAATAATGCGCGATACCGTTGAGTATATTTGTAACTGCCACAGAGCTTAAAATTAACCCCATGATTCTACTTATAATACTTGCGCCACTGTCGCCTATTAATTTATGCACATGATTTGCGAGTAACAACAGCACAAGCACAACAACTAATACAACCAACATCATCGACGATGTAGTAACTTGCTCAACCCACGTGTATTCTTCGTTACGGGTCATCAGTACTGCGCCAAGCATGGCGCCTGGGCTTGCTATAGAGGGAATGGCTAGCGGAAAAATAGCTGTTTCTGTGCTGTCGCGCACACTTTTAATCTCAGACTCGGGCTTACTTTCACCAAAAATCATTGAAAGCGCAAAAATAAGCAGGACTATGCCCCCCGCTATTTGAAACGCCGACAGCGGTATTTCAATTGCATTTAATAGCTGCTCACCGGCAATAACAAAAAAGAGTAAAACCACAGCGGATACACCCACGGCTTTAAAAACAACTTTTCGTTTAAACTTTTCATCTTCCCCACGTGTCACAGCAATAAATACAGGCACTGTACCTATAGGGTCTATCACCGCAAAAAAGAAAATAAATATAGCTACCAGTTCATGCATTAATGGGGTTCCTAGATAAAAAGTGTTTAATAAAAACGCTGCAAGTACAACACAGTATGTTAGTATATCACGGTAGCGTAAGGATAAGAGAATGATGAATATAGAATCACTCGTAAGTAAAGCAAAACAAGTTTGTGACAACCGTGGTGCGCGTTTTACGCCTATCCGCGAAAAAGTATTTCGCCTATTAGCTAGCGCCCAAGGCGGCGTTGGGGCGTACGATTTACTTGAGCAATTAAAAGTAACAGAAACAGGCGCAAAACCTGCAACAATTTACCGTGCGCTAGACTTTTTATCAGAGCTGGACTTTATTCACAAAATAGAAAGCACCAATGCATTTATGCTTTGCCATCACTTTGATCATATTCATCCTGTGCAGCTATTAATTTGTGACAGTTGTGGCTTTGTAAAAGAGCTGCACTCTACGGTTATTTCTCACGAGCTAAACAACTTAGCTGCAGAAAGCGGCTTTGTTGTATCAGGGCAAACTATTGAAGCACACGGTAAGTGTGAGTCTTGTAGAAGCTAAACCCAAAGTTTGTTTTAAAGCTATACTCATATTTAGATAGCCACTTTAGCACCAATTTTAAGAGTACCTAACATGAATGTTGAGTTCATTAATCCATTTTTATCTTCTTTGATCAATGTGTTATCTACAATGGCACAAACCGAGTTAAAACCAGGTAAGCCGCGTATTAAAACAGACGAAGTCGCCTGTGGCGATGTATCTGGTTTAATTGGCATGGTGGGCGCGCAAACTCGTGGCTCATTTTCAATTACCTTTGATGAAAACTTAGCTCTGACTATCATGGAACGCATGCTTGGTGAGCGCCCTGACAACATAGACGATGAAGTAACTGATATGGTTGGGGAAATTACTAATATGGTTACCGGTGGAGCTAAAAACTTACTCGGCGAAAAAGGCTATGACTTTGATATGGCTACGCCAATTGTAGTTGCAGGTAAAGGCCACACCATCACACATAAAAGTAAGGGCAAAAAAATAATCATGCCATTTAGCTGTGATGCAGGCGATGCAAATATAGAAGTTAGCTTTGATAAGTTATGAGCTGGCAACAAACTCAAATAACCTTAAAACCGCGTGCTCGAGGATTTCATTTAATTGATGATGAAATACTCGCGCAGCTGAGCGAGCTGGCCAATTATAAAGTTGGCCTATTACATTTGTTTATTCAGCACACATCGGCAAGTTTAACCATAAACGAAAACGCCGATCCAACAGTGCGCATGGATATGGAAAGCCACTTTAACCATTTTGTTCCCGAGCGCCAACCTTACTATCGTCACGATTACGAAGGTGATGATGTACACTATAGTTAATTAACTTTAGCGAATATTAGAAGTTCAAAAAATGGACAATCTTTAGCCTTGTACTAGACTGACTAGATTAACAATCCACTTTAAGGCCGCTAATGTCCGCAGTCTCAAAAGTAGTGTTACGTGCATTGACGCTCTATACACCCAAGATAAAAAGCAACCTTGCTTTTGATAATTCCTCCTTCACAGTTGAAAAAGCTGAAGCAGATAACTTCCCTATTGCTAGCTACTCCCACTTTCCTGTAATTATTACAGAGTCCGGAATTCCTTGGCCTCCAGCAAATCTTTATCTACTTAGTAAACTAGAGCATATCAATACCCCCAGCCCAAAAACCTTAGAGTCAATCGCAAACGATCTAGTAACGTTTAAACGATTTCTTGATACTGAAGAAATTAGTCATGACTTTTTCCCCAAGCGAAGAATAAACAGACCCACTTACAGATTTAGAGCCTATTTGGTTGAAGAAATCAGAAATAAGAAGATAGCTACCAGTACAGCCAAACGAAAAATGAGTAGCATTATCGGCTTTTATCGTTGGCTACTAAAGCAACCAACATTTCAACCTGAATATCCTCCTTGGAACGAGTCGGAAAGGTTTATTACTTTCCATGACAACTTTGGCTTCACTCAATCTAAATCAGTAAAAAAAACAGATCTATCGCTTAGAGTGCAGGAGCAATATGCAACTGATGGCATTAATGACGGCGGAAAACTAAAACCTCTAACAAAACCGGAACAACGAAGTCTAGCCATTGCTCTAAACGCGTGTGGAAATATTGAAATGACTCTCATCTTTCTAATTGCCCTGACTTCTGGGGCTAGAGTGCAGAGCGTATGTACTATAAGGCGCGGAGACTTAAGTTTATCGAATACATATATGGGCCTCTGTATAGTACATGCGGGAAACTCCACATTAGTCGAAACTAAGTTTAACAAACGTATGACTATCTTTATCCCTCTATGGGTGATGGAAAAGCTGATTACTTATGCGCAATCTCCAAGGGCTATCAATCGCAAAGCTAATTCTCCGCACTATAAAGATGATGAACAATCCCAATATTTGTTTTTAACCAAAAGTGGAAAACCCTATTACATCTCTGAGAAGGACCCTCAAATAGCGTCATATAGATCCCCTCCACGGGGGGACGCTATCAGACAATTCATCAAAACGACTTTATCTACAGAACTTCAAAAGATAGGACATGATTTTAAATTTAGATTTCATGATCTAAGAGCTACATTTGGACTTAACTTGATAGAACAATTTACTGATAACTTGGAGCAAGGTGACATTTCTCGATTTGACTTACTAATGCTAGTTCGAGAGCGAATGGGTCACCAAAAGCTTGAAACAACCGAGGGCTACCTTAATTACCGCGTCAAAAATAAGAACCTAACCCAGGCGCAAAACAACTATGAAAACTTCCTAAGGGAACTAGCCGACAATGCCTAATGGTTTTAATAACCGAAAATTAACGGTAATAGACATCAAAGATCTGATCCAAGGGGCACTTTCGGACACTGTAAATATTTTTGATTACTCAACACTAGCTATTAAATTTGAAAGTCGAGCCAATCCTTTAGACATTGGAGCTTGGTGTTATCAAAATCGACTAAGAGCAAATCGTAGCCAAAGACTAGTTCGCCTTGACAGTATTCTGGACCATAGAAAGGTAAGAATAGAGAACTTGCTTGATAAGATAATCCTTGAACTGACTTCAGGGAAAAAAGAGTCCTCCTTAATTCAAGAGTTGAAAAATTTCGGGCGTTTTATTGATTGGTGTGACAGCTCTGGACACAGCCATTTTTTTAGTAACGAAAAAAAAGCAAATACAACTGTAATTGCTTTTATTGAGTATCAAAAAGGACTTCTCAGGGTACATTCCAGAAGCATCTTGACCGCTGTTACTGCTCAAAATAATGCAATTAAATGGCTTGCATCCAGCCTAGGCGTAGATCAATCAATGCTTATTGAAGGCCTTGTTTTACTTAAAAAGAACATGAGTTCAGTCAACTCAACAGTCTCGCCACTTAATAAAGACGTGATGCATCAGCTCAAGTGCTATGAGCAAATTTTGAATCAAATATCTGACATTTTAATTAATCAAAAGCCACTGCCTTACTTATTGGAACTTACAAACCAATCAATTTGGCTTATGCCACAGAAAAAAGTTTTCGCAACTGAAGCAATGCTAAAATCAAGGCAAAATTGGCCAAATAAATATTATGCATACGACTATCTCAATGGACGCATTTCACAACCCGAAGAAATTGAGCACTTTTACGATGGAACCTTCAAAAAGTATGCTGCGCAAACCGCCGTCAAAAGTGCAATAACTCTAAAGAATCAAGTAAATACAACACCACGACATTACATTCGTATTTTTTTATTTAACTACGCTCAAGCAGCTTTTTACAATTTATTTCTCGCAAATACTGGGATGAACTCAAAACAAGCTTTCGAAATGACCTGGTCCGAAGAGTTCATTACAAAAAATACATGCCAAGGCTTTAAGACCATAAAACAACGTGCTAAAGGCAAAACCCAAAACTTCGAAATAACCAGCACATTTCTTCCGACTTTCAAGCTTTTCTTGAAGCTACGAAGCTTTATTCTTGATGGAAACGATTACCCCAAACTATTTGTGTGTCATTTCAATGGAAAAGTTACCATGAAAGGAATGAATCGAGACTACCTAACTAATCTAACAAGAAAGCAGCTAGCTCATTTGATCGGATGTAAGCCAATTTCTCCAAGAGCATGGAGAGCATACAAAGGTGTCAAAGCATTAGAACAAACTCGAGGGGACATCAAAACAACATCCGATCTACTCCAGAATACACCTACAACTCTGATAAAAAGCTATGGAAATGTTTCAATTGGGATCGCCACAAAAGAATTTCAAAAATTCTATAAAAGACTAGTCAATCGTGCAGAGATTATGACCACACCAACACCATCAGGGAATTGCACTGATTTACACAACCCAGAAACTAGTCACTCTTCAATTAAGCCGGACTGTAAATCTTTCGAGCTCTGCTTATTCTGCGAGCATTATGCTTACCACGCCGATAGAGAAGATATTCATAAATTATTGAGTATGAAGTACGTAATCCTTGAGACAAAAAAATTAGCTAGCTCTAAAGAGCATTTTGACAAACTGTTTTCAGAGGTCCTTTTTAGGATTGATGAACTAGTCAATGAAGCCATAAGTAAGCAGTTAATAAGTAATGATGACTTAGGTGGAATAAAAAACATGATTAGCAGCGAAGAGCTCTCTCCTTACTGGCAGCAAAAACTAGATCTTCTCTCATTAATTGGAGCAATTTAATGCCATCTTACCAATCCAGTATTTACGAAATAGGCGGTGAACCTGACAACTACAACCCTATGGTAAAAAGCATATATAAATACCCTAGACCAACAAATGAGTTTGTAATTAGTCGTGAGGAGGGCGGGAAGGTTCTATCAAAATATATGGATGATTGCTGGGACTTATCACCATATAAATTAACTCTCCTTGGAAACAATAGAATCCATTTTAAATCATGGAGCACTAAAGATAATGATACATATGGAAAAAACGTAGAATGTTACAAATGGTTGATATTTATAATCATCTATCTAGCGCCAAATCAGGGAAGCAATAGTATAAAATCTGTGGGCACAGTCATTTCTTACTCCGTATTAATTAGGACGATACTGAAAACTATTGAGCATAAGGAATACTCACTCTTTGATTTCATTCAAAGCGAAAGCCTTATAAAAAATGAACTATCCTCCTTTCCAGCGAAAGCTCTAAGAATTCTTCCTTGCTTATTAAGTTGCTTGATTGCTTTAGGGGAGAAACGAACTGGACTTAAACCTATAAATAAAGAGTTTGTACTTTTTCTTGCGCACCATACTCCAGGGAACCATGATGAAATAGTTCAGACAGCAGTTATTCCCTCAAGGCTATATTCTAGAGTTATCACGGTATTAAATAATAAACTTGAACTTATACTAGATCATAAAGATAACCTGCTTAACTTTATTGATACTGTCCAACGCGATCGCCTGCTGGGGAGATCAGAAACAACTCAGTATGAATACTTTGAGGCAAATAATTGCGGGAAACCTAGAAATTACCGTCCGACTTTTAATAAAGCAATTCGCGAATTCCAATTAGCTGCACTCTTTCATCATTTCAATGTAAAATCTATGACACAGCTCGGCAGCTTCATTAAATTAATTCAAAATATTGTTAGAATTCAAATTCATATATTTTCAGGAATGAGAAGGAGCGAGGTCATATCTTTGAAATATGACTGTCTAAAAGAGGATGTATATGATGGTAAGAAATTTTATTTTCTTGAAGGAGTAACCACAAAGCTATCAAGGTCCGCTAAAAAATCTAGGTGGATTATTGCACCAGAAGCAATCGATGGAATAAACATTTGTAAGCAGATCACATCTTCAGTTGCTGCGGCCTGCAATTTAAGTAATCCGAATTCACTCTACCTATTCACAAACGTCAAGCATATTGGTCGTACTTTCTATTCTATCGATACTGATTCTGTCAGCTCATTTCAATCAAGCCAGGAACTTGCGAAGCTATTAAAGCTTTTTGAGGGAAGTTTAGTGATTTGCGAAGAGGACTTGGCCGAGCTGAGTATGTTATGCCCAACCAGAAACTGGTCCATAGAAGAGAAATACAAATTAGGAAAAACTTGGCCTTTGGCTACACACCAATTCAGGCGTAGCTTGGCTTTTTACATAGCCCAATCTGGATTAGTCTCTCTACCCTCGTTAAAACACCAGCTAAAACACTTAACTAACCAGATGACGCTGTTTTATGCAAAAGGCTCCGGTGCACAACTGAGTTTCTTTATGCAAGACAACAAGGAGCATTTCATAGCAGAAATCAACAGTGTAAAACCCGTTGCGGATGCATTATTTTTTATAAAGGACATATTAGGTTCTACAGAGAGATTAGAGGGAACATCAGGGAGATATATTGAAAAGTACTATAAGGGAGAAAATATAATCCCCCCTCATATTATTAAACGTGAAGAAATAATAAAAAGATTTAAAGAGGGAATAATAGCTTACACCCCTACCCCTCTAGGAGCATGCCTTTCAACAACTCAATGTAACAAAAGAGCTTTGCGAGCAGTTTCTGCATGTATAGATTGTGATAAAGCGGTTATTAAGCCTAGTAAGCTTGAAAATACAATAATCCACTTTGAGTCTTTTGTTAAAACCCTTCAACCATCTTCAATTGAATACAAGTTTGAGCATGAACAGTTACTCGATCTTAAAAGAATGCAAAACTATATTAGGAGAAGACAATGAGCACTATTCTGGACTATTTCGAGGCACTAGAACGTTTAAAATCTGGCTCTCCTATAAATGTTCCAAAAGGCACAAAAATTACCAATGATTCAGTAGCACTCGAAGCAGGGCGAAAAAAAGGGAGCATTAAGAGATCTAGGCCCATCTTTAAAGCCCTGATTTCCGAAATTGATCGAGCGAAAGAATCAAAGCCTTCAGCAATTCTCGAACTTGAAACAAAACTATCAAAAGAAAAACAAAAAGTGCTCGAATACCGAGAGAAATATGAAGCTGTTCTTGCTGAAAACATTATGCTTTTGAATGCCTTACATAAATAGGCTTTAACTTGCTCTGTTAGATTCTAATAATAGAACTCGATCAAATCTGACTGTCACATATGTGCCCAGACTGTGTGAAA